>JAJPYQ010000010.1:13740-24000 GCA_021204865.1 Prevotellaceae bacterium | reverse complement strand
GGTACTCAACGCTTTCGCTAACGTTTGTGTGTGATGTTGAGTACCTCCGGCACTCTTTTAACGCTATCCGCGTTAACCGCCAGCCTAAAGGCAAGCGGCTGTTTTCGCTTCGCACTTCGTGCGCTCCGTTTGTCCTTTGGGCGAGCTCTCAGGCTCGCTGGCCTTCGCAACGCTCGCCAGCAAAGCGGAGCTTTGCAAGGAAAACATTGAATGGCTTGCGGAGCAAGCCAGCAAGCTGTCTTTCCTCTCGCTTAAGCGAAGTCTCATAGTTGAACCCCTCCGGGGTTCGCTCCGCCCTAACGCCAACGTCTCGTGCGGTCGAGAGAAAAACATCGGCAGTTTTGAACTAAAACATCGGGGGTTTTGAGGCAAAAGAATGCGCGGTCGAGGGAAAAAGTCGGCGCGACTTTTAGAAAATGAATGCGCGGTCGAGAGAAAAAGTCGGCGCGGTTGTTCTATTCGTCCTGTGCGGTTGATATGAGAACCCCGAAGGGGTTCAACCGTGATAGCCGTGGGTTGGAACCCCGGTTTCGGTGCGGTTGAGGGATTAAGCAACCCTACCTTGTGAGCGAGAACTTCATGCTGAGGCCGAAGTCCTGCGTGATGGTGGGGTAGCTGCTGCTGGAGAGCAGCGGGGAGTTCTTCTGTCGGTCGTAGTAGAGGCTTAGTGTGACGTATCGGCTCATGGTGTAGCTCATCTGGAAGCTCGTCTTTATGGCTTTGTTTCCGCTTGTAGCCTCGCTGGTGCCCGTTTGGATGTCACGGTTGATGGCGTCCTGGTTGCGCAGGGAGAAGTCGAAGGAAAGGTTGAGGTCGTGCGCTATCTGGTTCTTCGTGTTGCGGGAGTTTTGCGAGGAGTTCTTGCTGTCGTCGTCATTCCTGCCGCCCTTTGTGCGGTTGCTCTTGGCGGCCTGCGCGCTCGCCTTCTTGCCCCCTATCAGGCTCGAGAGGCGGAAGTCGTTTATCTTATAGCCCCATCCCAGCACGATGTCACGTGAGGAGGTCTCGTTAATCTGCGCGGAAGTCATGCTCAGGGTGACGGCGCGGGTAACCTTATACTCCATCTTAGCCGTCATGTTGTTCATGAAAGTCACGTTGATGCCCGCCAGTGGTGTCCACGACTCATTGATGGAGACGGTGCTGATGTTGTACATCGTTGAGGGAACATAGCTCTCCGTGGTGGTGTTCTCCACGAAGCCCAGCTCACTGCCCGTGAAAGCCTCAATCCAGCTGCTGTACGAGCTGTACGAGCCGATGGAATAGATACTCTTATAACCATGCGTCAGGTTCACGCTCTTGAAGTGGTCGCGTATCCAAGGCAAGGTGGAGAGCCCCTTGTACGTCACGCTCCAGTTGGGCAGCATGCGGGCAAGCGAGGGGAAGATGTCGAGAGCCGTCCTCTTGGGGTTGCCCCCAGCGTATGCGGCGAGGAAGGCAGGTATCATCACGTCAGCCGAGTAAGTGTCCACCGTTCCGTTCTCAGGGTTGAACGTGCCGCTGAAGCCCGTGCCCGAGGGGTATTGCAGCCCTGTGTACTGTGCCTCCACCCTTTGCTGCAAGATAGGCAGGTAGCTGCGGAAACGCTCGAAGTTCTTGCTCTGGTAACCGTTGCGCGCGTTCCCCTTGCCTCCGAAGGAAGACTTCAGGCTGAGTATGGTCATGCTGAACGAGCCAGTCTGCGTAGTCGGATTACCGCTGTACATATACTGGATGCTCTTGCTGCGGTTCATCGTGCGCGAGAAGGAGAGGTCAATCTTGAAGTCGCTGAACGGCTCAAGGGAAGCTTTTATCTGAAGGTCCTCGGTGGTGTTTGTCGTGGAGGGAGTGGACACACTGTCAGCCACAAGCAACCAGCCACGCTCCTTCGCCTTGTCGATGTAGCTGTCGCCCACAAGCCCGAAGGCGAAGTCAAGTCCCGGCTGGAACATCCCCCCGCTGCGCCTCTGCCCCAGCATGTCGCCCACATCGGGCAGGAAGCCCGGCAGGTAGAGGTTGTACGTGTTTCTGTACGACACGCTCACGTTCCTCACCATCATTGCGAAGCGTGACACAGCCTGTGCTGCCGAGTACCACTTCAGCTCATCGAGCGGCGGTTTGGCGATGACGTTGATGCGCAGCTGAATGCTGTCCTTGTTCTTCACCAGTATTTTATTCTCGTCCAGCTTCTTGTACTTCAGCTTGTAGGCGTGCCCGAGGCTGTCACGTGCGGAAACGAGAAGGCGCTTCGACTTCTGGTTGTGCGTTATCGTTGTTGTCGTGTCCGTGCGCAGCGTAACCTCCTCCACGAAGCCCTTCTGCTTGCGGTTATCCTTCTGCTGGCTTGTGCCCTGCGCGTTAGTCTGCTTGGCAGCGTCCTGCTGAGCCTGCCGGGCCAGTATGCTGTCCACCGGCTCACCCGTCTTCTTAGCCTCCTCCTCGGCGGCCTGACGGGCTTTCTTCTTGTCCTCCTCAGCCTTTTTCTTCGCCTCGTCCGCCTTCTTCTTCTCGTCCACCTTCTTCTTCGACTCACTCTTTGCGTTGCTTGCCGAGAAGCGCTTATTCGCCTCCTTCAGGAAGTCAGAGTGGTTGTACAGCGTCTCGAGGTTCACCTTGCCGTTCATGTTTATGGTGCGCTGCGTGTTAATGGTGTTGCCGAGCGTCGAGCCGTCCTCCTGCTCCGTTCCGCGCACCCACGAGTAAGTGCCCGTGTAGGAGGCGTCGGCAGAAAGCCAGTCGAACAGAGGTATCTTGTCTATGGGCAGCTTATAGGAGAGGCTCGTCGACTGGCTGTAGTCCAGCGGCCTGCCGAAGTGGCGCAGGCTATACTTGATACTGTCTTTCCAGGCGCTGTAATGGTCAGCGTAGAGGTCTTTGTTCACAGGCGTGTAAGGCTCCTCAATCTCTGCGTTAGTGCCGCTCTCGAAGGAGAAATGCAGAGCCTTGAATATGTCCCAGCGTATGGAGAAGCTGCGGTTCCAAAGGAAGCTCTGCGAGAAGCTGACGGGCAGCGACTGCGGGTTATCCATGTCATCCACGTCACGCTCCTGCAGTTCATAGTACGTGCGGTTGATGTCCGTTGAGAATGTTATGCTCTGCGGGGCGAAGGCAAGGTTCTGGTCCTTCACAATCTGCAGCCATTTGCTCTTCGACTTCAGGTTCTTCAGCGGCTCCCATATCTGCCAGTTAGGTGTCCACGCATAGTTCAGCCCCCCCTTCCAGCTCTTGTCCACCTCATAGACGGTGGTCACGCCCTCCTTGCGAGTGCTTTGGTGCGCATAGTTGAAGGTGAAGTTGGCGGGGTCGTAAGGCATGGGATGCTTCAGCGAGCTGATATTCGCCTTCACGCCGCTGAACGAGAGGTTTTTCTGCACCTCCGTCGTTGTGGTCAAGGCTTTCAGCGAGTCCTTCTCCGCCTTTGTCTGAAGGGCGTCCAGCGCGTCAGAGAGCAGCATGTCCGTGTCCAGCGGGTTATACTTAGGCTTCACCACCTCCTTGTTGTACGAGTAATACATAGGGAAGTTCACCCTCGCCTTGTCGGGCAGCAGGCGGCCGAGGTCAATGCTCGTGGTTATGGAGTAGTTGTAAGTGTCCTCGTTCGAGCGGTCCTCCACCGTCTGCTCCAGTCCCCCGAAGCCCGCTGTCTCTATCTTGCCCTGTGCGTTCACAGAACCGATGTCGCTGAACTGTATGTTCAGGTTGCCCTGCGCAGCCCATCCCCCGTCGTTGGTGAACTCCTGCAGGCGCAGCTCGTTGACCCACACCTCCACGCTCTTCACCGTCCGCCCGTTGTTGCGTATGCCAATCATTATGGTCTTCACCTCACCCAGCGAGGGGTTGCCCATGATGGATATCTTGTTGTTCTGCTTGTCAGGGTCGTAGTCGTAGTAGAGCTGGCTGAAGCTTGCCATGCCCAGGCTCTTCTGCTTGTTGCGGTCTTTCTTAAGGTCGGTGAGGATGTCCAGATTGATGTCAATCATATTGTCCTCAGGCCACACGGCATAGCAGCCAGCCGAACTGTAGGTGTCGTAGTTGCCCTCAGGGGTGAGGGTGAGCGGCACCTCATACTCGTAGAAGTTGCTCTTGTAGTCGCTGCCAAGGCGCAAGAACACACTCGTCTCGCCGTCCTTCAGGTTCGTCGCGTCGTTTATCAGGGCGTTGGCGTGGACGAAGAGTTGCAGGTGCTTATACTGACGCATATCGTACTTGCAATTCTTGTACACCGCCTTCGCCTCGCCCGACTGAAGGTTCTCCACCACCATGCACAACGCCTGCTCGTTCTCCTCCACCAGCTGGCTTTGGCTTGGGTCAGTGACACGCGATATGCCTGGGGGCAGCACGTAGTTGACAGGTGTCTTGTCGTTGTTCTCCTCAATGTTCACGGTGCTGACGGTGAGGGTCGCTGAGCTGCTTGAAGCGTCACCCTGATAGAGGCTCTGCTCGTAAGGCCGCCAGTCGCCATACACAAGGTCGAGGGTGGCAAAGCGAAGTATTACAGGCTCCTCGAAGTTAGTGAGGAACATACGCATAAAGCGAATGCTTGTGAAGTCGCTGATGCTGCCCACACGCGAGTCCCACTCGTCCAGCGGCAGGCGGAACAGATACCAGTTCACCTCCTCCGTGTTGCCGTTCCTCAGCTTCACGCTCGAGGTGCGCATGTCCGTTATGTGGTTTCTGCCCACCACCATGTCCTCAGGCCTTATGGAGACGTGATACTGGTAGTACTTCTCGTACTCGTTCAGCGTGTAGTCCTGATTCAGGTCTTCCACATCGGGCGTGGTCTTGTAGGCCGTCTCGTAGCTCTCGGGCGAGTTGTTGCTGTCTGGCGAGTTGCCCTCCGGCATGTTGATGCGCTTGTAGCGGTCCAGTATGCTGGTCTGCGCCTGGTCGAAGTCCGTGCCACGGTAATAGTGATAATCGTCCCCCGCAGGGTCTGCCACGATGCTGTCGTACACCTGCTCGTTCACAATGCCTTGCATCTCCTGAACATACTGGGCGTAAGCCCCGAAGGTCAGCTCCTCCTCGCTCGAGAGACCGTTGAAGCCGATGTCCTGCACAGAGCGAGCACCGCCATCATTGTTAAATGCGTAGGTCACGCTGGTGGTGCTGCTCGGCACTCTGCCCCACACCGTCTCCGTGTAGTATGTCGGGTCACCGTCAATAGGCATGCCGCTCTCGTAGAACTTCTTGCCGTCCTTCAATATATCCTCCGACACCTCCCCGAGATTGATGTAGAAGTCCCCCCCGTAGTTGCCAGGCTGTCCGCTGGTATAGATGAACGGGTCAAGCAGCCAAAACTCAATGTACTCCACGTTCATCGTCTCGAAGTCCGTGTTGTCCATCTTGCGCATCATGCCGCCCCACTTCTCCTGCGGATAGAGGAACTTGCCGTTGCGGTCAACGTCTGTGCAAAGGTTGTAAGCACCACGCTCGCTTGGGTAGTAGGCGAGGTTCAGCACGCTGAGGCTTGTGGCCGATGTGTAGCTGTTCTGCGCCTTCTGCGGGTAAAGCTCACGCTCGTACACCTCACGGACGTAGTGGTTCGACAGCTGGTCGAGGTCGCTCTTTATGTGCGCAGGGGTCAGTGTGCTGCTGCGGCGTGTGAAGATGGGGTCAACGTAATACCACGCCAGCAAGGCTCGGTTGTAGCCGTATTGTATGTCGTTGTTGAGCTTGCTCTCGGTGAACATGCTTGGGGTGCTTGACATAGTCCAATAGGTAGGCGTGGTGAGCGACTGCTTGTTCGAGGAGTTCTCGAAGTCGTCAAGGTAGGAGGCCTCGCCCTGTATGCGCTTGTTCTGCCCCGCCACCAGCTGAGCGAACTCACCGTCGAAGGAGATCTGACTGGGCTGCGTGGCATTGATGAGCGGTATCTTGTCCAGCATATTGGTGAGCCACTGGCTTTCTCTCTTCCACGACGTATGCAAGCCCCACAGTGTGTTCCTCAGCGGCTCGTTGCCCATGCTCACCTTGGTGGTCAGGGGCTGCTCGTTGAGGAAGAAGACAGAGCCGCCTATCGTGAAGTTGTCGTTCAGCTTATAGTCGAGGTTCACGCCCAGCATAGTCTTCCGCTGCATACCGTAGTTATCGTTGCTCTCCACCGAGGCGTTGATGGTCGTGCCAGCGTCCACTATGCTCTGGTTGATTATCGTCACCGTGCCCATGTTGTAGTCCACGATGTAGTCCGTGTTCTCAGTCAGCGTCACGCCCCCAGCCGTCACCACCACCGAGCCCTGCGCTATGTTGGTTGCCCCAAGGTCAATCTGCCCTGCGTTAGAGCCAGTGTACTGACCCGTCAGCAGGAACTTGTCGTGCTCTGCCATCTGCTTCGCCACCGTCTTGGTGCTGTCGTACAGCTCAGGGAAGCAGTACTTGTCCGCCGTCACGTCGTCGCCTATCCACTCCCTCAGGTGCTCGCCGAAAGGCTCAGCCACGGGGAAGTAGATGCGCCCCTTGTAGATGGTGTAGCCGTCCACGTAGTCGAACTTGCCGTTGCTGTTCGCCTTGTTGTTGTCGTCGAGGCGGTCCAGGTTCATCGCCTTCAGCAGGGTGGTGCTCTTCAGCTTCTCCTCAGGCAGGTAGGTCAGGTACACGCCGCTCGAGTCGCTCTGGTACTTGATGTCCAGCTTGAACTTGTCCTTCGTGGTGCTGCTCGCCCCGAGGCTGTACACGTTCTTCATCATCAGCCTCCACGTGGGCAGCGAGGGCGAGCCGCTGCTCCCCTTCAGGAGCTTCACGAAGAGTGCGCTGCTGTTGTCCGTGAGGTCAGCGCTGAACTCCCCCACCTGATACGTCACCCCGGCGTATGTGTACTCGTAGGCTATGGCGAGTATCTCGTCCGTCTGGAGGGTTGAGTTGAGGGAGACGTAGCCGAGGGAGGAGTTGAGGTAATACTCCGAGCTGCTCAGCAGGCGGGCGCTCTGCAGCTTCTCGTAGTCCTCGCCCCCTACGAGACCGTAGTTGTCCAACACCGTGCTTGCCTGCGAGATGTCCCTTGCGTCAGCCAGCGAGTTGACAAGGGTGTTATACTCAGTGTTAGCCTTGTTGGAGGCGACGGTCACGGAGGCGCTGCCCCAGAGGTCGTCCCTTCCTATCACGTCGTGCTCCCCAAGGTCGGCGAAGGCCACGATGTTGCGGTTGTTCGTCGTGCTGGCAGTCTTGTTGGTCACCCATATCTCCACCCTCGTTATGCTAATGCCGCTGGCGATGGTTGGCAGGGTCTTCATGTTCTTGTCGTACTGCTGGCGGAAGAAGTGCGAGAGGAAGAAGTGGCGGTTCTCCTCATAGTTCGAGGCGGAGAACTCGTACGTGTTGGTGCTTGTGCCGCCCTTCGAGGAGACGCTCTTCGTGGCAGACTTCTTCTGGCTCACCACCGTCTGCATAGTGAGGCGGCCGAACTGCAGGTCAGTGCGCAAGCCGAAGAGGCTCGCCACGCCGGGGATGAGGCTGTTGTTGCTCGGCATAGACACGTTGCCCGCCTCTATGAGCTTTATTATCTCGTCCTCCTTGCCGTCGTACTTCAGCTTCATGCTCTGCGAGTCGAAGTCGAAGGAAGCGTCGGTGTTGTAGTTCATCTTCATGTTTATCTTGTCACCCACGCTGCCCGTAAGGCTCAGGTTAATCTTCTCGTCGAAGTCGAAGCTGTTCGTCTTCCGTCGGTTCACCGCCAACGAGGGGTTGTCCACCTTTTTCATCGTCATGCCCACCTTAAGCTCCGCGCTGCCCTGCGTCTTTATCCTCACCCCGCCCGGGCCGAATATCTTGTCCGCCGGGCCGAGGTCGAAGTGCATGTCCGTGAAGTCGAACTTCTCCTTGCCCTTGCTCTCGAAGGTCTCCGCGTTGCGGTCACGGAAGTAGCGGCTCATGCTCTGCCTCATCGTCCAGCGCTGGTACTCCTCGGAGGTCATCCTGAGAGGCACGTCGAGGTAACGCTCCGTAAGGTCAACCCTTGGCAGGGTGCTTACGGCGTAGCCGAGGTGCGAGGCAGTGCCCGAGCTGGTCACGTTCGTCGCGTCCTTGTCCTCCGAGGTGTCCACTGGGGTCTTCGGGGCGTTGGCGGTGGTCTGCTTAGCCTTTGCGTCCGCCCCCGCGTCGTCCAGCAGGGTAGTCCCGACGGTGTAGCTGTCGTCCCGCTCGTCGTAGTCCACCTCCGTCTGCATGTTGCGGGGGTCTCTGAGGTCGGCAGTCTTGGGCTCCAAGTCCTCCTGCTGTTGGGCTGTGGTCTTCTTCACGGCGTAGCGGGACTTCCTTCGCTGCGTTGAGGCGGTGTCCTTGGGGGCTTGTTCCCCCGTCTCGGAGGGCATACCCATAGAACCACTGAAGGCAACGGCATCGATTGCCATCGCCATCACCAACACGCTTAAGAGCCTTGCCTTCCTCACCTACACCGCCTGCCTCAAGAGGTTACAGCATCTTCAGGGCAGCCTTAATGACCTGCTCCACCTTCATTCGGGGGTCGCCCTCAAGCAGCCTCACCACCGCCTTGCGCGACGGGGCGGGAGGGAAGCCGAGCATCGTCAGAGCAGCCACAGCCTCGTCCCTCAGCTCCTTGTCTATGCTCCCCGCCCTCTGCTCGGGGGCGACATCCAAGCCCAGCACCTTGTCCCTAAGCTCCACTATGATGCGCTGCGCCGCCTTCGGCCCTATGCCCTTCACGCCACGGAGCACACGCTCGTCGCCACGGCTTATAGCCCCAACCATCTCCGAGGGCGAGAGGGCGGAGAGGGCCACCCTCGCCGTCGCGCCGCCTATGCCGCTAACACTGGTCAGGAGCAAGAAAAGGCTGCGCTCCTCCCTCGTGGCGAAGCCCCAAAGGGTGTAGGCATCCTCCCTTATCACCTCCACCACCCACAGCCGCGCCTCACGCCTGCCCTCGAGGGCGGAGTAGGTGAAGAGAGAAATGCCAAGGGCGTAGCCCACGCCGCCAGCCTCCACCACTGCCTGCGTCGGGGTCAGCTCCGCAAGCTCTCCCTTTATGTAGTCTATCATGATTAACCTCTCGCTTTTAATCCTTTGGGAAAACGACAGCGAGAGCCTTATTATTGCGTAGGCTCGCCTTTTTAACCTCTGCGCTTAGGCTTCGTGGTGGAGTCAGTGAGGTCACTTGGGTGAAGTCAGTGACTTCACATTGGTGGAGTCAGTGAGGTAACTTAGGTGGAGTCAGTGAGGTCACTTAAGTGGAGTCAGTGAGGTCACTTAAGTGGAGTCAGTGAGGTCACAGCGATCCCTCCCCCTGACGAATTGCCGGCCGTTCCCTTGCATCGTACCCTCACATACATTACCTTTGCCCCCAAAGCTGTATAAATATGGAAGAGAACAGACAGGCGCTGGCGGGGCTGGGGATAGCCATAAGGGCTGCCCTCGAGGCTGGCGGGGAGATAATGCGAGTGTACGAGGGCGGGGAGAGCGGCTTCGGGGTGACGCTCAAGGCGGACAGCTCGCCTCTGACCCTGGCGGACAAGGCTGCCCACAGCTGCATCTCGAGGCATCTCGCCCCCACCCTTCTACCTATACTAAGCGAGGAGGGGCGGCAGCTCCCTTACGAGGAGAGGCGTGGGTGGGACGCCTTCTGGCTTGTTGACCCGCTGGACGGCACGAAGGAGTTCATCAAGCGCAACGGGGAGTTCACCGTGAACATCGCCCTTGTCTTGAACGGGCGGCCGCACCTTGGCGTGGTCTACGCCCCCGAGAGGCGGCTGCTCTACTTCGCCGAGCCTCTGCTCGGGGCTTACAGGGCGGAGGGCATCACACGGTGGGAGGAGGGGATGAGCCTTCCACTGCTGGTGGAGAGGTCCGCGAGGCTGCCCTTTCCCCAGACGGAGGGGCGGCCGTACGTCATCGTGAGCAGCCGCTCGCACTGCTCCCCCGAGACGCTCAGCTTCATCGAGGAGGCGAGACGGGAGCACCCTGACGCTGTGCTGCGAGAGAGCGGCAGCAGCCTGAAGATATGCCTCGTGGCGGAGGGCTCGGCGGACGTGTACCCCCGCCTCGCCCCGACGATGGAGTGGGACACGGGGGCGGCTCACGCCATAGCCTGCTGCGCGGGCAGGCAGATATACGAGGCGGGGACTGACCAGCCGCTGCATTACAACAAGCCCGACCTGCACAACCCCTGGTTCCTTGTGAGATAAAGAAAGGGCGGCGTTTCCCGAAGGATGCGCCACCCAGTCATTAGTTCAGTGTGTAGTCCCAGCGAGGCGGAGCCTCGCCAATATGGAAACGGAGAAGCACCCAGCGAGGCGGAGCCTCGCCAATATGGAAACGGAGAAGCACCCAGCGAGGCGG
>JAJPYQ010000010.1:0-13640 GCA_021204865.1 Prevotellaceae bacterium | reverse complement strand
AGCCTCGCCAATATGGAAACGGAGAAGCACGAAGTGCTTACCTTGCGAGAGCCGCTGTCGGTATCATGCCGCTGGGGGTGTGAGTGTACACGCTGGCGGCACGGTTGTAGTACCAGTTGACGAAGCTCTTCAGTGTCTGATAACTCTTCTTCATAACAATCCTTTTACCTTTACTTGTTTCTGCCCCTCGCTTGGGGCTTTCGTCTTATGACGGTGCAAAGGTAGAGCCGTTCAGGCTCATGGGCAAGGGTCAGACCCCTAAAAGCGCGGAAAAGGGCTGCTTTATTGACATTAGTCAAACGAACGCTTAAGCTCTATCACCTCAAGGTCGGAGATGTTGCCCTTGTCGAGACGGAAGCGGACGAGGGTGCGCACCTGCTGCCAGCCCTGCAAGCCTGCCGCCCCGGGGTTGATGTGAAGGAGCTGGAGCGTCTTGTCGTACTGCACCTTAAGGATGTGGCTGTGACCGCAGATGAAGAGCCTTGGGGGCTTGCGGTAGAGGATGTCCCTAATCTGAGGGGCGTATCTGCCGGGGTAACCGCCTATGTGCGTCATAAGCACGTCAACGCCCTCGCACTCCCACCTCAGCACGTCGGGATAGAGCAGGCGGATGTTAGCCCCGTCCACATTGCCGTGCACAGCCCTCAGCGTGGCTATCTCCCCGAGCCTCTGCGCCACCTCGAGCGAGCCTATATCGCCAGCGTGCCATATCTCCTCGCAAGGGGCAAAGTACTCTGCGTAGCGGTCGTCCCAGTAGGCGTGCGTGTCGCTAAGCAGTCCTACAGTGATCATCTCGTATGGGAAGATAACTCAGCCCTACGAACGTGCCTTATCAGCCAGCCAAGCATAATGAGGGCGAGGATGATGCTCAAGGCGTCGGCAATGGGGATGGCAGTCCACACCCCGTCGAGCCCCCAAAGGAGCGGCAGCAGGTAAAGCCCCGGCAGCAGGAAGAGCGCCTGCCGTGTGAGCGAGAGGATGATGCTCTTGCCGGCGTGCCCTATGTTCTGGAAAAGGTTGCTGATGACCATCTGAGTGCCTACCACGGGGAACACCAGCACGTCTATGCGGAAACCACGGGCGGCTATCTCTATGATATGCTTGTCCTTTGTGAACATGCTGACCACGAACTCTGGTGCAAGCTCGCCGATGAAGAAGCCGATACTTGTTATGACAGTGGCCACGAGGATGGCGTAGCGAAGCACCTCCCACACCCTCTCGTTCTTGCGGGCGCCCCAGTTGTAGCCCGCTATGGGCTGCATCCCCTGGTTGATGCCCACCACAATCATAAGGAAGAAGAAGATGACGCTGTTGTCTATGCCGTAAGCCGCTATGGCACGGTCTCCCCCTCCGGGTATGGGCAGCAGGTCGCCGTACTTGCGCATTCCCGTGTTAATGAATATCACCACAAGGCAGGCGCAGCAGTTCATCAGGAAGGGACTCATGCCGATGGCTATGATCTGGCGTATAATCTTAAGGCTGACACGGTAGATGCCCCGCTGCAGGTGGAGCACCTCGCTGGGGTTGCTGAGGATGAAGAGCTGCCAGACGAAGCTGGCTGTCTGCGCTATCACGGTGGCAATAGCGCCTCCCCTGATGCCCCAGTGGAAGCCGTAGATGAAGAGGGGGTCGAGCACGCAGTTCAGGCCCACCGCCAGTATGGTGCATAGCATTGACTTGGTGGGATGCCCAGCTGCGCGGATGACGTTGTTCAGCCCGAGGTAGCTGTGGCTGATGACGTTGCCGATGAGCAAGACCTGCATATAGTCGCGGGCGTAGGGCAGCGTGTTCTGGCTTGCCCCGAAGAGTATGAGCAGGGGGTCGAGGAATATCCAGCAGATGACGGCGAATAGCAGTCCGATGATGATGTTCAGCGTAACAGCGTTGCCAAGAACCCGCAGGGCGGTGTCGTATTTCTCTTGCCCGAGGCGTATGCTGATGACCGCCCCCGTGCCCACTCCCACCATAGCCCCGAAGGCAGCCCCGAGGTTCATGAAGGGCAGCGTGCTGGCAAGCCCGGCGATGGCAAGCGGACCCACTCCCTGCCCTATGAATATGCGGTCAACGATATTCAGGGTAGAGGTGGCTGTCATCGCCACTATGGAGGGCAGTGCGTACTGGAAGAGGAGCTGCGGGATGGGCTTCTCGCCCAGCTCAAGTGGGGCTTGTCTCGTCATATTGGCTGCAAAGGTAAGCAAAATCCCCTCGCTGATTTTTTATTTTTCGTTAATAAAGGTTGGCGTGCTAATTAATTGCGTACCTTTGCGCTGTATATGAAACAAGGGTAATAAACAGGAAGTATGAATACTCAAGCAGAAAAGATCACCGAGCTGGTGGAGCTGCGCGCCAAAGCCCGTATGGGCGGTGGTGACAAGGCCATCGAGAAACAGCATGCGAAAGGCAAGTACACGGCCAGGGAGCGCATTGCGATGCTGCTGGACGAGGGCAGTTTTGAGGAGATGGATATGTTCGTGGAGCACCGCTGCACAAACTTCGGGATGGAGAAGAAGCACTATCTGGGCGACGGGGTGGTGACTGGAAGCGGCACTATCGGAGGGCGCCTGGTGTTTGTCTTCGCGCAGGACTTCACCGTGAGCGCCGGCTCTCTCTCTGAGATGCTGGCAAGCAAGATATGCAAGGTGATGGACATGGCGATGAAGGTGGGTGCTCCCGTTATTGGTCTTAACGACTCTGGCGGCGCGCGCCTGCAGGAGGGTATCAACGCCTTGGCTGGCTATGCGGAGATATTCCAGCGTAACATAATGGCAAGCGGGGTGATACCTCAGATAAGCGCCATCATGGGGCCGTGCGCGGGGGGAGCTGTCTACAGTCCCGCACTGACGGACTTCACGCTGATGATGGAGAACACCTCTTATATGTTCCTCACTGGCCCGGCGGTGGTGAAGACGGTGCTGGGCGAGGATGTGACGCAGGAGCAGCTGGGTGGCGCAAGCGTGCACTCAACGAAGAGCGGCGTGACCCACCTGACGGCAAGCACGGAGGAGGAGGCCATAGAGACCATAAAGACGCTGCTCAGCTACATCCCGCAGAACAACCTTGAGCATACTCCCAAGGTGGAATGCAACGACCCGATAGACCGCATGGAGGACTACCTGAACGAGATCATACCTGAGAACCCGAACATGCCTTACGATATGTACGAGGTGATAGCGGGCATCGTGGACAACGGGGAGTTCTTCGAGATACAGCCGCTGTTCGCCAAGAACATCATCATTGGCTTCGCACGCTTCAACGGACAGAGCGTGGGCATCGTGGCTAACCAGCCGAAGCAGCTGGCTGGCGTGCTGGACAGCAACGCAAGCCGCAAGGGGGCGCGCTTCGTGCGCTTCTGCGACGCGTTCAACATACCCATCGTGACTCTTGTGGACGTGCCGGGCTTCCTTCCCGGAACGGGGCAGGAGTACAACGCCGTCATCCTGCACGGGGCAAAGCTGCTCTACGCTTACGGGGAGTGCACAGTGCCTAAGGTGACGGTGACCCTGCGCAAGTCGTACGGCGGCTCGCACATAGTGATGAGCTGCAAGCAGCTGCGTGGCGACCTCAACTATGCCTGGCCGTCTGCCGAGATAGCCGTGATGGGGGCTGCCGGAGCCGCCTCCGTGCTTTACGCCAAGGACACGAAGGAGATGATAAAGGCGGGAAAGAAGGAGGAGGCTGACGCGTTCTTGGCAGAGAAGGAGGAGGAGTACACGAAGCTCTTCGCCAACCCCTACAACGCCGCCAAGTATGGCTACATCGACGATGTTATTGAGCCTCGCAACACGCGCTTCCGCGTCATAAGGGCTCTGGCGCAGCTCGCCAACAAGAAGGTGTACAACCCGAAGAGAAAGCACGGCAACATACCTTTGTAACAACAGATTGGGACGATGATATTCCTCACAGTAAACCTGACCTCGTGGTCCGACCGCTGGGCACTGGCTGGCATTTCGGTGCTTACGGTGTTCGTCATATTGATAATACTCGTGGCCGTGCTGCAAATATTCAGCACTGTTGCAAAGAAGGGAGCGCAGCTCGCCAAGCACGGCTCACGGCACGAAGAGGATCTGCTCGAGAACGCAACCCAGGCCGACAAGGCGGCTGTTGCCATAGCCCTGCACCTCTACCTGAGCGACCAGCACGACGTGGAGAGCGGCGTGCTTACCATCAACAACGACACTCCCTCACCGTGGCAGTTCGCCGAGCAAAACCAATGAGATTATTAACACAATAGAAAAATGAAAGAATATAAGTTCAAGGTCGACGGCATCACCTACATCAGCAGCGTGGAGGAGCTGGAGAACGGTAAGCTTGTGGTAACGGTAAACGGCAGGACTTTCACCGTGCAGGTGTCCAACCCGAAGTCCTCAACTCCTAAGGTGATACACCACGTGGTGCATCACGTGGGCTCCCCCGCTGCGGCGTCGAAACCCAAAGCTCCCACAAAACTGATGTCCCCAATGCCCGGCACGGTCATCAAGATCAACATCGAGCAGGGACAGAAGGTGAAGGAGGGCGACGTGCTGCTCGTCATCGAGACAATGAAGATGGCAAACGACATCGTGGCTGAGGCTGACGGCACGGTGAAGGAGATTGCAGTGCGGCTGGGTCAGAACGTCATTCAGGGCGACCTGCTGGTGGACTTCGAGGGCGCTGAGGAGGTTATTGAGGCAGCCCCTCTGCACGGTCCCGTTGGCAACAGCAAACAGGTGCTCGCGCCGCTGCCTGGCACCGTGAAGCAAGTGCTGGTGAAGGCTGGCCAGGAGATTAAGCCGGGCGAGACTGTGGTCACCATGGAGGCGATGAAGATGGAGAACAACATCGCCTCGGAGAACGGGGGCAAGGTGAAAGCCGTGCCCGTGAAGCCGGGCGACCAGGTGAACCAGGGCGACTTGCTGGTAGAACTGGAATAAAGCCCCGAAGACATGAAAAACAAAGTCCTTTTCTGCGGCATAACCGTCTTGCTGCTGTGTGCCGCCTTGCCAGCGATGGCACAGGATTTCGACATCAACGAGGGAGTGCACAAGTTCGTGGGCGAGATGGGCTTCATCTCCTTCTTCATAGAGAGCGGCGTGTGGAAGAACGCCATCATGCTGCTCATCAGCTGCTTCCTCATGTACCTTGCCATAAAGAAAGAGTACGAGCCTCTGCTGCTCCTGCCCATAGCCTTCGGCATGGCGCTGGCTAACCTGCCCGGGGCGGGTCTCTACGACTCGGACCTGTGGAAGGAGTTCCTTAAGGAGGGGGGCGAGCATTACCACAGCTACGGCTACATCATGGCGCACGGCGGCTTGCTGGACATCCTGTATATGGGTGTGAAGGCGGGCGTGTACCCCTGCCTGATATTCGTGGGCGTCGGTGCGATGACCGACTTCGGCCCGCTCATCGCCAACCCTAAGAGCCTGCTGCTCGGGGCGGCAGCACAGATAGGCATCTTCGCCACCTTCCTGATAATGCAGATAGGCATACCCGGCTTCGACTTCACCGCCCCGCAGGCAGCCTCCATAGGCATCATCGGAGGCGCGGACGGCCCCACGGCCATCTTCCTCACATCGAAGCTTGCCCCGGAGCTGCTCGGACCGATAGCGGTGGCCGCGTACAGCTACATGGCTCTCGTGCCCGTCATACAGCCGCCAATCATGCGAGCCCTCACCACGAAGAGCGAGCGCCGCATACACATGGAGCAGCTTAGGCGCGTAAGCAAGAAGGAGAAGATAGTGTTCCCCATCGCGGTGGCCATCATAGTGTCGCTGGTAGTGCCCTCGGCGGCCACCCTGATAGGCTGCCTTATGCTGGGCAACCTGATGAAGGAGAGCGGCGTGGTTGAGCGGCTGAGCAAGACGGCGCAGAACGAGCTCAACAACATCGTGGTCATCTTCCTCGGCCTGACGGTGGGGGCTACGGCGACGGCATCCTCCTTCCTCAACATCAACACGCTGGGCATCCTCGTCGTGGGCGTTGTGGCGTTCGGCATAGGCTCGGCTTCGGGCGTGATAATGGCTAAGATAATGAACCTGTTCCTCAGGAAGAAGATAAACCCGCTCATCGGCTCGGCGGGCGTGAGCGCAGTGCCTATGGCGGCGCGTGTGAGCCAGAAGGTGGGGCAGGAGTCTGACGCCACCAACTTCCTGCTCATGCACGCAATGGGGCCCAACGTGGCAGGCGTGATAGGCTCGGCCGTTGCGGCGGGCATCCTGCTCAGCTTCTTAGGATAGCTTTTTGTTTTCATAGTATCAACGGAGTCCGTCTCTCGAGAGGGAGGCGGGCTTCTTTGCGTTTGCCCGCTTCCAAGGGTATAAGGCAGGAGCTGAAATCCCTTCATTGGACAAGTTACAAGAGGTCCGACGGACCAGTTCCAAGAGGTCCGACGGAGAAGTTCCAAGAGGTCCGACGGACCAGTTCCAAGAGGTCCGACGGAGGAGTTCCAAGAGGTCCGACGGACAAGTTGCGGCTGTTCCGTGTGCGGCTTGTCCGCCTTTTCCTTACCTTTGCCACGGCATTCAACCTGTCAATCATGAGAACGTTAACTGTAATCGCGTCCCTCCTCTGCTGCCTGCAGGGCAGGACGGAGACCGTGAGCATCGACACCGCGAGGGTGGAGGGCGTGTGCGAGGGCTGGGGAGTGTCGCTGTGCTGGTGGGCGAAGGAGTGCGGGCAGTGGAGCGAGGAGAAGCTCGACTCGCTGATAGACTGGCTCGTGTCTCCCGACGGGCTTAACTACAACGTCTTCCGTTATAATATAGGCGGCGGCGACGACCCCGAGTGGGCGCACTGCACGCCTCACCACTTCGGCCTTAGAGGAGGCAAGGGGCTGAGGGCGGAGATGGAGGGCTTCAGGGACAGCCCGAGGGAGGACTACGACTGGAGCCGTGACGAGAGCCAGCGTCGCATTATGCTGATGATACGAGAGAGGCGACCCGACGCTGTGTTCGAGGCGTTCTCCAACAGCGCGCCGTGGTGGATGACCCTCAGCGGCTGCTCGGCAGGCAACGGGACAGCCTCGGAGGACAACCTTGCGCCCGACCAGTACAGCGCCTTCGCCCGCTACCTCGTGGACGTGTGCCTGCACTACCGCCAAGAGTACGGCATAGAGTTCCGCACGCTGGAGCCCTTCAACGAGCCTATGACGGACTACTGGAGGCAGAACGGCGGGCAGGAGGGCTGCCACTTCGACGTGGAGAGCCAGATCGGGCTGCTGCGGGTGCTTTACCCGACGCTAAGGGAGAGCGGGCTCGGGACGGTCATCTCCGCCTCCGACGAGACGAGCGTGGGGCAATCCCTGAGGGACTTGAGGGCTTACAGCGAGGCGGGCGTGCTGCCAATGCTTGGGCAGTGGAACACGCACACCTACGAGGGCACGAGGGAGGATAAGGCTCGCCTCCGTGAGCTCTGCGACTCGCTGGGCATCCCCCTTTGGCAGAGCGAGACGGGGGCAGGCGGGCGAGGGCTTATGGGCAACCTCGGGATGGCGCAGCGACTGGTGGACGACATACGCTACCTTAAGCCCCGGGTGTGGTGCGACTGGCAGTACGTCGAGCAGAACTTCGACCAGTGGAGCCTCGTAAGGAGCGACCGAGGGTGGGACAACTTCACGAGGCACAGCAACTACTACGTGCGCCAGCACTTCAGCCGCTTCATCCCCAAGGGCTACCGATGGCTTGAGGTGGACGACGAGCACGGGCTCGCCGCACTGAGCCCCGACGGAAGGACACTCGTATACGTCACCCTAAACGCCTCCAACCGCCGTCGCACGGTGCGGCTGCTGCTCCCCCAAGGGGCAGTATTAAAGACGGTGTACCGCACCTCACGAAGGGAACAGTGCGAGGAGGTAAGCACAGAGGAAGGCTTGGAGCTGCCCCCGATGAGCATAGCCACAGCAATTTACTCCCTTTGATGCCTTTGTTAGCATTATAATCACTACCTTCGCGCTCGTACTTAACACTTAACATTACCTACTAATATGTTTGAAGGACAGCCCAAGGGTCTTTGGACGCTTGCGATAGCCAACACAGGCGAGCGGTTTGGCTACTACACGATGCTCGCCGTCTTCACGCTCTTCCTCGGGGCGAAGTTCGGCTTCTCGGAGGGAGTGACATCAAATATTTACGCCTGTTTCCTCATGATGGCGTACTTCCTTCCCTTGCTGGGAGGCATAGCGGCAGACCTTTGGGGCTACAGCCGAATGGTGGTCATAGGCATCTCCGTCATGTTCTTCGGCTACCTGCTGCTTAGCATCCCCCTTGGCGCAGACTGGATTGGCATAAGCGCGATGGGGGCGGCGCTGCTGCTGGTGTGCGTGGGAACGGGCTTGTTCAAGGGCAACCTTCAGGTGATGGTGGGCGACCTCTACAACGACCCTCGTTACGCAGACAAGAGAGACTCGGGCTTCTCCCTCTTCTACATGCTCATCAACGTTGGCGCCCTCTTCGCCCCCACGGCTGCCATAAAGATGATGGACTGGGCGCAGACGACGCTCTCCTTCAGCAAGGCCGACAGCTATCACTTCGCCTTCTCCGTGGCGTGCGTGTCGGTGATAGTGTCGATGCTCATCTACTTCCTCGGCCGCTCCACTTATAAGCAGGTGCTCACCCCCCGCAAGAAGCAGGCCAAGACGGCAGAACCCGTCGAGCAGCTCTCCAAGAGCGAGACGAAGGAGCGCATCGTGTGCCTCTGCCTCGTCTTCGCCGTGGTCATCTTCTTCTGGATGGCGTTCGGCCAGAACGGCTTGACCCTCACGTGGTTCGCCGACGAGTTCACCGCCCGCGAGGCCTCAGGGGCGCAGGGCATGATGTTCGACGTCCTGAACCTTTCGCTTGTCATCGTGGCGGTCTTCGCCCTCTTCTCGCTGTTCCAGTCGAAGAAGACACTGGGTAAGGTCATCAGCGCATTCATCATAGTAGCCATTGCCGTCATACTGGGCTACAGGTACACGAAGGCAGGGACAGTGGCTATCGACGCGCCGATCTTCCAGCAGTTCAACCCGGGCTTCGTCGTGGGGCTGACACCCGTGAGCATCGCCCTCTTCTCGTGGCTGGCGAAGAAGGGACGAGAACCCAAGGCGCCAGTCAAGATAGGGCTGGGCATGCTCGTCGCCGCCCTTGCTTACCTTATCATGATGCTATACACCCTGAGGATGCCCATGCCGCAGCACCCGCAGCACGTGTACGACGCCACGCCCAACCTCCTGGTGACGACCTACCTCATCATGACCTTTGCCGAGCTGCTGCTCAGCCCCATAGGCATCTCCTTCGTCTCAAAGGTGGCTCCCCCCAAGTTCCGCGGCATGATGATGGGCGGATGGTTCGTCGCCACCGCCATCGGCAACCTGCTCTCCGCCGTGCCGGGGCACATGTGGAGCCGCCCGCTCCCGGTGGTGTGGGGCACGCTGATGGTTATATGCCTCGTGGCGGCCCTGCTCATCTTCGCCATAATCAGGAAGCTTAATAGGGTGGCTTAGCCCCACAGCTACCCTTCGCGGAAGGGGTGTAGACCTCTTCGCCCAAAGGGGTGTAGACCTCCTTGCCCAAAGGGGTGTAGACCTCCTTGCCCAAAGGGGTGTAGACCCTTTCCGCTAAAGGTGTGTAGACCTCTTTTGCGGTCCCCTGCCGCTACCGGGCAAAAAAACCCACTAATGTTTGGCGAAATCGGCCATTAGCCCTAACTTTGCCGCCAGTTCAACACGGTGCCTTGGATGAGTGGCTTAGTCAACGGTCTGCAAAACCGTCTACGGCGGTTCGAATCCGCCAGGCACCTCCACCCTTCTTAAAGGCTCTCAGATGAGGATTGAAGCCCCCCAAGGGCGAGTGATAGTGGCGTTGAGCGGCGGAGCGGACTCTGTCGCTCTTCTGCGTCTTATGCTCGAGGCGGGGGCTGGGGTTGTGGCTCTGCACTGCAACTTCCAGCTGCGGGGCGAAGAGTCGCTCCGCGACGAGGCATTCGTCACACGGCTCTGCAAGAAGCTTGGAGTGGAGCTGCATGTGAAGAGGTTCGACACTCTTGGCTATGCGCACGATAAGGGGATAAGCACAGAGATGGCGGCAAGGGAGCTGCGCTACAAGTGGTTCGAGGAGCAGAGGGGCGAGCTGGGGTGCAGCCTCATAGCCGTCGCCCACCACCAGGACGACCAGGCGGAGACCGTGCTGCTCAACCTGCTCCGCGGCACAGGGCTGCGAGGCTTGGCGGGGATGCGAAGGCAGAGCGGCAACATCATCCGCCCCCTTCTCGGCTACACGAAGCAGGACATCCTCTCCTACCTCAAAGGCATAGGGCAGGACTACATGACTGACTCCACCAACCTCCAGCGGGAGGCGTTGCGCAACCGCCTTCGCCTCGACGTGATGCCCCTGCTCCGTGAGATAAACCCCAAGGCGGCGCAGCACATCTCAGAGACGGCAGAGCTGGTGCAGAGCGCACTGGACACCCCCGCCCCAGGCAGGCACAGCCTCAACGCACTGCACCAATGGCTTATGCCCTACGGCTTCAACTCAGCGCAGATACGCTCCATCTTCCTAAGCCAAGACGGGCAGAGCGGGGCTCTCTACGAAAGCCCCACGCACCAGCTGCTGCGTGACCGTGGGGGCAGGCTCCTGCTCAGAAGCCGCGGCGACCAAGACAGCAAAGTAAGCCTAAGCCACACTATAGTGGAGACGGACAAGCCACTCGACTTCCTTAAGACCCAGCCCCTGACACCCGACTACGCCTACCTCGACGCAGACAAGCTCCAGCTTCCACTCCAGCAACGCACTTGGCAACAGGGCGACCGCTTCCGCCCCTTCGGGATGAGAGGCATACGACTCGTCAGCGACTTCCTTACCGACCTTAAGCTAAACCTCTTCGAGAAACAAAGCCAGACACTGCTTACGAGCGGCGGAAACATAGCGTGGGTTGTGGGCAGACGCAGCGACAACCGCTTCCGCATAACACCGAAGACAAGACGCATCTACATCGTATCAACCAAGCAAAGCTAACACCAATATGAAGAAACTCCTACCTATCACCATCGCACTGGCTTGCGCCTCGGCGGCTCAAGCACAAGTGACAAGCTGCGCCTCCTTCCTCAGGGCAGGAAGGCAGGCGGACGTGGTCGTGCCTTTCCGCTACGACGACCCAGGCGTGCAGACCCCTCTCGAATGGGGTCTCGACCTTGCATGGCTCTCAGAGGACAACGTCCGCACTGGCATCCTCTACGTGGGCAAGGACATGATAGACGTGGTGCGGATGTCGTACCAGCCCACCTACGACGTGGAGGACGGCTCGCTCGCAAGCGACCAGACTGACTACATCAACCAACGGGCAAACATCGTGAAGACGTGGTGCAAGTCGGGCGTGGGGTACTATATCAACGACGACAACCCCAGCGTGGACGACTGGTACAACTACTACTACGACAGCGACACAAGGACACGCCGCTGGGCTACTGTGATAGACCTCACAGCCGACCACTACAAGAACAGAGGGCTCACAAACCTCGTCAGTATCGCTCCCTTCAACGAGCCTGACTACTACACGGGGCAAAGCCTCAACATATACACCGCCGAGAGCGACCTCAAGGACATCTGCAAGCTCTTCAAGGAGGACGAGGCGTATGCCGAGAAGTACGCCGACGTGCGCCTCTGCGGAGGCAACACGCTGAACACCGACTACGCCTACGAGTGGTGGAACAACGCAAAGGACTACCTCGACGAGGGCAACACGCACCAGCTGGCGGGCTCGTTCGACAACTACGCCTCCTTCTACGAGACGCTGACCCAGTACGGACACCACGCCACTAACGACGAGCTGCACAACGTCATGGAGTGTATGGTGGGGGCGGAGTACGGCTTGCAGACAGGCATCTGGTGGGGCTGCAACGAGAACGTGCGCTCCCAGTTCATGAAGGCCACCTACCACGAGAACCCGGGCGAGCGTCTGGCTTACGCTGAGCACCGCGACAACTGGACTTCTGCCTCTGTCTACCGCCAGCCCACGGGAGAGGTGCAAGCCTTCGGAGGGATGAGCGAGAGGCAATCCTACACCACGTGCTACGACTTCCTCTCGCTCGACCGCCCCGTGTGGTACGACGGGCAGAGAGGCAGGGACTACCCGATGTACCTCATAGGCGGCACGGGCTATCAGACTGGGCAGACAAGCGCCGAGGTGGTGGTGAACATACAAGGTGGCACGGACGCTCAGCCTCACATCGACGGCACTTACAAGGTGATGAACGTGCACTCGGGCAGGCTGCTGGGCTTCGGCTCTAACCCCTCGAAGACTGACTGGGTGAGCGCCTCGCAAAGGAGCAACAGCACTTACAGCTACGTGCAGTGGATCGTTACGCCACTGGCGGGAGAGGACACGTGGGGCGACCAGAGCTACTACTCCTTCACGCTGAACACGGGCAACGGCCTCGTGCTTGACATCCTCAACTGGAACTACTCCTCAGGGGCGGACGTTGGCTCTTACGCCGGCGACCTCGGCACGAACGAGCAGTGGTACCTTGAGTATGCGGGGCAGGGAGCGTTCTACATCCGCAGCCGCTACAGCGCCAAGTGCCTTGAGGTGGTTGACTCGAAGACTGCCATAGGGGCGAACGTGCAGATGGGCGACTTCACGGGAGAGGACAACCAGCAGTGGCGCTTCCTCGACACGAAGGCTACGCCCGACCTCGAAGCCCCCGACGCTCCCTCCAACCTTAGGGCTACACTGCAGAGCGCAAGCGTGAGGCTCGACTGGGACGCAAGCCCGAGCAAGGACCTAAAGGAGTACTGCGTCGTGCGCAACGGCAGCTTGCTGGCAAGAGGCATCACGGGCTGCGACTTCACCGACAACGAGGCGGAGCAGGACTCCTCGTACACCTACAGCGTCTACGCAGTTGACCAGAGCCTCAACCAAAGCGAGGCGAGCAACGAGGCGAGCGCCTGCGCCATCACCGACGAGCCCGGGCTGGTCATGCGCCTCGCATTGAGCGAAGACCTCCTTGACGAGACAGAGAACGGCAACCACTGCGCAGTCTACGGGGACACCACCTTCGTCACGAACAGCGACCACAAGGCTATCTCCCTCAGCGACAACTTCCTCCAGCTGCCCTACACAGTGGCCAGCCACGATGCCCTCACCGTCTCCTGCTGGCTAAGGTGCGGAGCCATAAGCTCGTGGCAGAGAGTGTTCGACTTCGGCAACGGCACAGACCAGTACCTCTTCCTCACCGTGAAGGGCGACAGCGGCCCGCGCTTCGCCATCAAGGACGGGGGCGAGGAGGAGACTGTAGACGCAAGCTCCACGCTCATCGCCGGGCGCTGGTATCACCTCGCCGTCACGGTGGGAGAAGGCAAGGCGTGCCTCTACATCGACGGGGAGCTTAAGGGCGAGAACGACAACCTCAGCACGAAGCCCTCCGACATCCGCCCCCTGCTCAACTACATCGGGCGCAGCCAGTTCCCCTCTGACCCGCTCCTGAAGGGCTACGTCGATGACTTCCGCGTCTACAACTACGCCCTCTCGGCCGAGGAGGTGGCGGAACTGACGACGGGCATCGACACGCCCGAGGCCGCCGAAAGGCAGGCGGACGCAAGGGAGTACGACCTCTCAGGGCGCAGGGTCACGAAGGGCGAGCGCGGCGTCATAATAACGGGCGACGGCAGGAAGGTGCTGCGCTAAGCATCTCC
>JAJPYQ010000044.1 GCA_021204865.1 Prevotellaceae bacterium | reverse complement strand
CTCTTCGCGACGACCAGCCGCTCCTCTTCGCGACGACCAGCCGCTCCTCTTCGCGACGACCAGCCGCTCCTCTTCGCGACGACCAGCCGCTCCTTCTTGCAAGAACCAGCCGCTCCTTCTTGCAAGAACCAGCCGCACCCTTTCGCGGCTCTTTCCTAACACATCCTTTGGCGTTCTCGCCTAAATGCAATATCTTTGCACCCGTGAACGACAACCTAAACCTATAACACTAACGACTATGAACATCAAAGACTACAACTTCCAGGGCAAGCGGGCCATCGTGAGGGTTGACTTCAACGTGCCCCTCGACGAGAACGGGAACATCACCGACGACACACGCATCCAGGGCGCGATGCCCACCCTGAGGCACATCCTCGAGAAGGGGGGAGCGCTCATCATCATGAGCCACATGGGCAAGCCGAAGGGCAAGGTGAACCCCAAGATGTCCCTCGGGCAGATAAAGGACGCTGTCTCCCAGGCACTGGGCGCTCCCGTGGCGTTCGCACCCGACTGCGCCAAGGCTGCCGACCAGGCCGCCGCACTGAAGCCGGGCGAGGCACTGCTGCTGGAGAACCTCCGCTTCTATGCCGAGGAGGAGGGCAAGCCCATGGGCATAGACAAGACCGACCCTGCCTACGACGCAGCCAAGAAGGAGATGAAGCAGAGGCAGAAGGAGTTCGCAAAGACGCTGGCCTCCTACGCCGACTGCTACGTGATGGACGCTTTCGGCACGGCTCACCGCAAGCACGCCTCAACGGCGGTCATTGCCGACTACTTCAGTCAGGACGACAAGATGCTGGGCTTCCTGATGGAGAAGGAGGTGCAGGCGGTGGAGAACGTATTGAACAACATCAAGCGCCCCTTCGTCGCCATTATGGGCGGCTCGAAGGTGTCCTCCAAGATTGGCATCATAGAGAACCTGCTGGGCAAGGTGGACAAGCTCATCCTCTGCGGCGGCATGACCTACACGTTCGCCAAGGCGCACGGAGGAGAGATAGGCGGCTCCATCGTTGAGCTTGACAAGCTGGACGTTGCCCTCAGCGTTGAGGAGCTTGCCAAGAAGAACGGCGTGGAGCTGGTGCTTGGCACTGACTCCATCTGCGGCGACAGCTTCTCCAACGACGCACAGCAGCGCATCTATCCCTCCAACGCCATCCCCGAAGGGTGGGAAGGCTTGGACGCAGGGCCTGAGACGCAGAAGGCTTTCGTCAACGCCATCAAGGGGGCGAAGACTATCCTTTGGAACGGACCCGCAGGAGTGTTCGAGTTCGACAACTTCTGCGCTGGCAGCCGTGCCGTGGGCGAGGCGGTGGCAGAGGCAACCAAGGAGGGAGCGTTCTCCCTCATAGGCGGAGGCGACAGCGTTGCTTGCGTGAAGAAGTTCGGCCTTACCGACAAGGTTTCCTACATCTCCACGGGCGGTGGCGCACTGCTCGAGGCAATAGAGGGCAAGGTGCTGCCGGGCGTTGCTGCCATAAAGGGCTAATGCGAGCAAGCCTAAGCATACTCTTAGCATCAATCATATTAGCCTCCTGCCACGAGCGGGGGGCTAATTTGACTACGGACGAGACTGACGAGCAGCCCCCACTGGAGGTGGCTGTGCTTCCCACGATGGACTGCCTGCCCGTCTACTATGCCGACCGAATGGGACTGTTCGACTCCCTCGGCGTGGCGGTACACCTACAGCACTTCACCTCGCAGATGGACATCGACACGGCTCTAACACGGGGGCACGCCCAGCTTGGGCACACCAGCCTTGCCCGCCTTGAGGTGATGGAGCGCAAGGACGGCGACACGCTTATGGTAGTTGCGCAGACGGGCGAGAGGCTCTACCTAATCACCGCACGGACGAAGCGCATACGCAGCCTGAGGCAACTGAAGGGGGATATGGTGGCGGTGGAACGCTTCTCGGACGCAGACTACTGGAGCGACCGCATAACGGAGCAGGCGGGGCTTGAGCTACAGGACATCTACCGCCCCCAGTTCAACGACCTTCAGCTGCGCACACGTATGCTCAACGACCAACTGATAGACGCCGCCTTCCTGCCCGAGCCTTATGCCACACAGGCAAGGATGGCGGCGGGCAGGCAGGTGTTCCAGACCCCCGACACGGTGGAGAGCTTCGACTGCTTCGCCTCTTCCCTCAACGCCTCCAAGGCGGAGACTCTCTTCGTCAAAGCCTACGCAAGGGCGGTGCGGGAGCTTAACCGAGAGCCTAATGCCGACACGCTTCGCCTTATCCTACAAGAGACCTACGCCCTGCCCGACGAGATAATAGACACCCTCAAACTGCCACGCCTCAAGCCCCTCGCCCCGCCCTCCGACAGCCTTCGCCGACGTGCCGCCCAATGGGTGGAGAAACGAATGAGCATCTACAATGACTGACGACAAAGCCTTCCAACAGATGGCGGCAGAGGCGAAGGACTGCCTCGCCAACGGTCGCCTGCGAGACACTCTCATCCTCCTCTCTTCGCTGACCATCGACGCAGGCGACACCAAGCTCAGCGACCGCCGCACGGCTATCAGCGACGACTACGAGCGGATGCTACGCTTCCTCCGCCTTAACGGGAAGGACGACACTCGGGCGGAGCAGCACCTAAGGCTCATGCAGAAGACGATAGCCCTCTTGCAGGACACACGCCGACAGTTCCGCCTCCGCCATAGCGACGACATCTACTGCCGAACGTGGCGAAAGTGCCAGTCGAACAATGCGACACCCTCAGTGACCTTCACTGAAGCTGACCGCACCTTCAACTTCATCTGGACGGCTCCCCAGCTCACCGACGAGGCGAAGGACTTCATCACCAGCCAGCTCCAGAACCAGGGGGCAGACGACGCTCCTTACTACCTCAGCGCCCTCACCCTCTCCCTGCTCGAGTACTTCGACGCAGCCAAGCTGGAGATACTGCTTCACTACTGCGCCTCCCCCGACGTGGAGCTACGCTCACGCTCCCTCGTCGGGGCTTGCGTGTGCAGCCAGCTACACAGCTCCTTCCTGCAGTTCTACCCCACCCTCCTGGAGATGTACCGCACACTCAACCTTAACGCTGAGATAGCCCTTGTGCAGCACAACTTCTGCATCTATCAGGAAGGGGCGAGGATACACAAGAAGTTCAAGGAGGAGATACTGCCCAACCTCAGGAAGGCGCAGGAGCAAAGGCGAAAGCTGGGCTTCGAGGCCGAGGAGCTTGACCTCGAGGACGCGGATAACATACTGGACAGCCGCACGAAAAGCCGCCTACAGAAGAGCTTCAAGGAGATGGCGGCTCTCTTCGTGGACGGCGTGGACATTAATCTCGAGACCTTCGGCACGCTGAAGAAGTTCCCCTTCTTCGCCGAGCCTTGCCACTGGCTCCGCCCGTTCAGCACAAAGCTCGTGGGCGACACGATGGGCGCTATCATACAGAGCCTGCACCTCTGCGACGCTGACAAGTACTCTTTCTGCCTCTTCTTCAACTCAATGCCCGACAGTAAGGCAGCCAACATGAAGCAGCAACTGGCAGAGGGTCTGCGTGAGCCTCACCGAAAGCCCTCGAAGCGCAGCCCTGAGGACGCTTACCAGAACGTGATACAGTGCCTCAGCCGACTGCTGCGGCGCTCGCCTTGGTCGTCCGGCTGGCCCGCCGTCTTCTCGCCCAAGCTGCTCTTCGTAAACAGTCCCGCACTTAAGGGCTCGCTCGCCTCCGACGGCGACTATCTCCACCGCACCGCCGAGACGCTGCTCCGCTATGGGCATTACACCGACGCAAAGACGCACCTCGAACTGCTGCTCAAACTCGAAGGAAGCTCCGCCGGACTGCTCGCAGCCCTCGCCACTTGCGAGGAGAAGGAGGGCAACGCCTTAAAGGCTGCTGCCCTGCTCCGGCAAGCCCTGCTGCTCGAAGCGCAGAACAAAAAGCTGCTCCGCCGCCTGCAAGCCTGCCTCGCCATGGCTGGCCAGCACGAGGCTCAGCTCGACTGCCTGCTGCAGCTCGAGAGCCTCGACCCCGAAGACGAGCGCACGCTGGTTGACTGCGGCATGTGCCTTATGCAACTTGAGCGCTGGAAGGAGGCGCAGCAAAGGTTCTTCAAGCTGGAGCTTAGCGGCAAGAGGGTCATCCCCTCCACGAGGGCTGTGGCTTGGTGCGCCCTTCAACTGGGCGACCTCCCTACTGCTCACCGCTATTACCACCGCCTCGTGGAGGGAAGCCCCCAAGGGACGAACTGGGAGGACTGCCTCAACTGCGCCCACACCGAGTGGCTTGAGGGCAACATACTCGAGGCGCTCCAGCTCTACCGCCGCTATGCCACCACATATATGGCAACAGAGAAAGACGTGAGAGACCCACTCGCTCCCTTCGACCGAGACGCTGAGACGCTCATCCGACTGGGCGTGTCCCGCAGCGATGTTTACCTAATCCGTGACCTCATAGCCGAGGCTCTGTGAGACGCTTATTGGTTCTCCTCCCCGCAGCCCTGCTACTAACAGGCTGCAAGCGCACTCACATCGAAGGAGAGTGGCAGGGAACGGACACCATACTCTATATAACGCAGTACAAAGACTTGGGGTGGAACATAATCGACTCCACCCGAACCCATTCGGGCATGTTCCATTGGAGCGGCAGACTGACGGGGCGGCTCGTCTACGGGCTTTCTGCTAACCCGAGAGACCGCCACCCCGCACCCTTCCTTGCCGACGCCCCGACGCTCCACATCCGCCTGTGGCAGAGCAACCAAATAGCCGTAACGCCAACCCCAGGCAACACACTGCTGCATAACACACTGGCAACAGATTTCCTCCCCGATACGCTCGTTGACCGCCACCCCGGCAGCCCCGTCGCCGCCTTCATAGCAGCACGCCTCCTCACCGCCTCTCTGCCTTACGACTCTCTACTCGCCTTGCGCCAACGCCTCAAGCTTAGCCACCCATACGTCAGGGAACTCGACGAGACCCTCCAGGCACTTCGCAACGTCCACCCAGGCTCATTCGCCCCGCCCGTCGAGGGCATACAGCTGCGGGACACTACTCTCCTTTTCTTCCACGCAACATGGTGCCCCGACTGCCAAGAGGAATGGCAGCTCGTCAACGCCTATCTTGCGAGCCATCCCGCCGTGCGCCTCGCAGCACTCGACATCGACAGCATCCATTGGGACGGAGACTTAGCGCGGGCGTACGCCGTCCGTCGAGTGCCAACCCTCTACCTCGTGGCGAACGGAAAGACACTGCCCCTGCCACCATGCCTCTGATTTTGCTGCTCCTCCCCCCCTGGCATTCTGCGATCTCCCCTGCGCTCGGAAGAGCAAGCGAGCTTGCTTGCTTCGCAAGCACTTCGTGTCCATTTTGGCAAAACTCCGTTTTGCTGGGTCTCGCTTTTGGTCGATTCCCCCTCCCCCTCACCAGGGGGAGGGGGTGATCCCTCCCCCAACGCTCGTGCAAGCGAGAGCAAATAAGCTTGCTTGATTTGCCGAGCGCAGCCGAGCCTCGCCGAAGGCCACCCCTCCCTAAGGGAGGGGCTAATCGCGGGCGGCGTAGGCGATAGGGCGTAGCAAAACCCCAGAGGGGTTTAAGAGGAATAGCCGTGGGTTTGCTTCCGCAAACCAATCGTTAATATCGGGAAACACTCCGTGTTTCTGGGTAGCGATACCCACGGATTCGGTGCGCTCGTAGGTTGAGTGCCGGAGGTACTCAACACGTTTGGCTGCGTTTGGGTGTAACGTTGAGTACCTCTGGCACTCAATAGGTGCGATGCACCTTACCG
>JAJPYQ010000006.1 GCA_021204865.1 Prevotellaceae bacterium | reverse complement strand
CGGCTGCACTCGGCAAATCGAGCAAGCTCGTTTGCTCTCGTTTGCACGAACGTTGCAACCCCCCTGAACCGAGGGTAAGCTTCGCTAAACCTCCGGAAACCCCGACTTAAAAGTCGCGGCTACCAAGTGCAGCCCCGTCGGGGCTCGCTTTGGCGAGCCCTTTCCCGTTGCCTTTGGGCGAGCCTCCGGCTCGCTGGGTCGCAAGCAGCTCTGCTCTCTCTTGCACGAGCCTTAGGGGCTTTCCTTAGCCGCTTGCAAGCCATAAAGAGGGCGGGCGTCAGTCCTCGTATTCGCCTTCGGTTATCGTTATGCGCATCTTCTTTCGCATGTTGCCCGCCACGATGTAATAGTAATACGTCGTGCCCACCTCAACGGCCTCGGGATGGTCGAGCCATATCCACGGTTTCTCGGCAGCTGCGTCGTAGATGAAGGAGAAGGCGCAATCACCGTCGTCGGTGGGCAAGGCAGAGATGTCTATCGTCCAGCCGTCGTCCTCCATATATCCGCCAGCGATGTTCGTCACCACCTTCAGGCCTGCAACAGCGTCCTGCGTCTGGGGCATCTCACTGTAGATGCTCGACACGCCGATGTAATAGTACTGATAGTCCGTCTGCTCGCCATTTTCGGAGACAGTGTTATAATAGTCCATCGTCACGGACACGATGTCGTCGTCCTCAATCACCGTGAGGATCGCGTCCACGTCATTGTCGTTCCTGTAGTTGTCAGGCATTGTCAGAGCGAGGGCGAACTCCTTTTCGGTGCTGCCTCGCTTGCTCACGTTGCGCAGCGTGAAGTGGTAGTGGTTGTTGCGCAGCACATACTGGAGCTCGTCCGTCGAGCCCTCCTGGGGGATAAGGTCGAAGCGATACCAGCAGTCATCCATCGTCGTGCCGTCAGTCTCATAGTAAGTGCCGTGCACAAGTATGCTGACCCTTGGGTCTTCGACCAGACCACCATTGATGTCATAAGCCGGATTGCCAGAGTTCACCGTCTCAGGCACGTAGAACTCAAGCTCCGTGCTGAAGGCGTTGCTCTGCTGGTCGTATTCGGGCGTGGAAACATCGAAGCTAAGCTCCGTGGTCGTCTGATTTGCGTTCGTTGAGACGTTGGGCTCGGTGGTGTACGCGGAGTACACCGTGGCATAGGTGTTCACGCTCTCTATGTACACCGTGTCGGGCACGAAGCATTTGTAGTTGAACGTTTCATTAAGGTCGGTCACACCCTCGCCCGCACCTGCGGACTGGAGGTCATCGTCGTCGTAGTAAGCGTCGTCCCATAGGAAGGTGAGGGAGAACTTGGCGAGCGAGCGGCGCAGCTGCACAGTGCCCGTCGTGCCGAGCATAATGCCGTCCAGCTCAGTCTCGGCTGCCATAGGAATATAGTCAAGTCTCTCGTCAGTAGCGTCATAGTCGAGAGCGCTGAAGGCAGCCACAACTTGGTCTTTCGTGGACGAGCCTGCCGTAAGCTCAAAGGCTGATACCGCAGAGAGGTCAACATTAGCTAGCACGAGCAGCGTAACGTCCCCCACGTACTCGGGGGCTTCCAGATAGAGCCTGCCGCCAGTGGAGCCGTCATCGGCAGCGTGCCACGTCAGCGAGGGCGTAGTCGTGTTGTCGTCGTAGCCGTCATCGCCTTGCAGGTTAGTCGCAGTGCCGTTGACGGCACCAGTCCGCAGCGTCCACATCAGGACATCGCTGGAGTTGAAGGCGAAGACGGCGAAGTCGCCGTTGAGCGAGCTCTCGTTGTCCGAGCTTATGGCTCGTGTCATCACGCTGTTCGTTATTGCGGGAGCGTTGATATCGAGTGTGAGCCGCGCCATGCCATTGTCAGGCGCTCCCGCACTGTCCCTGAAGTCCGCCTCGCTGCACGAGAGGCAAAACACGGGCAGAAGCCACAGAAATCTCTTAAGTCTTTTCTCTAATCTTAGCATGTCTTTTGCCTCAATTATTGCTGTTTCTCGTCTCGCCAGCGTATGTTACGTTTATCGTCTGCGTGGCGCCGGTGGCAAGGAAGTATATCGTTATAGCGGCGGTAGCGCCTACGCTGGGAGTGTCGACAGAAGTGTTGACGGCAATCGTTATCGTCTCCTCGTTGCCGTCGCCCTTGGAGGTCTTGCCCGAGCTTGGACTTATCGATATCCACTTCGCCCCGGACGAGGTCACCTCCCACTCCTCGTCGTAGGAGACAATCAGAGAGATCTCGTCCCTTGTGCAATTCTGATCATCGATATAATTCTCGTAGAGATACAAGTCAAGCGATGCACCGGTATAGTCCTCCCCGTCCTTGTCCATAAGCTTCTCGTCACGGTGCGTCTTCGTGTCCTTGTCGCGGATGCAGCGAACAGACGCGGCGTAAGACGGGTTGGCGAGCACGCTCTCGTTGTCGTCAGCATAACTATGGAAGTGACGGCCACTGGCAACCATTCCATTAGCGTCCGCCCAAGTAACGTCTGCCGAGTTTATAGTACTGGCATAATTCCATTCGTCGTCGTCCCACCAGATAGTCGCGACCGTGCTGTTCGGGTTATGCTCGCTGGTCCAATACCCCTCACCTTCGGTGTCTACGCTGGCAGTGTTCCCAGAGCCAGAGCCGTTGCCGTTTGCCGTTCCTGCCGCATACTCTTGCAGAGTGCTGTTGACCAACGGGGCGTAAGCCCCCTCTGTGCCGTGCAGCAGCAAGCCTGCGGGGTAATGCCCGTCGTGTGATGACGTAGGCGAGTTTGCCCAAAGCACGCTCGTGACTTGCAGCGACGAGGCGGGCAGATAAGGCTCTCGGTCTGGACCGCTGTCCGTAAGACCTGCCCTCGCAAAGTGATCCATTGAGCCATTGTAGATGCCCGACAAGGGTATCCATGTCGCCCACGAAGGCTTAGAGCCTTGATAATCGGTGATGTATCCGTATGAATCGTTCGCTATATTGGTTGCGCTATAGTAGCCTACAAGGTAATCATCGACTCCTGGGGTCGTGGTACTTGTCGTACTATAATGATCCGCAAAGGTTCCTTGGTTAGCGTAATCAAGCCAGAAGCCATAGAAAGGCGCATCGCTCACGAAATCGCTCTCAAAGTGCGCGTTTGTGTTACCTGTAGGCGATCCAGTGCGGAAATCCTCCCCCTCAACTATAGGCACATAACGAAGCGTGTGTGAAGAGTGCTGCACCTGAGTGTTACCGTTACCGTTTCCGCTTGTAGAAGTCCACATATCGTTAGCTCCATCGTAAATGGTGTATGCGTTAAGAGAAGGCATACGATAGCCAACAGGACAGGGGTCGTACATCGTCTTGTTTCCGCTCTCGGCGGTCACATACTCGTAACTTGTTGTACCCCATAGACCGTGTGCTGTCTCATCCGTATGATCCGAACTGAGCAGACCGTCGTCCAATATTGTGGTCGGGTTTTGTATCGTGTATTGAACATCAGCTGATTCGTCAGTACCACTATCTTCATAGTCTCCCCAAGCCCACAAGTCTTCTGTCTTCGGGTTGGTATACATCCTCACGTATTGCTTGGGCACTTCACGATAGTTTCGCTCACGTTTCTCCCTGTAAGCCCCGATGAAGGGGTCTTTGCGCCCCCACTGATAGAGCAGACCGAAGGAGCCGCTGCCAGGCAGGCAGGAGTAAGCGCCAAGGTTGCGGTCCATAAACACATAGCTGTCAGTTCCTCTCGAGCCCACTTGCCACGTGTCGGTAAGCACTCCGTCCACATAGTCGCCCACGCCCCAGATGTGCCACGACCAGAGCAGGTCGTACTTCTCGTCGTATGCCCCGATGAGGGCGTTAGCTCCATTGCCAGCGTCGAATATATAGCCAGTCCAGTCGCCGTAACTATCCAATAAGAGGTTGTGTACCGTGTAGGCAATGCAGCCAGAGGCAGAGAGGTGGACAGCGTCATCCTCATCGTCATCCTCATCAGCGAGTATCTTAACGATATGGTCATTGTCGGTGTCGCCATCAAGGGTCACGAAGCCGTCAGCAGTCTCCCAGATAATGCCCACATACTTAACCCCATCGATGTTTTCTCCCCAATTGAAATCAATATTCACAGACGTGCTGCCATCCTCGCTCGTCCATGCTGAAGTGGTGCCGTTGCCCCTTTCGTCAACTTTCAGGTCGTAGCTGCCATCACTTGTCAGCAGGTAGCTGTTAGCAGCCTCGTCGTAGTTCTGCACCACGTGAATCACCTTAATCACCTCGCCCGACTTGATAACGAACACAGTGGAGCGGGTCTCGTCGCCAAGGTTAGCCTCCACGTCAATGGTCACCTCATCGTCTACTCCGGTATGTTCGCCCTCAGTCAAGTGAACCCAACTGTCTGTGCTGGTAATCTCATTTCCTTCCGAGTCGGTTATGTTTTGGTTAAGATCCTCTGAAGACCACACGGTAAGCAGTTCCCAGCCCGAGAGTGCGTCGGAGTTGACGATCAATGTTCCCAAGTCAGTAGTCATGCCGTCGAAGCTGAAGAGGCTTTGGTTCACGGTGAGCGTGTACTGGCTGTTTATTCCGTTGAGCGGCACGTCGGTGTAGTCCAGCACCTCCACTTCAAGTCCGTCCGCCGCGCGCCTCGGATCGGGGTCGCTCGTTCCAGGATTGTTGGCGTTGAGGATATTGAAGATATAGGAATGGTTGCGGATTATGTTGAAGACACCGTTAGCGTCTGTATACTGATTGCTGTTGTCTAACATATCTATGCGGTAGTAGTTCAGCGTCTGCTGCGTAGTTCCCAAGCCTTCGCCCCCGTAGTTGCCGCCTTTGTATATGCCGCCCACCACCATCACAACAGGTTCGCTGGCATTCTGGTTGTCAGCCTCTGTGATATAGAGCTGGTCAATAAACGAAGAGGTTGCGCTTCCGAACTTATACACAAGAGGATGCTCAATGTCTCTCTGAGAAACGCCATCTGGCACGTCAGGCTCGGTGTATTGAATTGTCTCCGTTGTGCTGGGCGTTTTGGAGGACACGAACTTCCCCTTCTCATTGATATAATACAGGTAAACCTCCCTCAGCTCGAATGTGGTGCACTGTTCGTCCACCGTCACGCCCATCTTGGCGACGCTGCGGTAGAGGTCGCAAGAGGCTGTGTAAGTGTCCTCGGCATCTGGGTCGAGATAAAGAGGAGTGCTTGTCGCTCCCCACATAGGCAGGTAGCGACCGCCGTCTTCTGCGTTCAGGCTCCATAGGCCGTACGGGTTCGTCTCACTGTCGGCCTGAGGATAAGAGAAAGTGCCTATTGCACTGTACACATCCTCTCTCGTCTGCCCAACGTATTCAAGCAACTTGTTGCGCACTTGCGTTGAGCCCGACAGCCCGAAGCAGCCGTTCTGGGCAAGGTTGACGCACACATCCACCTTCAGAGACTTGTCAATGTCGGCTTTCGAGAGGCTTCCCCTCACGGTGCGTTTGGAGTCTCCGTTGCTGCCGTCAATGGTGACGGAAGGAACAGCGTAAAGCACATCCTTGTCGGGGTCGTCTTCATCTTTCTCAAACAGCAGCACATACACGTCGCCCGCGCCGATGTAGTATTGGTAATCGGTGGTGTAGTCCAAGCTGTCGTAAGTCTGGTTTTCACCGCCCACCCGGGTGGCGACCGCCCTGGTCTGCGAAGCCGAGGCTCCTGGCATGTTCAGCACCACCTCAAGCTCCACGCCGCTGCCCCCGAATGCCCCCAGTATGGTGTCGGAGCAAGAGCAGAGACAGGCGAGGCATCCCGCCAAGGCCGCATAAAGAACCGTCTTTCTCATAGTGTGTGTCAATGGCTTTGCTAAAACAATGCGTCGTTAATCCTGACCGTCCAGTCGTTCACCACGATGTAGGCTTGCCACCACTGGTCCTGCTCGTCGAGGAAGAAGACCATTGTCCACTCGCTTTGGCGGTCGAGGAACTCCTGGCTGCCCATGTCGCTGTAGTGGTCGCTCTTCACCAAGAGGAGGTAATTGATAAGCGGGATATTGATTATTGTCTCGCCGTCTTCCTTGCGGTTCACCATCAGGCGTGGAGAGTTGCTCGTGACGAAGCGCGAGCAGGAAAGCTCTGCGTAAGCCACAACCACTTCCTCGTCATCCTCCTCAGCGTCGGCTCGTGTGCCAGTGGACTGCTGCCCCTCGCTCCAGGGGAGATAGGTGATCTCGCCCTCGGAAATAAGGCTGTTGTCGTTGGCGAAGTGGGTGTTATCGTCGGTTATGCTGAACTCAAAGTCGTCGCTCGACACAGGCTCGCCGTTGAGCTGCTGAAGGATTATGCGCACGTTGTTGGTGTTCTTCATCATTTCCACAGTGCCCTCGTCATAGCTTTCTGTGTCAGCTGTGACAGTCATGTCGAGACTGCCGAAGTAGAAGGCGTGCAACTCCTGGTCGGAAATGTCGCCCGAGAGTTTCATCTTAGTCTCCAACGAGGCGAGTGAGGAGCCGCTTTGCGGTTCCGTCACTGTCTCGAAAGAAGCTTCACTGCATGCTATGCCCCCGTATGCAACGAAATGGTAATCGCCTTCCTCCAAGTCGAGCTGCATCCTGTAGTTCTCGTCAGCCAGTACGCTTGACGTTTCGGTGCGGCTTGTCACGAAGTTCCCCTCGCTGTCGTAAACATAGAGCGTAAGGCAGTCCACCTTCTTGGGGAAGGCGTTAGCGTACTCCATATTATACTCGTAGACGAAGCGCAACTCCACGCCTTGGGGACAGGGGGCGAGGTCGTCGTATATGCTTTCACACGAAGAGCAGGTGAGCGCCAGCAGGGAAATGGCAGCCACCGCCCTGCTGACTTGGGAGATTACATTTCGTTTCATTGCTTGTCTCTAACTATTTTTATTAATTGTATTGCTAAGCACCTCTTAGAAGGTGATGTCGTTCAGACGAACTACCCAAGGCAAGATCACAACGTCAACCTGGAAGTAGTACTCGGTGGTCTCGTCGGGATCGTCTGGGTCTGGGGTCTCGCCTTCGGGATAACCGAACTGGTTGATGGCAGTGACGCTGAGCTTATAGACGTTGTTGCGAACAACGGCAAACTCCATACGACCCATTATCTCATTGTTATTGTTATCGTTGTGGCGGTTCCAGTAGTAGTAATATACATTGTAGTTCCCATCCTCGTCGGCAGTGTAAGCGGAGATACCGGCATCAGCAGCTGCCAACTCGTCGGCAGTAGGAGTACCTTCATTCTCATCAAGCTCCATCTGCTCAAGAACCTTATCGTATGCTACTGTCAACGGGTTGGTCTGATCACTTGCGGCTTCAACAGCGGCAGCTACATCGTCCCAGCCTGCGTAGAGAGTTGTGCCGAATGCGTAGAGGGTAGTACCTTCGTCTACAGTGACATTGATAGTACCCTTGAAGACAACGCCAGTGGTGATGCCTTGCTTCTGGTCGTCTACAGAAGGAATGGTGTTCTCAGTGACATAACGCCAGACATAGTAGCCACTCTTGTCGACTCCTACATCTTCTCCACTCTCGCCCGTCCAGTTTTCAGGGTCATCCAGATTGCTGAGGCTGCTCAGAGAAGACCACTCCAGATCGGATCCCAAATTATAGCTGAAGTTAGTGGAAAGGTCAGTCTGGCTGGTCCATCCCATCTTGGAGGCAGCGTCGGTGTCGATTATCCAGTTGTTGGAAGCCTCAACGCCCAACAGTTTGGTTTCGCTATAGTTAGCGATTGCGGTTCCATTCTCGCTTGGTGTAGCAGCATCGGCAGCTGTGCGGTGGAGATAGTAGAAAGAGTTGCTCATATTGACTACAGCCATATCGGTCAGTGTAACGGTGACAGGGGTGTTGTCATCATTCTCCACGTACAGCTCGCCCACTGTATAAGTGTTGTTCTCTTCATCGCTGCCATCCTTATAGTCGAAGCGGGCAACGGAACGCTCTACGTAGATCGTTCCCAAGTCCAGAGGCTGGTCGACGACCGTATGGCTTGACAAGTCTGACAATTCAGCAATGTGAGCCTCAGCGCTGCTCATAAGCATTGAACCGCTCTTCCATACTGCGTCATCTGATGCATCTGAGATAGTGTAAGTGCCGTCAGCTTCAAACATATCAGTAGGCAGGCTACTTACAGGGTTGCAATAGACGTAGACGTTCACAGTCTCGCCCTCGTATTTGGTCAGCTCTTCGCCATCGAACCGAAGGACGTAGGTCTGGTCGCCCACCTTCGTCAGATCGGCGGAGCCAATGGTAGCCTCAACGGAAGCGATGTAACTGTCTTCTTTTTCAGGATCGGTCAGCACCACAAGCAAGGAGTTGATGTTGTTCTCGTCATCCGTGCCTACCTCGACACCGCCTGTTGACACTACATAGTCGTCTTCCTCTTCCGTGCTGGTGGCACTGCGAGTGCCATCGGACGTTGGCAGGGCGATGTTGAACTTCATATACACGCCGTCGGTTGCCGCCGCAAGCTTGTCGTTGCCCTCGGTCAGGTTGTCATCGTTGGTGCAGGCGCACAGCCCAAGCGCAAGCGCACCCAGCAGAATAGTCTTTGCTCTCATGCTCACTTTAGTTTTAAGAATTGGATTGTAATGCATATTTGTTTGTTAGTTTGGTTATTTGCCGTTGATATAGTCGAGGCAGTAGTCGGCCTCCGCCGTTCCCTTTCGCTTTGCGCTCTCGAGCAGGGTGCGGGCGTTGGTGTAGTCCTGCTCCATAATGGCCACTACGCCGCGGGTGTAGTCAGCCTCGCCGCTGTCTCCCGCTTTGGAGAGGAACTTCTTAGCCGTCTCAATGTCGCCGCGCCTCAGGGCGGCGCTCGCGGCGTTGAGGTTGGCGGTCTCGCTGTCAGGGTAGAGCCTGACGGCAGTCTCGAAGACCTCGGAGAACTCCTCGCTGCCCGGCTCGTAGTCTTCAGCCAGGAGGTAAAGCTCGTTGAGGCTGAGCTTGCCCGGCTCTTGGCGGAAGACGCGCCTTATCTCGTCGAGGTTGCCGTAGGGGCGTATCTGGTAGGCAATGCGGTACTCTGTGTGACGCAGGGCGGGGTAACAGTTGTCGAGCAGGAACTTGTACTGCTGCGGATACTCCGCCTTTATCCTCGCCTCTCGTAGGTCGGGGTCAATGTCCTGGTCTATCAAGGCGAGTATCTCCTCCTTGTGCTCCAGCTGGCTGCCTTCCACGAAGCGGCGCAGCCCCTGCCAGTCCTCAGGCTCGCTGTCGGTGGCTATGAGAGTGTCGGGGAAGCCGTAGAGGCTCTTAAGGTACTGTTTGAGCGCCTCTGTGCGCCCCTTCGCCAGCTGGGCGTTGTGGGAGTAGGGGCTCTCGGGCGAGGCAAAGCCCTTCAGGCGGATGGAGGTGATGGATGCGTCCTCGTCGCCCCGCACGCTGTCGATGGTGGCGCATATCAGGGCGAGCTCCGTGGAGTTACGGCGATAGTCGGGGTCGATGTTCGTCTTGTCGACGTGGAAGTCGATGAAAGCCCTGCCCTCTATGGAGCGTGGGTCTTTGCGCGCCTCGGGGCGTATGAAGAGGAACTGCGGCTCGAAGACCTTGTATTGCCCGAGCGGTGCGGCCTGCTCGTCGAGCACTGCGCTGCAGCAGCCGTAGAGGTCACGGTGTAGCCAGAGGGTTGCCCCATTCATCCAAGGCTCGTAGGGCAGCAGCTCGTGGTACTGCTTGCTGTCGGGCTTGTCGCTGAGGCGGTAGTTGTCGCCCTCGCTTGTGGCGAGCATCTCGTCAGAGCGCTTATAGTATATGTAACGCTGGTGTCCGTAGACGGCAAGGGAGGGGAGGTCGATGGAGTCCGTCCCGCTGACGAGGCGTGGGGTTACGAGCACCGCTCTGTTGCGCTTCACGCTGAGGTCGGTGAGGCTAAGGTCGAGGTCAACTGCAAGCTCATTGCCGTCTCGCTGTAGGCTGTAAGAACTTACGCTGACACCGTCCACTATGTCCTGCGCTGCCAGACTTGAGGTGGCGAGCGCGAGGATGGAGAGTAATAAGGTATGTTTCATAGGGGTAGTGCTGTTAGAAGACATAAACCAGGTTGACGGCGGCTTTCGTCGGCCCAACGTAGTGGTGCGACTTGTCGGACTCTATCTTTGTGCCGCACTTGGCGCAGGGGTAGCTGTCGAACTTCGTGTAGGCGTAGCCGATGCCTATCTCAGCCTCGAGGTTCCAGTGCGCACCGAGCATCCAGGCGTAGCCGTACGCCACACCGAAGCCCACGAACCAACCCTGGTAGTGCTTGTCCTTGAGCTTGTGCAGGTTAGTGCCGAGGAAGTTGTAGCCCCCGTCGAAGTTGCCGAAGTTGTACTGCCCGCCCAGTGCGTGGGCGGCGATGAAGTGGCGGCCGAAGCGGTCGCAGAACCAGTAGCGAGCCTCGGGCTGCGCCAGCCAGTGCTTCCAGTGCTTTCCGTCGTCGAATGTCCAGCCGTTGTAGTTGCCCGAGAGGTCGAGCGTCCACTTCGGGGCGAGACCTATCTCCACACCGACGTTGACGGTGGCGGTGGCATCGTAGAGGAGGTTGGTCTTCAGGGCTATCTCCTGCGCTCTCGCTGCTGTGCAGAGCGAGAGGAGGAGAGCCGTTAAAGCGAATGTTTTCTTTATCATATCTGACATACCAAGTTTCTGTTCAGTGGCTTGGAGGCAGCTCCTTGTGTAAGCATTCACGGGATAAGGCAGCCTCGTTGACACCGCGAATTTACGAATACCCCCCCCCAAGGATCTTAACATAAAAGTGGCTTTCGCCCCTTATTTCTTGATTTATGTCAATTCCCGTCGCATCTCACTACTGACCTTTCGTCACGCCTCACTACTGACCCGTCGTCGCTCCTCACTACAGCCCCCTCGTCACGCTTCTCACAGTGAGTGTCCGTAACGCCTGCATAAGAGGGGTTGTCCGTCGCCTATCAGTGAGGCGCAGCGGCGGGCACGAAGAAGAGGGGAGGCGACCCGTCAGCCGTCTCCCCTCTCTCTGTTCCTTAATATATGTAAACTGTAAGCGCCTCGGGCTTACTCGTCCGCAGGCGGCTCTATGATGCTGCCGTAGCGGTGGTACTCGAAGGCTATGCTCTGCTCCTTTATGTAGTTGAGCAGCTCGAGCCGTCCGCAGCAGAGCGGCTTGCCCTGCGCTATGTACTTGTCCGCCTTCGCGGCAGCCTCGAGCAGTACGGGCGGTGTCTTCTGTGAGACGACGCGCAGGCGCTCGTAGTTCGATATAGCCTCGATGAACTCAGGCAGCTCCTCATAGCGTATGCTTGCCGCTCCCTCGTTGGCTATGGAGGTGACGAGCGACTTCTCTGCGGAGCTCACGCTGATGGTGACGGGCGTGCCCACGAGGCGCGAGGCGTACACCACCTTCTCCACGTCCTCCACCGTGTCGCCCTCCGAGAGGCGAAGGGCTATGCCGCCCCTGAGGGGCAGGTAGCGGAAGAGGTTCTGCTCTCCATGCAGGCGGTTCCAGTCGCGCGGCTTGCTGAACTCCTGCTCGTAGGCCTCGTTGTAGTCCCTGCGCCAGTCCTTGGCTGCCGTCGCCTTGTCGGCTATTCTGAGGAACTGCGTGCAGTAGTTGGGTCCGCCTGCCTTAAGGCCAGGACCGAAGGCGCTGAGCTTCATTCCTCCGAAGGGCTGACGGTTGACTATCGCACCCGTTATGCCGCGGTTGATGTAGAGGTTGCCTGCCATAATGCTGTCCCGCCACAGGCGTTGCTCCTTCTCGTCGAGCGACTGCAGGCCGCTCGTCAGACCGTAAGGCAGCGAGTTGACCAGCTCGATGGCGTGCTGTAGGTTGCGCACCGGCACGACGGCAAGCATAGGGGCGAACAGCTCAGTCTGAAAGGTGTAGCTGCCCGGCTTCACGCCAATCTTCACCGAAGGGGCGAGGATGTAGTGCTGTTTGTCGAGGAAGTGCGGTGCCACGAGCCACTGCTCGCCCGGCTCAAGCGTAAAGGCTCGCCTGAGCTTCTCGTTGGCGTTCGTTATCATCGGGCCGCAGTTGTTGCCCGCGTTCCACACGCCTCCCGCCTTGAAGCTCTTGGCGGCGTCCTTAAGCTTCGACATGAAGACGAAGTCGTGGTAGACGCTCTCCTCCACGAGGAAGAGGGAGCAGGCGGAACACTTCTGCCCTGCGTTGCCGAAGGCGCTCTGCACGGCGTTCATTATGGCGTGGTCGCGGTCGCCGCTGGCGGTGAGTATGATGGCGTTCTTGCCGCCCGTCTCCGCACTGAGCGGGGTGGTGGGTGTCTGACGGGCTATCTGCTGCGCAGTGTCCGTGCCGCCCGTGAGGATGATGTGCTTAATGACTGGGCTGGAAGTGAGCTTGCGGAGTGCGGGGCGGTCGGTGATGATGACCTGCAACGCCTCCCTCGGCACGCCCGCCTTGAAGAAGGCGTCGGCGAAGAGCTTCGCCACGGGAGCCGCCACGGTGGCAGGTTTCAGTATGCACGTGTTGCCCGTCGCGAGGGCAGCCACGATGCCGCCGATGGGGATGGCGCAGGGGAAGTTCCACGGGCTGATGACGAGCACCGTGCCCTTAGCCTTGAGGCTTACGGGCAGCTTGGCGTACTTCTTCACGGTGGTGGTGTAGAAGCGGCAGTAGTCTATGCCCTCGCTCACCTCCACGTCGCCCTCCACGACGGTCTTGCCCGTGATGGCGCACATACATCCGATGAGGTCGCCACGCATCTCGCCAAGCATGTTCGCCGCCTTGTAGAGTATCTCGTGCCGCTGCTCGATGGTGGTCTTGCGCCAGCCAGCGGGGTCTTTCTCAGCTATCTCAAGTATCTTGGCCACCTCCTCTTCGCCTGCCTGACACATCTCGCACACCTTCACGTCGCCCTCCTGCGAGCGGTCGTAGTAGGACACCCGCTTGTCGGTTGTCAGCTCGTCCTTGCCTACCTGAAGGGTGAGCGTGTCGGGCTTCGTGCCGTCCTTCTTCCACTTCTTGAATATCTGCCGCTGCCACTCTTGGTTGGCTGGGATGTCGAAGTCGGTGTCAGGCTCGTTCTGCATCTCGTCCGTCGGAGGCACAGGCGTGTAGCCGTCGAGGCGTGACTTGGTGCGTGTAGGCTGGTGGGTGATGCTGTCCTTCATATTATAAGCCGCCTCGAACTGCTTCTCGAGCATGTCCCAAGTCTGGGTGCCTGGCTTAAGGTCGAAGCTGTGGGTGAGGAAGTTATCGGGCGCTGTCTGCTCGTCCATACGGCGCACGAGGTAGGAGATGGCGTTGAGGAAGTGCTCGTCCCTGACCACGGGGGCGTAGAGGATGACGTGGTTGCCGAGCTGGTTCTGCGCCCTCCACACGTGGTCTGCCATTCCCTCGAGCATCTCGAAGCTGTAGTCCGTCTTGGCAGTGCCGTACTTCTGCGTGAGCAGGTAGGCGTAGGCTATGGTGAAGAGGTTGTGGCTCGCCATACCGATGTGCAGCACGCTGGCGTTCTCGGGCAGTAGGGCACGCTCGAGGATGTGCAGATAGTTAGCGTCCACCTCCGTCTTGTTGGGGCGCACGGGGTTGGGCCAGCCACGAAGGCTGCTGACGACGGTCTCCATATCGAGGTTGCAGCCCTTCACGAGGCGCATCTTGATGGGCGCACCGCCACGGCTGCAACGCTCACGGGCGAACTCAAGCAGCTCGCCTTGGAAGCCGTATGCGTCGGGCAGGTAAGCCTGCACCACGATGCCCGCAGAGTAGTTGAGGAACTCAGGCTTGGACAGCACGGTCTTGAAGAGGCGCATAGTCATGTGCGCGTCCTTGTACTCCTCCATGTCGAGGTTGACGAACTTGTACTCCTTCGTGCCGTCGGGCTTGACGTAGGGGAAGTCCATCGCCTTCTGATAGAGCTCGCTCAGGCGGCGCACCAGCTCGGGGAACGACTCCTCGTAGTTGAGCGAGTGGGTCTGCGCGTAGATGCCGCTTATCTTAACGCTTATGTAGTTGATGTCAGGCTGCTCGAGCGCCTCGAGGTAGTGGTGGTAGCGGTTGTCCGCCTCCCCGTCGCCAAGCACGACCTCGCCCAGCAGGTTCACGTTCTGCCCGACGTTGGCCTTCGCCCTCTCGGCAAGGTGCTTGGTGAGCGAGGGTCGAGCCTCGTCGAGGATGACGCGGTTGGTTTGACTGCGAAGCTGCCACTTGATGATAGGTATGGCTACCTGGTAGAAGTGCTTGCCGAGCGAGTGGTAGAGCTTGAAGAGGGAGGAGTAGAAGGGGCTGAGGAACTCCGGCACGCCGTAGGTGGCGATGAGCTCGTCTATGCGCTTGGCGAGCTTCTTGCTGTCCCTTATCTGACTGCTCTCGTCGAGCATCTTCACCATGAAGCGCTTGTCCTCTGGGCGCTTCACCATCGTTGCGTACATCGCCTGGTCCTTGCGCTCCTTGTCGGTGATGTTGCTCTGACTGGCGTCGTAGAGCTTCCGCATCCAGTCCTTCACTTCCTGAATTGTAGGCTTTTCCATAGTTAGGTATTCGTTTAGGTTTGTCTTTAGCACCGCGAAATTATCAATAAAAGTAGAAGGGGGCAAAGGAAAGGGGGCGAAATCTCAGCGGCCAAGAGGCACTGAGCGTGATGCCCTAAGGCTGGATGCCGTGGCGCATGTATAAGGGGCGTCAAACAACCCATTGCGAGGGGTTCAGTCGAACCCATTGCGAGGGGTTCAGTTGAACCCATTGCGAGGGGTTGCCTGACGAGTAGCCGTGGGGAGCAACCCTTCCTCTACCTACGTCCTGAAGAGCGGCTCGAGGATGTGGACTTGCTTGTGCTTGTGCTACGGCTCGTGGTGCTTGTCCTGCTGCTGGAGGTGGAGGAGGACTTGCTGCTGGTTGTCGGTGTTGTCCTGCTTGTGCTGGATGTCCTGCTCGTGGTGGACGTTGAAGGCTTGCTCGTGGAGCTGCTGCCTGAGGGCTTGCTTGTGGTGGACGTGCCTGAAGGCTTGCTTGTCGAGCTACTGCCTGAAGGCTTGCTCGTGGTGGACGTGCCTGAAGGCTTGCTTGTAGAGCTGCTGCCTGAAGGCTTGCTTGTAGAGCTGCTGCCTGAGGGCTTGCTCGTGGAGCTGCTGCCCGAGGGCTTGCTCGTGGAGCTGCTGCCCGAAGGCTTACTCGTGGAGCTGTTGCCCGAAGGCTTGCTCGTGGAGCTGTTGCCCGAAGGCTTGCTCGTGGTGGACGTGTTGCGGGAGCGTGAGGCTCCGTTGACTGGAGCATTGGGCGAGGGCGAGTTAGCCTGGAAGTTCACCTTTCCCGTGCCTTTCTGGCTGATGGTGTGCTTCTCGATGACCGAAGACTTGTTCAGGTTGATGTTGCCCGAGCCGTGCGAGCGAAGGTCGAGGTTCTTTGCCTTGACGATGCCAAGGTGCACGTTGCCGGCTCCCGTTATCTCGAAGATGGTGTTCAGCAGGTTGATGGCGGTCATGGCTATGAAGTTGCCAGCCCCGTTGCCAGTGTACATCACGAGCATCTCGGGCGGGCAGTATATCTCGACGTAAGGCTTGCCCTTGAACGTGTGGCTGGGGGAGGTGACGATGCGCAGCATGTCGTCACGCAGCACGGTGTAGATGTAGTTAACGTCGTTCTGGCGGGCGACGACACGCACCAAGTAGTCGTCGCTCTCGTAGAAGTGGATGTCGTAGGGGCAGTCGTTCACAATCTGGGTGAAGCCGAAGAGGGGACGCTCCACAGTGACCACGGTGACCTTGGCTGCGTGGGCGGCAGAGAGCGAGCCCAGCGCCATTAAGAGGGAGAGAAGCAGCTTTTTCATAGTCGTTATAGTATTAAAGGTGATGTTCGGGCGCAAAGATAAGGCATTTGCCGCAGATTTCGCTATATTTGCACTCAGTATTAACCCTTACCCAACAACAATGAAGACCATCCTTACAACCCTCTTCGCCTGCGTCTTGGCAGGCGCTTCGGCAGACAACCTGCAAGGCTTTGAGTACGAGAAGACAGCCGCCCCGAGCGGCACTGAGTGGCAGTCGCCCGAGCGTCTTGCCCTTAACAAGGAGCAGCCCAGCGCCTATATGTTCCACTTCCCAACGGACGAGGAGGCGCGCAGGGTGCTGCCCTACGGAAGCAAGTACTACCAGAGCCTCGACGGCACGTGGAAGTTCAACTGGGCGCCCACGCCGAGCGAGAGAGACTCCTCGTTCTGGCAAGTGGACTACGACGCTATTGCTTGGGACGATATAGAAGTGCCTGGCTGCTGGAACGTGCAGGGCTTGCAGAAGGACGGCACGATGAGGTACGGCGTGCCTATATACGTGAACCAGCCCGTCATCTTCTACCACGAGGTGAAGGAGGGAGACTGGAAGAACGGGGTGATGCGCACGCCTCCGACACAATGGACCACCTACAAGGACCGCAACGAGGTGGGCTCGTACCGCCGCACATTTAGCGTTCCGAGGGACTGGGCAGGCAGGCAGGTGTTCATCAACTTCGACGGCGTTGACTCGTTCTTCTATCTCTGGATTAACGGGCACTACGTTGGCTTCTCGAAGAACAGCCGCAACACGGCAAGCTTCAATATCACGCCTTACCTCGACAAGAAGAGGGAGGAGCAGGTTGTGGCGGTGGAGGTGTACCGAAGCTGCGACGGCTCGTTCATCGAGAGCCAGGACATGTTCCGCCTGCCGGGCATAATACGCAGCACCTACCTGACCAGCACACCTTCGCTTGAGATACGAGACCTTGCGGTAAGAACCCAGCGCCTTGACGGCACTGTGGAGATAGACGCAGAGGTGCGCAGCCTCACGGGAAAGAAAGCCGCCGACTGGCAGCTCACCTACGATGTCTATCCAGTGAAGCTTTACTCCGACGAGACTGGGGAGAGGGTTGCCACGCATAAGACCACCGACTGCAAGGCGGAGATGACGATAGAGGGGGCGAGACTGTGGAGCGCCGAGGAGCCTTACCGCTACGTGCTGGTAGCCACGCTCTCCGACAAGAAGGGCAGGGCGATAGACCGCGTCAGCACCTACTTCGGCATCCGCACCGTTGAGATACGGGACACGGAGGCTGAGGACGACGAGTACGGGCTGGCGGGCAGATACTTCTACGTGAACGGAAAGACGGTGAAGCTGAAGGGAGTTAACCGCCACGAGACGAACCCCTCAACGGGGCACGCCATTACCCATAAACAGATGGAGGAGGAGGTTATGCTGATGAAGAGGGCGAACCTGAACCACGTGCGCCTGTCGCACTACAGCAACGACCCTTACTGGTACTACCTCTCGGACAAGTACGGGCTCTACCTTGAGGACGAGTGCAACATAGAGAGCCACGAATACTACTACGGCAGCGCCTCGCTCTCGCACCCCAAGGAGTGGGAAGCCGCACACGTGGCAAGGAACATGGAGATGACGCACGCTCACATTAACCACCCGAGCATAGTGATATGGAGCCTTGGCAACGAGGCTGGACCCGGCGACAACTTCGTGAGAGCGGCGGAGGCTATCAGGGCGTTTGACACGAGCCGCCCGATACAGTACGAGCGTGACACTGACAACGGATGGCGCAACGTGGACATGGGAAGCAACCAGTACCCCTCCGTGGCGTGGGTGCAGAACGTGGCTAAGGGCACCGCCAACGTGAAGTATCCCTTCCACATAAGCGAGTTCGCGCACTCGATGGGCAACTCGCTGGGCAACTTCTCCGACTACTGGGAGGCGATGGAGACGAGCGACTTCTTCTGCGGCGGAGCTATTTGGGACTGGGTGGACCAGGCTATCGACGCCTACACCCCTGAGGGCGTGAGATACTTCGGTTACGGAGGCGACCACGGCGACTGGCCCAACGACGGGATGTTCTGCATGAACGGCATCCTGCTGCCCGACCACACCCCGAAGCCGCAATACTACGAGGTGAAGAAGGTGCTGCAAGATGTTGGGGTCTCGCTGACCGACACCCTCAGCGGCACGATAGAGGTGTTCAACAAGGCTTACTTCACCGCCCTCGACTACGACGTGACGTACGAGCTGAGGCAGGACGGCAAGCTGCTTGAGCAGGGAGCGATTGAGGGACTGCGAGGGCTTGCGCCTCGCTCCCGCACCGAGGCGCATATACCTTTTAATATATTAGAGGGAAGAGATTGGGACAACGTCACTGTGGACGTGCTGTTCCGCCTGCCAAGCGATATGCCGTGGGCAGGGAAGGGCTTCGTGCAGGCGAGGGAGCAGTTCGAGCTGCGCAAGGGCATCGAGGGCACTCCCTACAAGCCCATCTCGGAGCTTGCCCAAGGCGGCGGGGAGCTTGCGGTGAGCCAAGAGGACGGAGTGACGAAGGTGGAGGGCGAGGGCTTCTCTGTGTGCTTCTCCGACAAGGAGGGGTGGATATTCTCGCTCACGTATGGCGGCAAGACGGTGATAGAGCCTGGCGACGGACCCAAGCTGGACGCCTTCCGAGCCCCCGTAGACAACGACAACTGGGCGTGGAGCCAGTGGTTCCAGAACGGGCTATACAACCTTCAGCATCGCACTGACACTGGGCAGCCCACCCTGCTGCGACAAGAGGAGGACGGCTCCGTCACTCTGATATACGAGGTGACGAGCCAGGCTCCCACGTCAGGCACGCCTCGCTTCCGCCCCGGCAAGGCAGGGCAGCCGATAGAGAGCATTGAGGAGGGCAGGGAGCTCACCGAGAGCGACTTCCACTTCCAAACTTCCGTCAGGTACTGCGTGCACACGGACGGAAGCATCGAGGTGGCGAGCAGCATCGTAAGCAGCGACCCGAGCCTTGCCCTGCCCCGACTTGGCTTCGCTATGAAGCTGCCGTCGAACTACGAGCGGTACACCTACTATGGACTGGGGCCGCTCAACAACTACTCCGACCGCAAGGCAGGCTCGTTCCAAGGGCTGTACGAGAGCACCGTCCAGGAGCAGTTCGTCGCCTTCCCCAAGCCTCAGAGCATGGGCAACCGAGAGGCGGTGAGCTGGTGCGCCCTCACCAACGACGAGGGGGAGGGCGTGCAGTTCGTCTCTGACTACAGTCAGCGTATGTGCGCCTCCGCCCTGCCGTGGAGCGCCTTGCAGCTCACCCTTGCGGCTCACCCCCACGAGCTGCCCGAGAGCGACGGCAACTACCTACACCTCGACTGCCAGGTGAACGGGCTTGGGGGCAACAGCTGCGGGCAGGGCGGTCCGTTGGAGAAAGACCGCGTGAAAGGCTCGCTGCACACCTTCAAGTTCATCATACGACCCGTCGGCAAGGCGGACGACTTGGCGGAGCGCTCGCACGTGCTGCCCACGGCTCTCTGCCCCGTGACGGTGGTGAGGGACAAGGCTGGCTACGTGACGATAAGCGGGGACAAGGACGCGGAGGGCGACATCCTCTACTGCGTCAGCCCCTCCGCCAAGCCCTCGGTGTACAACGGAGAGAAGATTGCCTTGCAAGCGGGAGGAACGGTAACTGCCTGGTACGAGCGTGAGGCGGACTGCCGAGCCACTGCCACGTTCGAGAGGATAGAGCGAGTGCCGCTTGAGGTGGTGTTCGTGAGCAGCGAGGAGGGACCCTCGGGCGAGGTGGCGAGCAACCTCGTGGACGGCGACCCTTCGACCATCTGGCACACGATGTACAGCATCACGATGGGTACTTACCCGCACTGGATAGAGTTCGACACTGGGCAGGAGCAGACGATAAAGGGCTTCACCTACCTGCCGCGTCAGAACGGCAGCAACGGCGACATAAGGGGCTACAGGCTGGAGCTCTCGCTTGACGGCAAGACGTGGGGCGAGCCCGTGGCCGAGGGAGAGTTCCCCGGCGGCAAGAAGGAGCAGCGCATACTGCTTGCCAAGCCGCAGAAGGCACGCTATGTGCGCTTCACAGCCCTTAGCAGCCAGAACGGCGACGTGTTCGCCTCAGGGGCTGAGTTCAGCGTGCTGGCGGAGTGAGAGCGCCTTCGTCGGACGAGTTGGAAAAGGTCCGTCGGAGGAGTTGGAAAAGGTCCGTCGGACGAGTTGGAAAAGGTCCGTCGGACGAGTTGGAAAAGGTCCGTCGGACGAGTTTAAGGACCTTCGTCGAAGGTGTTGCAAAGCGTAGCCCTACAAGTTGCGAAGCGTCACGTCAGGGCGTTGAGCCGCCTCACCTGCAGAGCGTCCTCCCTTAGCTGAGCAGCCAAGGCACTGGCGTCGCTGAAGCGGCGCTCCCCTCGCAAGCGGGAGACCAGCTCCACAGAGAGCGTCTCGCCATAGAGGTCGCCCACGAAGTCGAGCAGATGAGCCTCAACGGACACCGCCCCGCCGTCCTGCATGGTGGGGCGGTTGCCTATGTTAAGCATCGCCGCATAACTGCTGCCGTCCCGCAACGTTGCCCTCACAGCGTACACCCCGCAGGCTGGCACAAGCTTCTCCTCGGGCACCTCAAGGTTGGCCGTCGGGAAGCCAAGCCGCCTCCCCACCCCCTTGCCGTGAACCACCCGTCCGCCCAAGCGGTAGCCGTAGCCCAGGACCTTGCTTGCGCCCTCCACGTCGCCCGCCTCGAGGCAGCGCCGAGCCACGCTGCTGCTCGCCTTGAGCCCCTCCAGCTCCCTCGCCCTTACGAGCTCCACGCCCTCTTCTTTAGCTATCGTACTGTAGTCAAGCCCCGAGCCCCCGTCGTGCCCGAAGCGGTGGTCGTAGCCCATCACAAGGCAGCGCACCCCCATCCCGTCCCTCAGCTTGCGGACGAACTCACGGGCGGAGAGCAGGCTCAGGGAAAGGTCGAAGCGAAGCACCCTAATCTCGTCAACCCCTGCGCCGCGGAGAAGGGGGAGCTTCTCCTCGGTGGTGGTGAGAAGCTGCGGCACGTAGCCGCCGAACACCTGGCGGGGATGCCTGTCGAACGTCACAACAAGGGAGCTCAGCCCCCTCTCCCTCGCCACAGCGCACACCTGACGCAGGAGGCAGCGATGCCCAAGGTGAACCCCGTCAAAGAAACCTATAGTAGCCACAAACATAGCCGCGAAGGTACTAAAAAGTCTCTCAGGTGAACAACATTAAGCCTTATGCCCTAACTTCGCACCCCAGAAGTGCAGAAACGTTTATCTAAAGGTATAAAAGATGAAGACTAAGGACTACAAAGGACACCTTGCGCTGCTTGGTGCCGCCGTGTGCTGGGGGTTGATGTGCTACTTCGGCAAGATTGCCCTTGAGCCTGACAGCGGGGTGACGGGGCTCACACTGGTGGAGATGCGAATGACGTGCGCCGCCATCTGCTTCTGGCTCGCCTCCCTCTTCGCCCCAAGGGAACACGTCCGCTCGAAAGACCTGCTGAAGCTCTTCTTCGCAGGCCTGATGGGCGTGGTGCTCAACCAAGGGCTGTTCACCATCGGGCTGGTGCGCACCTCGCCCATCGACGCTGCCGTAATGACCACAATGACCCCAATAGTCACGATGATAGCCGCTGCCCTTATCATCCGAGAGCCCGTGACGGGCAAGAAGGTCATCGGCATCTTCCTCGGAGCCTTAGGGGCGCTCACACTCATCCTCAGCAACAAGAGAGCGGGAGGCAAGGCGGGCGACATCTGGGGCGACCTGCTCTGCCTCACGGCTCAGATAAGCTACGCCTTCTACCTCACCGTCTTCAAGGGGCTCATAAGCCGCTACAGCGTCATCACACTGATGAAGTGGATGTTCACCTACTCGGCAATCATCGTCATACCCTTCTCCTACCACCAGCTCTCCGTCACTGACTTCCAAGCCATAACGCCCGAGATATGGGGCTGCGTCCTCTACGTCATCATTGGAGGCACGTTCTGCCCCTACCTGCTCGTGATAGTCGGGCAGAAGACCCTCCGACCCACGGTGGTGAGCATGTACAACTACGTGCAGCCCATCGTCAGCTCCATCGTCTCCATAGCCACAGGCTTGGTGGTGTTCAACTCCACCGCCGACGTGCTGGTGAAGGTCGTGGCAGTAGTGCTTGTCTTCACGGGGGTCTACGTGGTGACGCAGAGCAAGAGCCGAGCCGAGCTGCTTGCCGAGCACGCCAGGCGCAGGCAGACGAACGGGGAATAAGGCAGGCGGTAGGCAAAAAAATGCCGCAATCCTTGCCAGCCTATCACTATTTGCCTAACTTTGCAGCCGCAAGGGAGCTTCCCGAGCCGGACTTGTAGCTCAGTTGGTTAGAGCAACAGACTCATAATCTGGAGGTCATAGGTTCAAGCCCTATCTGGTCCACACTTCAGCAATCAGGCAGTCAGCACACACGCTGGCTGCCTTTCCTTTTGCCCCGGACCATCACGCCGCTGACACCCCATAAAGCTCCACTGCAAGGGCAACTTCATGTTCTGGCATACACTTCATCAATGTCGTTGTAAATGTCCTTGCGAGGACATTGCGACAAAGATATAAGAGGGTTACAACAATAGGATATGTTATGGTACACATTGCTAGGCTATCCTCTCATATCAAACATCTACTTATTAAGTATATCTATCATCCTATTTCTATTGCTTAAGCAAATCCAAAAGCTCGTCAATCTCGCATTTAAGATTGGAGAATACTTTTTTAAGAGTATCTTGATCGAGACTACATATATAGTTACAACATTCCATCTTGTTAAAATGGGGTATAGTTTTTGTTGCACCATAATTATCTAATTCTTTATTTTCGCTTCTAAACTGTTCTATATCTATATCATCCAACACAAGTGCATTTTCAACACCCACGCAAATTCCTTTGGCATTTTTATATTTGTAAAGGCTCTTCACAATCACATTGTTCTCATCCTCAAATTTCTTATTAGCATCAGAATCAAACAAACAGATGTGTTTCTGGTGAAGTTTACGACCGCGCAAGAATAAAACCGCTTTGTTTAAAGCCTCTTTTCCCATGTTGAACTCTTTCCCTGATTCACATTCATAACCTACGCTGTCAAACTGTATATGCAAATCGTTATAACCATAAACCTCTTTTGCCTTATTGAAATACATTTTATCCGTACTCCCTTCCAAAAACACCGTTGAGTGATTATCCGAGAAATTAGGAATGGAGAAGGCATCTTGAACTGCCTCTATGGAGTTACACTTGTAATATTCAATCTTATCTTTACTTACGATCAATCCCTTTTCACTTCTTTCAAGAATCAATACCTTATCATTCTTACGCATGTCGTTATGTATTATAAAAGGAGAATGAGTTGCAGCAAATATTTGGGAAGTCTGCTTACCTTCCTCGTCAGTGAATATTCCTTTGTAGTAATCCATAATCCTCATCTGCCATTTGGGATGCAAACTGATTTCTGGCTCATCAATGAAAACGAATGCACCTTTTGTGGCATTTACATCCTTCAAGAGGAAACAGCCACGGTAAACTATCTGCTTCTCTCCCGAACTTAAGCCTTCGATTGGAATTATATCACCATACTTTTCAAACAGAATCACCTTCTTTCCATTATGATTAGTTATTTTTTTGAATGACAAGTCATCGAACATCCTACTAAAAGCATTAGTAAATCGAGGCATTCTCGACATAAGCTTTAAATTATTCGTATCTCTTCCAGATCGCTTTGCTTCACTATACGCATAATCTAAATCTTCTGAATCCATAGCCTTGATATCAACAAGAAGTTGCTTTATTTGTGTAGGGAGATCTGTAGTTGACCTTTTTGATCCCTTGTCTCTGTCAAGTTCAACACTCGTCACTGAAGATATTTCCCTACTATGGAAATTGATTTCTACATCTGAAAAAATGGCAGTAAATGGGTATTTTCTATTGACACTGCTATCTCTAATAAGTGCTTTAAATTTCTTATTATCGATAATGTATAACGCAGGTCCATTTGAAAGTTCGCGAAACTCATAATCTAAGCTAAAGATGTTTTCATCGTCTTCCATTTCTATACGCAATGGGTGCTTAACTGTATGTGAGGTAACTTGATATAGAGTCTCCAGAACTGTACTTTTCCCAGTCCCATTCTCTCCAGCAAATATAACAGTATCAACTGCCTTCCTATACACATCGCAAAAATCCAACTCCAAATTTCCCAAAATGGGATGCCCCTTAAAGCTTATTTTCCTAATTTTGAACATTTTTGTTTTTTTTTTTTTTCAATTAGCTAAAAATCAATTTCCCTTAGGCATACATCTTTCCATTGCAAAGGTACAAAGAAGGTATTGCAAATTAAACACCAAAGTTACAAACCTAACCACCTATAACTCCGCTACTTCAAAATGGTCTAAACTCCAGGTAGTACAACCCTGCCATTTATGTTAGGATACTATCCGAACGTTATACCAATCGAAGAGATAATCAACAACAATAAAAGAGTAGAACTATATGTCGAACAATATCGCTCTGTTTGGCCTCTTAAGGTTCGTGGATAAACAAGCATTCCCCAACAAACTATAAGAGTCCACTATTAGAATAGGGCTTTCCGCACTATAC
>JAJPYQ010000032.1:12047-97013 GCA_021204865.1 Prevotellaceae bacterium | reverse complement strand
TCCAATCGGTCCGACGGATCGACTCCAATCGGTCCGACGGATCGACTCCAATCGGTCCGACGGACCTTTTCCAACTCGTCCGACGGACGTTTTCAAACTCCTTCAATCAAGCGAACTTGTTGATTAGCTTGTCGGTCACTCCGAAGGAATGCCCTCGGAACAGACGGTCCATCCTCTTTATGAGGTTGCCCGTCGAGAAGACAACGACGCGGTCGCCGGGCATTATCTGCGTGTTGCCGTTGATGCTGACGCCCTCGCCGTCCCTCACCAAGCCGCCCAGGGCGACACCCTTGGGCAGCCCGAGGTCCTTGACGAGATGCTTCACGGCGGGGCAACCCTCTGCCGCCTCGAACTCAGCCACGTCGGCGTTGGCCAGCGAGAGGCACTTAACGTCCGCCACACGCGCGTCGAGCATCATCTTGTATATGTGACTGGCGGCGATGGCCTTCTTGTTGATGATGGTGCCGATGTCAAGCTTCTCCGCGAGGCTCAGGTAGTCGGTCTCGTTCACCATGGCCACTGTCTTGCGCACGCCGAGACGCTTGGCAACGAGGCACGCCAGTATGTTGCGCTCCGTCTGCTCGCTCAGCGCGGCGAACGCCTGGCACTCGCCGATGCCCTCGTCCTGCATGGTGACGGAGTCGCTGCCGTCGCCGCAGATGATTATCACGTCGTCGTTCTCCAGTATCTCGTTGAGCCTTCGGCAGCGCTCCTTGCTCTTCTCAATGATGCGCATGTTGAGCCAGCCCGGCTTGCTGTGGGCGAGGTGAACGGCCGTCTTGCCGCCTCCCATAACCATCACGTCCGATACGTCGGCGTACTTCTCCTTGCCCACAAGCTGGCGGATGAGGGGGATGTGCTTCTTGGTGGTCATGAAGTAGGCTATGTCCCCGAGGCGCAGGCAGTCGCCGCCGCCGGGGATGATGGTCTGCTCGTCGCGCTTGAGGGCTACGATGTGGAAGGGGCTGTCGGGTCGGCAGAGCTTGTAGAGAGGCACGTCGAGCAGCCGCGCCTCCTCCCTTAGCTTAATGCCGAGCATCACGAGCGCCCCGCCGTGCACCTCCCAGTACTGTCGCACCCACGAGTGCTGAAGGCCTTCGATTATCTCCTGCGAGGCGAGCATCTCGGGGTAGATGAGGGAGTTGATGCCCATACGCTCGAAGAGCTCCTCGTGCTGGGGCTGCACGTACTCTGCGTTGTCCACCTGCGCCACCGTGGTCTGCGCGCCGAGGGCGTGGGCGAGCATGCAGCAGGTGATGTTCTTCGACTCGGAGGGCGTGACGGCGATGAAGAGGGAGGCTCTGCCCACGCCCGCCTCCTTGAGGCAGCTCACGCTGGAGGGGGAGGAGTTGATGACCATAAGGTCGTTGTTGCCCGAGTCTGTGAGTGCGTCGGTCTTCTCCTGGTCCTCGTCGATGACGACAATGTCGAGGTTATCCTTTGCCAACAGCTGTGCGAGGTGGGAGCCGACGGCATCCGCCCCCGCGATAATCACCTTCTTAATCATGGCTTGTGGCTTTAAGTATTGCTTCCTTTATAGAGGCTCTGTCGATGTGGCAGAGGCGGTGCAGCTCCTCGAGGCTGCCGTGAGGCACGAAGCTGTCGGGCAGCCCGAGGCGTGTGACCTTCGGGTTGTACCCATGCTCCGCCATGAACTCAATGACTGCCGAGCCAAGCCCTCCCGTGCGCACGCCGTCCTCAAGGGTGATGACCTGCCGGAACCGCTTGCCCACGGTGTGGAGTATCCCCTCGTCTATGGGGCGGAGGAAGCGCATGTCGAAGTGGGCTACGCTTACGCCCGCTTGGCTCTCTGCCTCTCGTATGGCTTGGGCAGCGTCGTTGCCAAGCGGTCCGAGCGAGAGCAAGCAGACATCCTTGCCGTCCTTAAGCTGCCTGCCCTTGCCTATGGGCAGAGCCTGCATAGGCGTGCGCCAAGAAGATGACGTGCCTGTGCCCCGTGGATAGCGGATGACGAACACTCCCTCCGTCTCGGGCAGCTGGGCGGTGTACATAAGGTTGCGCAGCTCCCTCTCGTCCATCGGTGAGGCTATCGTCAGCCCCGGTATGGGGCGAAGGGCGGCAAGGTCGAACGCTCCGTGGTGCGTCGGTCCGTCCTCGCCCACAAGCCCCGCTCGGTCGAGGCAAAGCACCACGTGGAGGCGGCTGATGGCAAGGTCGTGGATGATGTTGTCGTAGGCTCGCTGGGCAAAGGAGCTGTAGATGTTGCAGAAGGGGAGCAGCCCGTCCTTCGCCATACCAGCGGAGAAGGTGACGGCGTGCCCCTCGGCTATGCCAACGTCGAAGCAGCGGTCGGGCAGCTCTGCCTGCACGATGTTGATGCCGCAGCCCGAAGGCATGGCGGGGGTGACAGCCACGATGCGCTCGTTCCCGCGGGCAAGCTCAAGCAGCGTCTCCCCGAAGACGGTCTGGTAGTGGGGCGGCAGCGAGGGGTCTTCCTCGTCGATGCGCTCCCCCGTCTCAGGGCAGAAGCGCCCCGGGGCGTGGAAGAGGGCGGGGTCTTTCTCGGCGGGAGCGTAGCCCTTGCCCTTCACGGTGTGTATGTGCAGCATCTTGGGGCCCTTCATGTCCTTTATCTGCCTAAGCGTATGCACAAGCCCTATCACGTCGTGCCCGTTGTTAGGACCGAAGTAGCGGATGTTCATCCCCTCGAACATATTGTGCTGCCGGTTGAGGAGCGACTTCACGGAGTTGTTGAAGCGCAGCAGTTGCTTAGCCCTCTCGTCATTGAGGATGCCCCAACGGTAGCACTGCTTTGCGAGGGCGTGCCTCAGGTCGTTGTAAGCCTTGCTGGTGTGCAGCTGGTGGAGGTATTCCTTGAAGCCCCCCACGGAGCTGTCGATGCTCATGTTGTTGTCGTTGAGGATGACAAGCAGGTCGTTGTCGGTGGAGGAGACGTTGTTAAGCCCCTCGAAGGCAAGACCGCCGCTCATACTGCCGTCGCCTATCACTGCCACCACCTGCCTCTCGGAGCCAGTGCGGTGGGCAGCCACAGCCATGCCGAGGGCGATGGAGATGGAGTTGGAGGCGTGACCGCAGGTGCAGGTGTCGTACTCGCTCTCCTCTGGCGAGGGGAAAGGGCGCAGCCCGCCGAACTTGCGGTTGGTCTTGAACGCCTCTCGCCTGCCCGTCAGTATCTTGTGTGCGTAAGCCTGATGCCCCACGTCCCACACGATGCGGTCCTCGGGGGTATTAAAGACGTAGTGCAGGGCGACAGTAAGCTCCACCACTCCAAGGGAGGAGGCGAAGTGCCCCGGGTTGTCGGCAAGCTGTTGGATGAGGTATTGGCGAAGCTCCTCGCACACCTGCGGAAGCTCTTCGAGGGGAAGTCGGCGAAGGTCGTCGGGAAGGTTTATGTTAGGCAGGAGGCTCTTGCTCTCGTTTTCTTCCATCCTTGGGGGAAATAACGAGCGCAAAGTTACTCCTTTTCGCTTAGAAGTCGTACATTTGCCGCTAATTAATGCGCCGATGGCGCACCAAGCACAATGCCAATACCGCAACAACTCTTCCGCACCTTAGTGCCTATTCCCGCCCCTTTCAGGAAGATAAACGTGGAAGACCACAGCGTCTTCGTCGGGTCTTGCTTCGCCGAGGTCATCGGCAACATGTTCTCCAAGTCACGCCTTAACGCTATGTTCTGCCCCCTTGGGGAGACTTACAGCCCAGCGTCCATAGCCCTCGCCCTCGACACTCGCAAGGTGAGCGGCACGGCAGAGAGCCTGACGGGCTGGCACACGTGGCTTACTGACACCTCGATGGTTAGGGAGACGGAGGAGGAGTGCCTGCGGGTGGCGCAGGAGGCTGTTGACGACCTGCAAGAGGCCTTGCTCAAGGCAGACCATCTCTTCCTTACCTTCGGCACGAACCACGTCTACCGCCTTGCCGAGACGGGGCAGATAGTGGCTAACTGCCACAAGCACAGGCGCACCGAGTTCAACGAGGAGGTGTGGGACGCGGAGCTTATGACCGAGACGATGGACGGGGCGTTGTGCCGCCTAAGGGAGCGTAACCCCAACTTCGACGTTACGCTGACCGTCAGCCCTTACCGCTACTCGATGTACGGCTTCCACGAGAGCAACCTCGCCAAGGCTCACCTCCTGCTCACTGCCGAGGCGTTGCAGAAGCGTCACCCCGACTGGATACAGTACTTCCCCGCCTACGAGATAGTGAAGGACGAGCTGCGGGACTACCGCTTCTACGCCGACGACATGCTTCACCCCTCGGTTCAGACCATGCGCTACATTATGGGGAAGATGCGTGAGTGGATGGACGCAGACCTGCTTAAGTACCTTGAGCGGTGGGGTCGTGTGGAGCGTTCGCTTCAGCACCGCCCCTTGCTGCCTATGACGATAGCCCACCAGCGCTTCGCCGAGCAGACGAGGCAGGAGCTTGAGAGGCTTCAGCAAGACTACCCGATGCTGCAAATAGTGAGATAGGCATGCCTTACACCGTCGAAGAGATTGCCTCCCTGCTCTCGCCCCTTGGGTGCAGCCTCAAGGGCAAGGGCAGTCCTGCAATATCCTTCCTGCTTACCGACAGCCGCTCTCTTAGGTCGCCCGAGGAGACGCTGTTCTTCGCCCTCAGGACCGACAAGGGCGACGGGCACCGCTACGTTGAGGGGCTTTACCAGCGAGGGGTGAGAGCCTTCGTGGTGAGCAGCCTTGAGAGGACGCTTCACGAGGACGCAGCCTACCTCTGCGTAGGGGATACCTTGGGGGCATTGCAACTGCTGTGCGCCAAGCACCGCAGGAGGTTCAGCATCCCAGTGATAGGCGTGACGGGCAGCAACGGCAAGACCACGGTGAAGGAGTGGCTCTTCCAGATGCTCGGCAGCGAGATGAGGGTAACCCGCTCGCCACGCAGCTACAACAGTCAGGTGGGCGTGCCCCTGAGCGTGTGGAACCTTAGCGAGGAGAGCGAGATAGGCATCTTCGAGGCGGGCATATCGAAGCCGGGGGAGATGCAGAGGCTTGAGGGCATCATACAGCCGACGCTTGGGGTGTTCACCTGCCTTGGCGACGCACATCAGGAGAACTTCGCCTCCCTTGAGCAGAAGTGCCGAGAGAAGCTCTCCCTCTTCCGCAACGCCTCGACGCTTGTCTACGCCGAGGGCAACCCAGTGGTAGACAGGTGCATAAGGGAGATGGGGTTCGGGGGCAAGCTCGTGCCAGTAAGAGGCTCGGACATCAACAGGCAGCTCTGCCAAGCCGTCTGCCTCGAGCTTGGCATGAAGGAAGAGACGGTGAGGCAGCGAGCCCTAAGCCTTGAGCCAGTGGCGATGAGGCTTGAGGTGAAGGAGGGGCTCAGGGGCTGCACCATCATCAACGACGCATACAACAGCGACTTCGCCTCGCTCGACATAGCCCTCGACTTCCTCAGCCGCCGCCCCGACGAGCAGCGGCTAAGGCGCACGCTCATCCTCAGCGACATCCAGCAGACGGGCGTGGAGGCGGGCGTGCTTTACCGAAGGGTGGCGAGCCTCATCAGGAGCAGAGGCGTGCAGCTGCTGCTTGGAGTGGGAGCGGAGATAAGCCGCTGTGCCTCCCTGTTCACGGGGCTTGAGGCGCACTTCTTCCCCTCCACGTCAGAGCTTCTTCAGAGCAGCGCTTTCCTTAGGCTAAGGGACAGCGTCATCCTCATCAAGGGCGCGCGCTCGTTCCACTTCGAGCGCATCGTGGAGAGCCTCGAGCGAAGGCTGCACGAGACGACCCTCGCCGTAGACCTCAACGCCCTCATAGCCAACCTCGACCGCTACCGCTCGTTCCTCAAGGAAGGCACGAGGCTTGTGTGCATGGTGAAGGCGGACGCTTACGGGGCGGGAGCAAGGGAGGTGGCAAGGGTGCTGCAAGACCATAACGTGGACTACCTCGCAGTAGCCACGGCTGACGAGGGCGTGGAGCTCAGGCGTGCGGGCATCACCACGGGCATCATGGTGATGAACCCTGAGATGAACTGCCTCGGCACCCTCTTCGCCCACGGGCTCGAACCCGAGGTCTACTCCATGCGCCTGCTTGAGGCTCTCATAGAGGCGGGCAAGAGGGAGGGCGTGACAGACTTCCCCGTCCACGTCAAGCTCGACACAGGGATGCACCGCCTCGGCTTCCGTCCCCTTGAGGACATGCCAAGGCTCACCGAGAGGCTCGGCGGCCAAAGGGTGGTGTTGCCCCGAAGCGTCTTCTCCCACTTCGCAGGCAGCGACAGCCCCGCCTTCGACAGCTTCACCCGAGAGCAGTACAAGCTCTTCCTCAAAGGAGCGGACCAGCTGCAAAGGGTTTACCCCTCGCACCGCATCCTCCGCCACATCTGCAACTCTGCCGCCATAGAGCGCCTCCCCGAGACGCACTTGGACATGGTGCGCCTCGGCTTGGGTCTCTACGGGGTAAGCCCGATAGACGACAGCCTGCTCAACAACGTCTCCACACTCACAACCACCATCCTCCAGATACGTGAGATACCGAAAGGCGACACCGTGGGCTACTCCCGCCGCTGGACTGCCGAGAGGGCAAGCCGCATCGCAGCACTGCCCATTGGCTACGCCGACGGGCTCGACCGCCGCTTGGGTAACGGAGCGGGGCACTGTGTAATACAGGGGAAGGAAGCCCCGTACGTCGGCAACATCTGCATGGACGTGAGCCTCGTGGACGTGACTGGCATAGACTGCCAAGAGGGCGACCGAGCCATCGTCTTCGGCGAGGCTCTGCCCGTGAGCTCGCTCGCCAAAGCTCTCGGCACTATACCCTACGAGGTACTCACCAGCGTCTCCCCACGTGTGAAGCGTGTCTACTACTTTGCATAAGCCGTAAGACCTCTATAACACCCTTCGTGGTCCCTCAGTAACACCCTTCAGACAACCCCTCGCAAGGGGTTCAAGGCAACCCCTCGCAAGGGGTTCGATTGAGCCCCTCGCAAGGGGTTCCCTGGCGACTCATATACAGGCGTGACGGTCCCTATATAGTAGGCGTGACGGAAAGGGTAGAGCAGGGATGTCAGACGATGCTGAAGCGGAGGGTCTCAGGGTCGAAGCTGGCGTGCTGGGAGCTGAACGCCTTGTCGAGCTGCCCCGTGCGGCTTAGCTCCTGGGGGCTGCCCGAGTGGAGCGCGCCGTCGCTGGCTATTAGCCACACCTTGTCCGACACCTGAAGGGCGAGGTCGAGGTCGTGCGTGCTGCACAGGACGCTCTTCCGCATCTCCCGGCACAGCCTGCGCAGCAGGAGCATCAGCTCCACCTTGCTCGGGAAGTCGAGGAAGGCGGTAGGCTCGTCGAGCAGCACCACTGGGGTCTGCTGTGCGAGTGTCTTGGCTATCATGGCCTTCTGCCTCTCGCCGTCGCTGAGGGTGCTGGTCTCCCTCGAGGCAAGCTCTGTGATGCCGACCATTACGAGAGCCGTCTCCACTGCCTGCAAGTCTTCCTCTTGCATTCGCCCGAAGTAGCCTGTGTAGGGGCTGCGCCCGAGGCTTACGAGCCCCCGCACCGTTAGCCCCAGAGCCGAGACACGCTCCGTGAGCACCACGCCCACCCTTCGGCTGAGTTGTGAGGCGGTGAGGCGTGAGGTGTCAGTGCCGCCCAGCAGAAGCTCTCCCCCAAGCCTCGGCAGGAAGCCCGCCATCGTGCGCAGAAGCGTGCTCTTGCCCGAGCCGTTAGCCCCGAGAAGGGCGCACAGCTCTCCCTCGCCAAGGGTGGCTGAGAGGGGAGGGAGCAGCGGTTTGCCCCCGTATCCTATGCTGAGATTGCGGAGAACGTAGTCCATCGCCTCCGTTCACTCGAGGCTTTGGCAGTGCTTGAAGCCGAGGCGGTCGTATAGCTCTATGAGGCGTGGCAGGCGACGGAGGAAGCCGTCGTAGTCCTTAAGCTTAGGCTGTGTCCACTGCACCTCGGAGAGTGCGCTCAGGCGAGGCAGGAGCATGTACTCCATGTGCTGGGGATAGGCGATGTACTCCGCCCATAGGTTGCACTGCGCCCCGAGGATGTGCCTCGCCTCTTCGGGGCTTAGCTCCTCAGGCACAGGCTCGAGCGTGTAGACCTTGCTGACGGGGACGTAGCCTCCTATGCCCAAAGGCTGGCGTGAGCGGTCTCGCAGCTGGTAGTAGTCGAAGTAGCAGAACTCCATCGGGGTCATCACCACGTCACGCCCCTTGCTTGCAGCCTCAACAGCCAGCTCCCTGCCGTGCCAGTTCATTATCGTCGCGCTCTCGCTTGCTCCGCCTTCCAGTATCTCGTCCCAGCCTATGATGGTGCGCCCTCGCTCGGCAAGGAACGCCTCAAGCTCGCTGTTGATGTAGGTCTGTAGCTGCGCCTCGTCCGTCAAGCCAAGCTCCTTCATCTTCTCTTGGCAACGAGGGCACTCCTTCCACCGTGTGCGTGGTGCCTCGTCGCCTCCTATGTGGATGAGCCTCGAGGGGAACACCTCGCAAAGCTCGCCGAGGATGGTCTTAAGGAAGTCGAGGGTCTTGGGGTTGCCTGCGCAGAGGATGTCCTTCGACACGCCCCACTCCGTCCACACCTCGTAGCCTTCGCCTCTGCAACCAAGCTCGGGGTAGACGTGCAGTGCCGCCACCATGTGCCCAGGCAGCTCTATCTCGGGGATAACGTCTATGTAACGCTCTCGGGCGTACTCCACCACCTCGCGGCACTGCTCCTGAGTGTAGTACAGCCCACGCCCGTACTCCACGCCATCGTATATGCCGAGGTTAGCCCCGATGACGGTCTCCCGCCTGATGCTCCCTTGCTCAGCCAGTTCGGGCAGAGCCTTCACCTCGAACCGCCAGCCTTGGTCGTCCGTGAGGTGCCAGTGAAGCTTGTTGCAGCCGTGCAGGGCGAGGATGTCGATGTACCGCTTGAGGAAGTCCACGCTGAAGAAGTGGCGGCAGCAGTCTATGTGAGCGCCTCGGTAGGGGAAGCGAGGCTCGTCATTGATGGTTACGTAGGGCAGCTGGATGGTGTCAGTGTTGCTTGCTCCGATTGCCTTGCGCAGGGTCTGAATGCCGTGGAACACCCCAGCTCCGCTGCCCTCAATCGTCACTCCTTTCTTGCCGACTGTGAGGGTGTAAGCCTCGCTCTCCGTCGAGCGTTCTTTAGGGTAGGATAGGATGATGGCAGCGTCTTTCCGTCTGTCAGGCTCTGCCGTTAGGCTAAGTCCTGTGCTCTCTTGGAGGTAGTCGCAGAGCATCTCTGCGCTTCTCCTAAGCTCTTCGCTGGAGGACGGGTAGGACACGACCGCCCCGCTGGTTAGTTGGTAGCTCCCGCCTTGCTTGTCTATCGCAACAGACTGCGGCAGGGGGATGACGTTGTAGTCTACCTGCGCACACATCCTTCCGATAGGGATTAGCGCAAGGGTCAATAACAAAAGGGTCTTCTTCATTGCTTATAAGTTGAGTTAGGGTTAGTCCTCGGGAGCGGTGGGGAAGGACTTGCCCTCCTTCAGTATGTCCTGCGCCTTAAGCACCGTCGGGTCAGCCGTGTTGAGGTACTCCTGATAGTCCTCCATGTCGAGGATATTGTAGATGATCGCCCCTATGATGGCACGCTCGAACAGGGTGTGACTGCGCTGAAGCATAAGGTTTCTTCGCTTTAGTCCAAGACCTTCGGCGTAAGCAGCGAACTGCTCGGGCAGCTTCTGTGCGACGAGGTACTTCTCCATCTGCCGCCATGAGGGGAACTGCCCAAGCTTCTGCCTCTGCGTGTCGCTGTAGTTGAAGGCGAACTGCCGCACGTATCCGCTGAAGACCGCCTCCTTGTAGTAGCTCGTCACGTCGCTCGTGTCCTCAGGCACGAAGATGTCTGGCGTGATGCCACCCCCTCCGTAGACCGTGCGCCCGAGGCTCGTCTTATAAGCCTCGCCCTCCTGCTTGATGCTGTCTGCCGTGAAGTACTCCCCACGCTCGTATCTCGCTATCAGCTCGTTCTCGTAGTCCTCGCCGTGACCGTTCTCGTAAGCCTTCTGAATGCACCTGCCCGAGGGGCTGTAGTAGCGGGCTATCGTCAGGCGCACCACGCTGCCGTCCTTGAACTCCATGGGCTGCTGCACCAAGCCCTTGCCGAAGGAGCGTCGGCCTATGATGGTTCCTCGGTCATTATCCTGAATGGCACCGGCGAATATCTCGCTTGCCGAGGCACTTCCCTCGTCCACAAGCACCACGATGGGCAGCTGCTTGAACGTGCCGTGCCCGTCGCTTCTGTACTCCTCCCTTGGCGACTTGCGCCCCTCGGTGTAGACAATCAGCCTGCCCTTGGGCAGGAACTCGTTCACCATCTGTATGGCGATGTGCATATAGCCGCCACGGTTGCCCCTGAGGTCTACGATGAGCTGCTTCATCCCCTCGGTGTTAAGCTTGGCGAGAGCCACCATGAACTCCTCGTACGTGTGGTCGCCGAAGCTCCTGACGCAGACATAGCCCGTCTGCTTGTCTATCATGTAGGCAGCGTCGAGGCTGTTGACAGGCACGTCTCCACGGACAACAGAGAAGTGCAGCAAGTCCTTGTGCCCGCGCCTCGCGATGTCCAGCCTCACGGTAGAGCCTTTCTCGCCCTTGAGGTGCGTCTTCACGCTGTCAGCGTCCATGCCCACGAGGCTCAGCCCGTTGGCGGAGACGATGCGGTCGCCCGGCATTATGCCCACCTTCTCCGAGGGTCCGCCCTTGACTATGCTCATTATCGTGGCGGTGTCGCTCTGCATGCTGAAGCTTATGCCCACGCCCGAGAAGCTTCCCTTAAGGTCCTCGCTCGCCTCCTCCGCGTCCCTTGCGCTGATGTAGCTGGAGTGCGGGTCAAGCTCCGAGAGTATCTGCGGCATAGCCTGCTCCACGAGGTCGTTCATGTCAACGGTGTCCACGTAGTTCTGGTCGATCATCTGCAGGAGGTAGTTGATCTTGTTGTTGCCCGTGCTGATAATGCTCAGGCGGTTGCCAGCGAAATGGTTGGCGTAGAACGTGCCTATCAGTATGCCCAGTATCACGCACAGTGCCATCAGCAGGGGCGTGAGGCGTGAGCCAGTTGATTGTCTCCTCTCGTCATTCATATATTCACTTCTTCCTTTATAAATACTACCTCTATGCCTGCCCTCTGGAGCAGCTCGACCCCGTCGGAGAGCCGATACTCACGTGCGTAGACCACCCTGCGTATGCCTGCCTGGATGATGAGCTTTGCGCACTCGTTGCAGGGCGAGTCGGTGACATAGAGGGTCGCCCCCTCCGAGTTGTTGTTGCTGCGGGCTATCTTGGTGATGGCGTTCGCCTCAGCGTGAAGCACGTACGGCTTGGTCACGTTGTTCTCGTCCTCGCACACGTTCTCGAAGCCCGAGGGCGTGCCGTTGTAGCCGTCGCTGATTATCATCTTGTCCTTTACTATCAGTGCCCCGACCCTCCGCCTGAGGCAGTAGCTGTTCTCGCTCCATATCTCCGCCATCCTGAGGTAGCGCAGGTCAAGGTCTCTTTGTTTCGTAGCCATTTTCCTATTCCTTTATACCGTCTCTCTTTAGCAATGCCTCGATGCTCGGCTCCTGGCCACGGAAACGCTTGTAGAGATCCATCGCCTCCTCCGTCCTTCCCCGTGAGAGTATGTTGTCCCTGAAGCTCCGGGCTGTCTTCTGGTCGAATATCCCGTTCTGCTTAAAGAGCGAGAATGCGTCAGCCTCCAGCACCTCCGCCCATTTGTAGCTGTAGTAACCAGCGGCATAACCACCAGTCATTATGTGGCTGAACTGCACCGTCATGCAGGTCTCCTCCAGTTGCGGCAAGAGCTGGCAGTCAGCCCACGCCTGTTTCTCGAACTCACGCACCGAGCCCTCGAAGTCCGTCTCCAGCGTGTAGTACGCCATGTCGAGCAAGGCGAGCCCCACCTGCCGCACACACGAGTACGCCACCAAGTGGTGCCTCGCCCTATCGATGCGCTGGATGAGCTCCTGGGGCATTGGCTCTTTCGTCTCGTAATGGTAAGCGAATGTGCTGAGGAACTCAGGCTCGAGGGTCCAGTTCTCCATTATCTGGCTGGGAAGCTCCACGAAGTCCCACGCCACGTTGGTGCACGAGAGCGCCTCGAACCGCACCTGCGAGAACAGGGCGTGCAGCGCGTGCCCGAACTCGTGCAGCAGGGTGTTCACCTCGCCCAGGGTGAGAAGGGCAGGCTTCCCCTCGGTGGGCTTGCTGAAGTTCATCGTCACGCTGGCGTGTGGTCGGCTGTTCCCGTCCTCCTCGTCGTTCCATTGCTCCTTATAAGTCGTCATCCACGCTCCGCTCTGCTTAGAGGGTCTCGGGTGGAAGTCCGTGTAGAGTATGCCCAGAAGCGAGCCGTCCTTGTCGTCCACCTCCCAAGCCTCCGCGTCGGGGTGGAACACCTGTATGTCGCCTCTCTTGTGGAACGTGATGCCATACAGCCTTGTGGCAAGCCCGAACACCCCCTGCTTCACCCGCCCGAGCTCGAAGTACGGGCGCAGCGTCTCCTCGTCGAGGTCGTACTTCTCCAGCTTGAGCTTGTGGCTGTAGTAGGCGAAGTCCCACGGCATCATCTCAAAGTCGTCGCCCTCGAGCCTGCGAGCCAATGAGCAAACCTCCTCCACTTCCATTTTGGCGACAGGCAGATAAGCCTCCTTGAGCTGCCTCAGCAAGGAGTATACGTGCGCTGTGTCCTCAGCCATACGCTTCTCAAGCGCGAAGTCGGCATAGGTCTTGTAGCCCAGGATGTTCGCTATCCTGCGCCTCAGGTTCACTATCTTCGGCACGAGAGGCAGGTTGTTCCTCTCTCCCTCGTGCGTGCACATCGTGGCGTTCGCCATAAACATCCGCCTCCTGAGCTCACGGTTGTCGGCGTAAGTCATGAAGGGCCCGTAGCTCGGCTGGTGAAGGGTGAAGAGCCATCCCTCCTTGTCAGCTTCTTTTGCCTCAAGGGCGGCTGCCTCCAGGCGGCTGTCGGGCAGCCCGCTTAAGTCAGCCTTGTCCGTTATGTGCAGCTGGAAACTGTTCATTTCCTTAAGCTCATTCTGCTGAAAGCTCAGTTCTGCCATCCCAAGCTCTTCCCGCATCTCGCCCAGCTTCTTCTTGTCGTCAGGCGAGAGCAATGCGCCTTCTCGGGCGAAACCCTCGTAGGTCAGGTCGAGAAGCTGCTGCTCCTCCTGGTCAAGCGTGCGGTTAGGGTGGTCGTGCACCGCCTTTATCCTCAGCCAGAGCCGCTCGTTCTCCAGCTGTTTGTTGGCGTGTTGCGTCAGCAGTGGCTCCATCTTCTGCGCCAGAGCGTCCATGTCGTCGTTTGTGTCCGCGCTGAGCAGGTTGAAGAACACGTCGCTCACCCGCTCCAGGGTGTGGTCTCCCTTGGGTATTATCGTGTTCTCGAACGTGGGTTCTTCCTCGTTGCTGACTATCTTCTCCGTGTCCTCGTCGTCACGCCTCATGCCTTCGAGGAAAGCCTCCTCGTAGTCCTCGAAGCGTATCTCCTGGAACGGCACCGTGTCCAGCGGGGTGTCGTAATGTTTCCTTAAGAAAGGGTTCGTGTGCTCTGCCATGTTCTATCTCAATTCCTTCAGTTCGGGTATCATTATCCTGCCTCTGGCCGCCGTGAGCACGCCGTCGTCCTGCATCGTGTGCAGCACCTGCGAGATGAGCGAGCGTGTGGCCCCGAGGTGCATTCCGAGGTCTCTCATCCTTATCCTCACCTCTACTGGCCCCGTCTGCCCAAGGGTTCTTGCCTTCACGAACAGGGCTATCCTCTCCCTGAGCCGAGGCGCGGGCTCGGTCCAGGCGCGCTGTCGCCTCTTCTGGCTAAGGGCGCATACAGTGTTCAGGTAGTTCAGGCGGAACACCTCCATAGTTCCCATCATGCGGTTCACGTCCTCTTTAGGGATGAGCAGCAAGGTGCAGTCCCCCGTTGCCGTGTAGGTGGCTCCCCACTCCCGCTGGATGCCGTAAAGGACATCGCATTCTATCAGCGAGGGACACGGCACTTCTTCCGTCACGACAAGGCAGTCGTCGCCCCAGGACACGCTTGCTCTTAGCCTCCCGCTCAGCAGCACTGTGAGGTTTCTCGCCAGCTCGCCCTGCCTGACCAATGTGTCGCCCTTCTCCAGGCACTCGATCCTGAGAGGGCAGGTGTCAAGTATTTGGTTCAGCTCTATGCCGTTCATCCCCTGGAACAAGGGGATCGCGTTCAGCGTCTCGTACATTCTACTGTCCATCTGTCCGTTCTTTTATGTCTACAAGATTATCGGTTTTCCATGTCTTCTCGTTGCCTTCCGTGTCAAGGTATATGAAGTAAGCCCGCAGCTCCGTGTGCCTCTCGAGCGTCTTCCTGGCCTCCTCCAGTCCCATCACCATGAAGGCTGTGGCGTAAGCGTCAGCCATGGCGCAGCTGGGAGCTATGACGGTGCTTGAGACGATGTCCCTCTGTACGGGGTAGCCAGTGTGTGGATTTATTGTGTGCGCAAGCCTTCTGCCGTCCTCCGTCACATAGTAGTTGCGGTAGTTGCCGCTGGTGGCTATGCGGCAGTCGGTCAGTTCTATCACCGCCTCAATGTCACGGTTGGTGCTCGTGCTGTCGTCGTCTGCCCGGTTTATGCCTATCGTCCACAGCTTTCCGTCAGGATTTTTCCCCTTAAGTGCTATCTCCCCGCCAATCTCCACCATGTAGTTCTCCACGCCAAGCCTCTCGAGCGTCTCGGCTGCCTTGTCAACGCCGTAGCCCTTTGCCACCGCGCTCATGTCCATCACAGTCCTCTTGTCAAGCTTCTTCAACTTGCCGTCTGAGGTCAGGCACACTTTCCGCCAGCCCACGAACTGGAGGATGCTGTCCACCTGAAGGCTGTCGGGCAACGCTCCGCTCTTGAAGCCGAAGCCCCAGGCGTTCACCAACGGTGCCACGGTGATGTCGAAGTCGCCCTCCGTGTCAAGGCTTATTTGCTTACTAAGATTGAACACCTCACGGAACAAGGTGTCCGTCTGCATACTCTCATTCTTGTTTATAAGACTAATGGTGGAGCGGGGGTTGAACATGGAGAGTGCGCCGTCAACTCTCTGTAATTCAGCCAAATAATGTGCCTCGAGTGAACTGTCGCTCTCATACGTTGTGTGGTAGACCGTTCCGAATATCATGCCCTCGTCTCTCTGCCATGAGGGCTTGGGCTTAAGAGGCGCAACCTTATGCTCCTGTATCATTACCACAATCGTCCCCGCTATCAGCAGCAGGAGGAACACGATTTGCCATTTCTTCAGCTTGTTCATCTCGTCCTATTTCTTGTTCATTTTCTTGCTCGTCCTGCCCACGTCGAAGATGAGGTTGCACGTGCCGCCGAATGTGCTGTTGCCGTATTTGCCGAAGCCTGGCACGTAGTAGGGGTCACCTTGCTCGGGGAACTTCTTGTGCACAGGTTTCTTGAAGCGGATTGTCCAGCCGAGGCGCAGGAAGCTCCACAGCTTTGTCTCGAAGCCTAAGCATGCCTCTATCCATTGCATCCTCGCGCTCTGCCCGCTCAAGCTTAGCCCACTTTCCGAAACCTGCCAGACGGGGTCGCTGAAGTCAGGATCTTTGAAGTCGTAACTGAAGCTGGTGAAGGCGTATCGCAGCCCGATGAACATGCGGTTGCCGTTGTGTTTCTTGTTCACGTTGTAGTCCATCCCCACACGGAAATACGGGGCACGGGCGTGGAACTTGTTGTTGTTCGTCCTTCCCTCACGGTCGCTCTCGCCGATGCCAAGCTCGCAGACGGGGAAGTAATGGTCGCGGAAGTTCAGACGCGCGCCACACTCCAGCTGGTCGAACCTTGTGCCTACTGCCTTCATCACAGGGCCCGCCAGGTCGACACTGACGGCGGCACCGCAGAACACGGGGGCTTGCGGTATCACCTCCTCCGTCTTCCCGCTGGCTTCTAAGCAGAAGAGGCTAATCACCATCAGTATGGAAATATACCCGTATATTCTCATCCTGCAAATAGTTCACCTCTGCTCTCCTGATGACTACAGAGTCCATCACCGTGCTGGCGAAAGACACCCCCGTCAGGTAGTGGAACATCGTGGTCGGGCAGTCGGGCGACTCATAATGCTCCACGTTAGTCTTCTCCACTCGTATTGTGCTTCTCGTTCCATAACCGTCTCCGCTCAATGTGAACACCAGCGTGTCAACGTCCGCAAAGTAGCTCATCGGCAGGTCAACCCCAGTGATGCCAGCCCCTTTGTTGTAGAGGACGGAATCCGTTCCCGCGGCAGTGACGGTGAGGGTGTCAGTGAGCGTCACCAGCGAGCCGCTCTGAGAGCCGTAGAAGCTGTAGTGGCACAGCACCACGTTGTTCAGGGTGCAGTCTATCCCCTCGCAACCTATAAGCGCAAGGCATAGCATATATGCGACAACACAGCGTCTCAACCCTCTCACAGCTCCTTCTCTATCTGGTAGTTGTTCCTGAGTTGCGAGTTGCGTATCAGCAGCTCACCCAGGAAGCCCGACACGAAGAGCTGCGTGCCAAGCACCATCATCGTCAGGGAGATGTGGAAGTAGGGGCTGCTGGTGACGAGAGGGTGGGGCAGTCCGTTAAGCAAATAGCACAGCTTGTTAACGCCCACGACTATAGCGGCTACTGCTCCGACGAGGAACATCAGCGTGCCGACAAATCCGAACACGTGCATCGGCTTCAGCCCGAACGAGGATAGGAACCAGAGGCTCACGAGGTCGAGGTAGCCGTTGGCGAAGCGGTTCCAGCCCATGTACTTGCTCTTGCCGTGTTTCCTCGCCTGGTGGTGCACCCTAAGCTCCCCGATCTTGGTGAAGCCAGCGTTCTTCGCAAGGTATGGGATGTAACGGTGCATCTCGCCGTATACCTCAATATGTTTGACAACCTCAAGGCGGTAAGCCTTCAGCCCGCAGTTGAAGTCGTGCAGGTTGTGTATGCCGCTCACCCTGCGAGCCGTTGCGTTGAACAGCTTCGTGGGGAGCGTCTTCGACAGCGGGTCGCCCTTCGAGCGGTTCATCTTCCAGCCGCTCACGAGGTCGTAGCCCTGTTTCACGATCATGTCGTAGAGCTGGGGGATCTCGTCGGGCGAGTCCTGGAGGTCTGCGTCCATGGTTATCACCACGTCTCCCCGTGCTGCCTCGAAGCCGCAGTAGAGAGCGGGGCTCTTCCCGTAGTTGCGGCGGAGCTTGATGCCACGCACCTCCTTGTTCTGCCTCGCGAGCTGCTCGATCACATCCCACGAGCGGTCGGTGGAGCCGTCGGAGACGAAGATCACCTCGTAGCTGAACCCGTTGTCCTCCATCACACGCCTTATCCAGTCGTGAAGCTCCACGAGGCTCTCTTCCTCATTATAAAGTGGTATAACTACACTGATATTCATAATCTTAACTCCGTTTACTTAAGCCAATCCTCGCGAACACCATCGTGGGGAACGAGAGGATGAAGCCCAGCGATATGTTCACCGACAGGAAGCCGTATGTGAGCATCGAGAGGTTGCCGAGGGCAGCCTTCATCGAGTCTATGTCCGCCGTGCCGACACGCTCCAGCGTCTCACGGTACGCGTCCACCTGAAGCATCAGCTCCAACTCGTGTGCCAGCATCCCGTTGTCATAGAATCTGAACCAGATGTACTGCACAAGCGTCGTCACAAGGGCGCAGAAGATGTAGGTGAGGAACGACATCCACCACGTCCTCATCCACCCCGTGTTGCCCGTCTCCCAGTTGAACACCTTGATGAGATAGCCCAAACGCCACACCGAGAGCAACCCAATGAGCAGCCCCACGTTGCCCAGAACGGGGTAGCGGAACGCGAGCACGGTGCATAGGAAACCGCCGCTCCACCACACGCCCGCCCTCAGGCCCCAGCCCATACAGTGGCGGCGAGCGTCACGGAAGTCAAAGCCCTGAGTGTCCATATTCAGACGCAAAGATAGTGAACTCTATGCTGAAATGCAAAAGCAGGGCAAGGAAAAGTCTCCCCTGTTCCCATCAACTGTCAACTATCCGGGCATCGGTCACCACCCCCAAACACATACCTACCAACCCCTATATATAGGGGGTTGGTAGGTATATGTTTGAGGGGTGTCTGTACCCGTATTGCCAAGATTATTTGTATGACATTATAGATAAAGAGGGAGCAAACACATACCATACCTGGGCATATAGGGAATGGTTGGTAGGTAGTCTTTAAAGGTCAGAATACGGAAACACATACCATGCCTGGGCATATATGGGGAAGTGTGGTAGGTAGTCTTTAAAGGTCAGAATACGGAAACACATACCATACCTGGGCATATATGGGGAAGTGTGGTAGGTGTTTCCGCTTTTCCGCCCGTATCCTCCCCTCTGGGGTCAGCGGATGAAGCTGGTGGAGATCTTCGGCTCTGGCTGCGGGGTGGGCAGGTTGGCCGCCTTGATGCTGGAGAGAAGCCACGCCGAATGGTCGTACGCGCGGTAGAACTCACCTGACCTCACGAGGCGGATAGTCCCTTTGGGAGCCGCCTCTTCAAACTTGATAGCTTCTGTGTACGTTGGCATAAAATCTCAAAAAAATCGACCCGCTTCGCGGGAATTCCAGCGTCGGGCTTTTAATGCCCGACGCTAATAAATCAAATGAATCAAATGAATCAAACACGCTTCGCTTTTCATTCTGAAACGGCGCGGACGGAGAAGCCGTTGGTGCGGCTGTTGTTGCTCCGGTAGAAGTCGCCACTGTCGAAGTAGAGGTCGTACGCGATCTGCGTATTGCTCTCGTAGGGTGCGGCACTCCAATAGTAGCCGCTCTCTCCAGCGTAGTAAAGCGACGTCCCGCCACGCCAGCCAGCGGCGGGAAGGAAGATGCTGTTCCCGTTCGGTCCTGTAACTTTGCGCCCTTTGACACCGTTCACGGTCGTCCATACAGTCGTGCATTTGTTAACCAGCTCGTCTATCTCGTCCACTGTGGGCAGCCTCCACGTTCCTCCCCAGTTGGAGCGTGCCGCGTCGTAGCTTGAGTTGCCCGCTATGCTGCCCATGCTCACTTCCCAAGTCTTGCAGTTGCTTGACGAGTAATCCGACTTCGTGCTTGTCTCTCCCCAGGCGTAGTAGTTGCCGTAACCCTCAGGCGAGCTTGCCCCCACGTTGCACGTAGCCCACTTCACGCTCAAGCCCAGGTCGACATAGCCGTGGCCGTTTATCGTTCCTGTAGGCGAACTCACTTGCACCCTTGGCTTGCTCGGCGTGGCAGTCGTGGCGCTGCTCCTGCTCGGCAGCACTGGCTTCTTTATAGGTTTCTGCCCGAAGGCAGTGGTGGCGAGCGCAAGAAACGATGCCATCAATGTTAACCTTAATGCTTTCCCTTCCATATCTCTGTTGTGTTTAGAAACGTTGTGCGTACTGAGTGAACCACTTGTCCGATTCCTCCTGGCTTTGCGGCACGCCGTCGCCGTTCTCGTAGCGGTCCGCCATTTCTCTCTGGGCATCAGCGAGCCCCTGCTCAGCCGCCTTTAGTATCCACCCCGCGGCTTCCTTGGGATTCTGCCCGTGCAGCGACGACATGCCCAGCCAGTACTGGGCTTCGGGGTTGCCAAGCTCCGCCGCCTTTCTAAGCCACTTCACTCGCTCCTCCTCGTTAACGCCATAGAGGAGACCGGCCAGTCTGCACATTGCGCTGGGGTGACCCTGCTCGGCGGCCTTGCGGTACCATCCCGCAGCCGCGAGAGGGAGCTTCGGAGCCCCGTAGCCGTTATCGTAGCAATAGGCGAGGTTGAACTGAGCGTCGGCGTTCCCCTGCTCCGCCGCCTTCCTGTACCACCTGAAAGCCTCCGCTCTGTCATGCGGCACACTGTCTCCCTCAGCAAGGCACGACTCCAGCCCCATCCGCTTGACATTGAAGCCATGCTCCTGCGCCTTCCTGAGCCACTTCGAGGCGAGCCTCAAGTCTTTCTTCACCCCTTTGCCGTCTCTGTAGAGGCAGCCCAGCTTATAGCGTGCCTCGGCATCTCCTCTTTCGGCTGCCTCTGTGTACATTCTCGCCATGTCATCGTCGACATAGCCGTATTCGGCAAGATAGCCCAAATCGTACTGCGCTGAAGGGTAGTCATTCATCGCGTCAACACGTACACGCTCGATGCGTGAATGCTCCATTGTGTACTCGAACTGGCTCTCGACTATGTCGCTGTCCTGGCACAAACTAACCAAGTCGCCGGTCACAGACTGCCCCTCGACCTGTCCGTACCACCTCGCAGCCTCCTTCAGGTTTTGCCGCACGCCGAGCCCCAAGAAGTAGCAATCGCCCAACTGCAACTGCGCGTCCGGCAGCCCTTGCTCGGCGGCCTTGCGGTACCACTTGGCAGCCTCCTCGAAGTCTCGCCCGACACCGTCGCCAATCTCGTAAGACAGCCCCAAGCAGTATTGTGCCTTAGCTTCTCCGTTCTCAGCGCCTCTACGGAAATCCGCAGGGTAGTCCTTGCCGCACACACTCAGTTGAAAAGTGCCAGCCAGCTTCCTGTACCATCGCAACGCCTCTCGATAGCGGTTATCGAGGCTTGTGCAGTTCTCGTAATACAAGCCCAGCAGGTACTGGCACAAAGGGTTCGAGCCCTCGTGGGTCTTCAGCCATTCCAGCACCTCAGCGTAATCCCGCCCGTCGCCCAGTCCGTCTCCACGGCATATAGCCACGAGCATTTGGCATAAGCGATTCCCCTCGTTGGCGGCATCCGCCATATACTCAGCCGCCTGCTTGTAGTCTTTCTCCACTGCGCGGCCCGTGAAATAGCACACTCCCAAGGCGAGCCGAGCCTTCGCGTTCCCCCGGCGGGCGGCCTCACCAAGCAGATGTACCGCCACGGTGTCGGAATCTGTGAAAAGCGTCAAGAGGGATACGCCATCCTCGTACCAGAGCGTCAGTGTGTCTCCTTGCTCCGCAGAGCCGGGCGTGCCCTGGTCGGTCTTCCTCTGGCAGGCGGAGAGCGTGAGCAGAAGCATAGCTGCCATCAATGCCACTCCTAATGATTTCCTTGTCACAGCTATTGTTTTAGTGGTTTCAGTGTCTTTATGTTCGTCTGGCGCGAAGGTAGGCAATAATCCGCAAACACACGGCAAGCGGGCGGGTAAAATTATGCGGGGGACAGGAAACACCCACCTGTCCTGCCTATATAGGGAAAGGTTGGTAGGTGGTGTTTAAGACAGGTGTCTCTGCCTTGAGGGCACGAAAAAGCCCGCGACAGGGTCGGCTCTCAAAGCTTCTCCCCCGCGGGCTGTTCATGCTTTTTCTTCTCCGTAAAACGAGGGAGGGGTCGCGCCTCTCCCACGTGTCCTCGTGTCAGCGTCTTGTGTGTCTCGTCAAGCCCCTATGCAGGAGTTCGTTATCGCTGCGGTCAACGCCCCGACAAGCGCGGAGAGCACTTGCAGCAGGACCTGAAGCCACGTCTTCCTTGTCATCTCGGCCATTAGTCATCTCCTTCGCCGCCTGCGCCGCTCTGCGAGCCTGAGCCGCTCTGCGAGCTGGAGCTGGAGCCGCCGGCCTGCTCGTTGAGGTCGGCGTTGCGCTGCGCCCTGGTCTCGGCTTGCTGCGCGCGGGTGCCGACGAACTCGAACGTCGCGTCCTTCATCAGCTCGTCGCTCGTCATTGAGCTGCCCGCGGTGAAGCTGAGGGTGATGCCTGTGATGTCCTGTGCGGTGAAGTCGTCGGCGTTGTCCTCGCCGTGGCTGTGGAGCGAGAGCCAGAACGAGCCGAAGTCGCCGAGCCTTACCTTCACCCCGTCAAGAAGTTTCTCCTTGAGGCAGGTCACCATGTCGGTCAGGATGAGCAGTATCATGCCCTTCGAGGCGACGGAGTTGTGGTCGTGGATGTGCTGGGCGAACTCGTCGAGACCCCAGATCTGGGTGGTCTGCGCCTGGGCGTACACCTTGTAGGTGCCGGAGCCGACGGGCACTTGCTTGAGTACCTTTGAGTAATTGATTGCCATAAGCGTGATGTTGTTTTGTTTGTGATTCCTTATCTGCTTCTCTCTTGCAAGAGCTCCCTTTAAGGCAATTATATATAAGGTATGAGGCGAGGCCAAATCCGAGGGCGCGGGATGACGAATTTGCCACACCCTTGCGGTATGTCGGGGAGAAACGCGTAACTTCGCGCAGGAGGACAGCTTATGAAGACCATGGAAAGTATGGACTATGTGAAGAGCCGCCTTAAGGCGACCAAGGAGTTTGCGGACATCATAGTGTCGCTGTACTGGTCGGGCGAGGGCCAGGCGCGCCTGAGGCTGTTGGTGGACCCGGGGGAGAGGCTTGTCGAGTATCTGCCCGCTCGGGAGGAAGTGGCGGAGGCTGGGGGCTGGCCAGGAGTGCCTTGGTACAGTGAGCTCAACCGACGGCAGGAGGACGAGGCGCTGGAGCAGCTGGAGGCGATGGCGAGGAAGATGAGCGCCGAGCAGAGGAGGGCGGCCGTTGACGAGGCTCTCGGCTGCCTGGGCATGCGCTGGTTCGAGAACAGGCAGTGGTTCTTCGGCGGGGTTCGCCTCCTGTCCACGCTCGAGGGGTACTCTGTGAGTGACGGCCATGAGACGAGGCAGCTTGACACAGGGCTGCTCAGGAGGATAACGGAGGAGCGGGAGCCTCTCGAGCCTCAAGACGAGGAGTGGGACAACGCCGGGTGGCTGGAGAGGCTGTGCCTCGGGGTGGCACGTGTAGTTCATAGGCTGTCGCGGCTCAGCGACACGCCTGTCGAAGGCACTCGACCGCGGCAGTCGTGGAAGACCGACACGGCACTCAAGTTCTTCAAGAGAGCCGTCGAGGAGGGCTTCATGGACGAGACGGACGGCGACCACTACAAGTGGAAAGGCTCCAATGCCAGCCTGGCGTATTTCCTCAGCGAGCTGTACCGCCAAAAGGAAACGGTCGCCCCGCCGTGGAAGGAGCTGGAAGAGGTGTTCGGAAAGAAGGGCCTCCACTCCTCGTACTCCCAGATACAGGACGTCCCCCACAACAAGCCCCAGAAGTGGAGGAGCGGGATCGACGACCTGCTCTACGGCGAGGATTAGACCTTACCAGGGCATAACCTAAGCCACAAGAGGCACTCTCCAAAGATGAGGAGGGCGCCTTTTTTTATTGCGCCATATTGTGCCGCAATACCGCACTATATGCAGCCCCTGAGAACCCCTCTACCTTTGTCGATGTCTTTAAAAAGCAAGACTATGAATAATCAAACTAACGACCTGCCTCGGCAGGCAGAGCAGGACCTCAAGGAGGCCGCTGCTCAGAAGGCCGGCGAAAGCCAAGACAACGCTTCCAACGAAGCAAACTCCACGAAGACAGTGGACGAGAGGGTCTACATCGACTCCACGGGGCACGACATCCGCAAGGACGAGCTCAGCCAGACTGCCCGGCTGGCGGGGGTGCAGCCACTCATGGTGCAGCAGGAGACGGGCGTGCCCATACTCATCCGTGGCGGCATGACCAGCGTCATCGGCGACTCGAAGGTGGGCAAGTCCACCCTATGCGCCGCCTTGGCAGCCGCCACACTGGGCCAGGCGCAGCTGGGGCTGGCCGCCGCGAGGGATGACCTGAGGGTGATCTACTTCGACACGGAGCAGGGCAAGAGCGAGGGCGGCGTCACCCTGATGTGGAAGATCAAGCGTCTCAGCGGCACCGCCGACGCTCAGAGCAACCCACGCCTGCGCTACATCGACCTGCTGGACGCTGAGGACGAGCGGAGCGGCCTGCTCGACTCCGAGAGCCTCAGGCGCGAGCGCATAGCAAGGTGGATCAAGGCGGAGCGTCCTGACCTTGCCGTGGTGGACGGCTTGATTGACCTCGTGCCCTCCATGAACGACGAGGTCGGCAGCAAGCGCGCAATATGCTGGCTCCGCAAGCTCTGCGACCGCTACCAGTGCGCCATCCTGCTCGTCTTGCATACCAACATGGGCACCGACCAGGCGCGAGGCCACATCGGCAGGTTCCTCCTGCAGAAGGGGTACAGCTCCCTGATGGTGAGCGGCAGGGACGGAAGGAACACCGTGAAGCCCCACGAGAGGGGGACACGCGGGGAGCCCTTCGCCCCCTTCGCCTACACCATCCGGAAGACCCGGGACGGACTCGCCCTGCCCGTGGCTTGCGACAAGGTGGAGACCCTCTCGCAGGCAGAGGAGACCCTGAAGAGGTACTTCGACTGGGCAAGGCAGGCGTTCACCAGGAAAGGGGCGGACGCTATGACCAGACGCGAGCTGCTCGACGGCATCATGGACCTCGGGCAGAAGGCGGAGGTGACCGTCGACAGGAAGATCACCACGATGGTAAAGGAGGGACTGATCGTCCGCAAAGGGCAGCAATACCTCCTGCCGCCACCCGGCGAGGACGACGGCGCGGACGCGGAAGACGCCGTGTTTGAGCAGATCGACGATGAGGAGGTCGACCGTATGGTTGACGCGTTCATTGAGTGTAAAGTAGAAGGCGACGAGCCTATTGTGTTTAACCTTTAATGTTCAATTAATATGACAAAAAAGAAAATTTTCTGGCGCGATCCTAACTGCGCCGCAGTGACTAACTGCCTCGGATGGGGCGTGAAGAGCGTGGAAAGCACCTACGCTGTGCTATCCTACCTGTGGGACGAGTACTTCCAGCACAACCGCCCCAAGGGTGTCCTGATGTCGGAACTCACAAAAGACCCCCTTCAGTACTACCGTGGCTACAATGCAGAGGTGACAAAGGACAACCTGCCGAAGGAGAGGATCTTCATCCTGAACGTCATCGACTACCTTGTGGACCAGGACGTGCTCCGCTACGGCATCGACAGTAAGCTGCGGCCGACAGTCAACCTCGACCTCAGCGCGCGCCACACACTGGCTGCTGTGGGGATGATGAGACTGATCACCTCAAAAAGGAAGGAGGTGCTGCGATGACGCGCCGCGGGCTCGAGAAGTCGCGGGAGATAGTCTCCCGCGTCTTCGGGAACTCAGGCAAGCAGTGGCTCGACCACCGCTACCTGAGAGCCAACGTCAAGCTGGAGCTCGGCTACACGTTCAACTTCCGAAGGGAGCGCACCAACAGCGAGGACAACGAGCTCGCCGACCTGATCATCAACTCTCTCGTCGAGGCCCGCAAGCTCAAGCGCGACGGCAAAATGTACAAGTTGCTGTAAGCCCTCTGAGCTTACTCTCTAAAACCACCTACCAATCCCCCCGCCTATACGGAGAGGTTGGTAGGTGTTTTCTTATGCCCCTCCCCGCCACGAAAGACCACCCACCATACCATTCCCTATATGCCCAGGACAGGTGGGTGTTTCCAGATTGCCGCAAGTTTTTCCCCGACCACATGCGGTGCGAATGCGGATAATTGCCTACCTTCGCGACACAAACCGTAAACCGCACCGATATGTAAAGACCAAGAGTAGGACACTTAGATAAAGCGTTAGCTTACGTTCTTGTCTTCTGTAAATAGCCAGTTTACGAGGCAGTCAAGGGTTTAAGCCGATGCTCACGCGGAACGCGTGGGCTTTTACTCGTATATGACTGCAATGGTTTTGGCTATACCTCAGAAGACGTAGACGAAGAATCGGTCCACGTTTTTTGTTGCCCAAGCTCCAGGCCACACAGACACTGATACCGACAAAACAATAGAAGACATGAAAACAACGGAAAGGAGGGAACTATGTGGTTCTGGGTTGTAGTAATCATCGCCGTTATAGGCGGAGTGCTGGGCTTCCTGCTCTCTGACGGGAAAGACAAAGTGGGAGACACTTTGGGAGGATGCCTCGGAGGCGGATTATTGGCGGCGGGTTGCGTGTGGCGCATACTGCTGGCAGGCCTTGGCATATTCATCGTCATCTGGCTGTTCAAGTTCCTTTTCGGGTAGGCACATTATCAATCAAACTATATCAAGACTATGACCTTAAAAACACTGATCACCAACATTATCAACGTCATTATGGACGGCTCGTTCGAGCGTGTGAGAATAATCAGCCAGATGAACACGGCATTTATGGAGTACTTCACAAGCGGAGAGTTCGGCAGGCTGTGCAAGGTGTCAATCACCCAGGGTGTGAGCGACTTCCGCCACGAGATGAGCGCAATGTGGCTCAGGAGCGGCTTCAAGATCAGCATCGAGAACGACTTCCGCCTGACCTCAGGGGAGATGAAGGAGCTTGCCTCGTACGTGACGGGGAACGCCCAGTTCGTGCGCCAGCTGATGGCGATGGGCTTCGACACACTCGTGATAAAGGGCAAGACGACGGGAATGAAGCAACTCTACCCTCTGGCGAAGTTCGCCAACCTTAGCAACTACTTCATAGGCAAGCCGTCATGAACATCCTGATGAGATACATCAACCGCCTGAGGTTGAGGAGAAAGACAAGGCGTGACGAGAGCGCGAATGTGGTGGACGGCATCGTGCGGGCACGCTCGCTATACAAGAGGCTGGCGAACAGTGTGCATCCCGACCACTATGAGAACCCCGACGAGAAGAAACTGGCTGAGGAGCTGATGAGGCGTGTCAACGACAACCGCTTCAACTACTCAGAGCTTGTCAAGCTGGAGAAAGAAATCAAGGGAAAGCTATAGTTAAATCATCAAAAGACAGATCAAAATGAGTAGTAGTGTAACTGTTCAATGTCCTTACTGCGGCAGTCTCAACGTGAAGAAGACCGCGAAAGGAAAGCTCACCCGTGGCATCGCTCAGGTGGGCGGTGTGCTGGGAGGGGCGGTTGTCTCGACGTTGGTGGGCGCGGCTGGGGTGTCGTTATCCGGACTGCTGGTGAGAAAGCTCGCCCTGGAGACTGGCTACCACCAGTACTTCTGCAAGGATTGCTGCCAAGTGTTCAAGGCGAAGCTCGACACGTTCGGAATGGCGAAGAAGATCAAGAAGTACGACGAACGTTGACAACCGATTCAAGACTATGAAAGCGATAAGGCTAACATGTAAGGCTCTGCTGATAATGGCGTTGTCCCTATCCGTGACTGCGTGCAATGTGGGTGATACTATCATAGAGATAGCTTCCTATTGTTTTACCGCCGTTATCATCGGTGGTATCTATTATGGTATCGTTTATGGTATAGGTTCAGCCATAGAATCAATCCAAAATAAATCCAAGTTCCGCTCCTACAGGAAAGCCGCTATGTTTGGGGACGCATATTCTCAATACAAACTGGGACAGTGCTACTACAACGGCACTGGCGTGACGCAAGACTACGAGGAAGCCACCAGATGGTACTCAATGGCAGCCGAACAAGGATTCTCTTCCCCACAATTCGCCGAGGCATTGAATAATCTGGGAGTGTGCTATGACAATGGCGAAGGCGTACCACAGAACTTAGAGGAAGCCGTGAAGTGGTACCGCAAGGCTGCCGAGCAGGGGAATGCTGTCGCTCAGTACAATCTGGGATATAGCTATGACAATGGCGAAGGTGTTGAACAGAACTTAGAGGAAGCCGTGAAGTGGTACCGCAAGGCAGCTGAGCAAGGTAACAAGTGGGCTCAAAACAATCTGGGAGTGTGCTATGACAATGGCAAAGGAGTTCCCCAGAACAAGGAGGAAGCTGCGAAGTGGTATCGCAAGGCAGCTGAGCAAGGACATGCTGGTGCGCAGAACAGTCTGGGGTGGTATTACTACGAACAGGGCAAGCCAGAATTGGGCTTACCTTATGCGGAGCAGTCAGTCAAAACAGATGCAAACGAGGCCAGCTGGGACACACTTGGGAGAATATACTACGACTTGGGACGTTATGAGGACTGCATCACGGCTATGACCAAATGCGCGGCGATACCCAACTGCTCCACCCTGCAAATAGCCTACGAGTACATCGGCAACTCTTACAATAAGTTAGGTAACGAAGACGAGGGAAGTCAATGGCTCGAAAAGGCGAAATATCAGGCTGGGTGGACTACGATGCCGCCCGCGCCAACTGGGGCAGCTCGTGGAGAATGCCCACGTGGAGTGAGATAGACGAGCTTATAAACAAGTGCCAGCGCTCGTGGAGGCTGCCCACAGCGAACGAGATAGACGAACTGATAAACAAGTGCCAGCGCACGTGGACAACTATGGGCGGACATGCGGGCTACAAGGTGACGGGACCGAGCGGCAACAGCATCTTCCTTCCCGCCGCAGGCTGGCGTTTCGGGACGTCGCTTCTCAGCGCTGGACAGGGCGGCGACTATTGGAGTGCCACACCCGACGAGAGCGATACGCAGGGCGCGTACTACCTCAGCTTCTTCAGTGGCTACTTCTACCGGTATTGGAACTACCGCTGCTACGGCTTCTCCGTCCGCACCGTTTCAGAATGAAACACCTACCACACTTCCCCATATATGCCCAGGTATGGTATGTGTTTCCGTATTCTGACCTTTAAAGACTACCTACCAACCATTCCCTATATGCCCAGGTATGGTATGTGTTTGCTCCCTCTTTATCTATAATGTCATACAAATAATCTTGGCAATACGGGTACAGACACCCCTCAAACATATACCTACCAACCCCTTATATATAGGGGTTGGTAGGTATGTGTTTGGGGGTGGTGACCGATGCCCGGATTGATGACAGTTGAGGGAAGTGTGTAATGTTTGGGGAAGTGGAGGCAAAGGGCTGACGAAGCAGAAAATCGCTCGCTCTCCCTTTGGCGGTTCCGCCAATAAGCCTTATCTTTGTACCCCGAACACTCGTGCAAGCGAGAGGAGAGCTGCTCGCAGACTCTCACGAGCGCGGCCGAGTGTCGCTGAAAGCAACGGCAGAGGAGCGGATGGAGCAACTGAAGCACGAGTGCGGTGTGGCGATGATAAGGCTGCTAAAGCCTTTGAGCTACTACCAGCAGCGTTACGGCACGTGGATGTACGGCCTCAACAAGCTTTACCTGCTGATGGAGAAGCAGCACAACCGAGGGCAGGAGGGAGCTGGCATGGCTTGCGTGAAGATGAACGCCCGTGCTGGTGAGGAGTACATGTTCCGCGAGCGGGCGCTTGGCGGCGACGCGATAAGTGAGATCTTCCAGAGCGCGCGGCAAAGGCTCTCGGCTTTTCCCGAGCAGCAGCTAAGCGACGCCGCCTACGCCTCGAGACATCTGCCGTTCGCCGCAGAGATTTACATGGGCCACCTTCGCTATTCAACAACAGGCAAGAGTGGCCTTTCTTATGTCCACCCGTTCATGAGGCGCAACAACTGGAGGGCGAAAAACCTTTGCCTCTGCGGCAACTTTAATCTCACAAATGTTGACGAGGTGTTCAGCAGCATCGTCAGGCACGGGCAGCACCCCCGCGTCTACAGCGACACATACATCATGCTCGAGCAGATGGGCCACAGGCTCGACCGTGAGAGCGAGCGACTGTTCAACCTTGCGCAGCGTCAGGGCCTGGAGGGCGAGGACATCACACGCTTCATAGAGAAGAGGATAGACGTGTGCAACGTTCTTCGCACAAGCGCTCCGCTCTGGGACGGTGGCTACGTTGTCTGCGGCATGACGGGCAGCGGGGAGATGTTCTGCATGCGCGACCCTTGGGGCATCCGTCCAGCGTATTGGTACAAGGACGACGAGGTCGTGGTAGTCGCCAGCGAGAGGCCAGTGATACAGACCGTGTTCGACCTGGAGACGCATCAGATAAGCGAGCTGCAAGCTGGGCAGGCTCTCAGCGTGAGGCAGAACGGAGAGATCAGTTTCCAGCAGATCATCAAGGCGGAGGAGAAGCGGGCTTGCAGCTTCGAGCGAATATATTTTAGCAGAGGTAGCGACAGAGACATTTACAAGGAGCGCAAGGCTCTCGGCGAGCAGCTCACGGAGCGCATCACGGAGTCAGTCAGCGGCGACATAATGCACACCGTTTTCTCCTTCATCCCCAACACTGCGGAGGTGGCGTTCTACGGCATGCTCACGGGCTTCAAGAAGCAGATGAACCGCCAGAAGGTAAAACAGATTTACGAGCTTGTGCAGGACCATCAGCCGACGCTCGACGAGATAAACCGCATCATCGGCGGGCAGTACGTCAGAAGCGAGAAGGTTGCACTCAAGGACATCAAGCTACGAACATTCATTACAGAGGGAGCCAGCCGCAACGACCTTGCCACTCACGTCTACGACATCACCTACGGCAGTCTGGAACCCTACGTGGACAACCTCGTGATTATTGACGACAGCATTGTCCGTGGCACCACTCTTAAAGAGAGCATCATACGAATACTTGACCGCTTGCACCCGAAAAAAATCGTACTTGTCAGCAGTTGTCCGCAGGTGCGCTACCCTGATTACTACGGCATCGATATGGCTCGAATGGAGGAGTTCATAGCGTTCAGAGCCACCATCGAGCTGCTGAAAGACACGGACAGAAGAGACATCATCGACGAGGTGTACAGCCTTTGCAAACGTGACATGGATCTGCCTCGCCAGCTCCAGCGGGTGAACCACGTGAAGGCAGTGTACGAGCCGTTCACCGACGAGGAGATCTCACACAAGATGGTGGAGATGCTCCGCCCGAAAGGTGTGACCACACCCATCGACATCGTGTACCAGAGCCTCGAGGGGCTGCGCCGCGCCTGCCCCGACTTCAAGGGCGACTGGTATTTCAGCGGCGACTACCCCACGCCTGGCGGACTGAAGCTGCTCTGCCACGCCTTTGTCAACTATTACGAACAGATTTACTCAAGATAAATGAAAGCTACACTTAGACTTCAAGACGGCACCGAGTTCCAAGGCGAGAGCTTCGGCTTTGAAAGCTCAGTGGCTGGCGAGGTGGTGTTCAACACGGCGATGACCGGCTACCCCGAGAGCCTCACCGACCCCTCGTACGCGGGGCAGATAATGGTGCTGACATATCCGCTCGTGGGCAACTACGGCGTGCCTCCCTTCTCCATAGAGGACAACGGCATCGCCACCTTCATGGAGAGCGACAGGATATACGTCCGCGGGCTTGTGGTGGGCGACTACAGCGAGGAGTACAGCCACTGGAACGCGGCGGAGAGCCTTGCCTCGTGGCTGAGACGTGAGCGCGTCCCCGCAATCACGGGCATCGACACGCGCCAGCTCACCAAGGTTCTGCGAGAGCACGGGGTGATGATGGGAAGCATCGTGATGGAGGGCGACGCAGCCCCCGAGGCTGAGTACGAGGGTGTCAACTTCGTCTCGCAAGTGTCGTGCAAGGAAGTCATCAACTATCAACCTCTTTCCACACCGATTGACAAGAAAGTGGTGCTTGTCGACTGCGGCGTGAAGAACAACATCATCCGCTGCCTCCTCAGGCGTGGCGTTGAGGTGGTGAGAGTGCCGTGGGACTATGACTTCAACCAACTTCAATTCGACGCTCTCTTCCTTGCGAACGGCCCGGGAGACCCCGACACGTGCGGGCAAACAGTTAAGAACATAAGCCGATTTCTTGCGACAAATCCCGTGCGTCCTTGTATGGGAATATGTATGGGCAACCAGCTTTTGGCGAAAGCCTCGGGAGCTTCTATTTATAAACTGAAATACGGACACCGCAGCCACAACCAGCCAGTGAGGCAGGAGGGCACGAACGTCTGCTTCATCACCACGCAGAACCACGGTTACGCCGTGGACGCATCAACCCTCGGCAAGGGATGGAAGCCGCTATTCACCAACATGAACGACGGCAGCAACGAGGGGATACGCCACGAGGAATTGCCTTGGTTCTCGGCTCAGTTCCACCCAGAGGCTTGCGCAGGTCCAGTGGACACTGAGTTCCTCTTCGACAGATTTATTGAATTGCTCACACGTTAAATCCTTTATAAAGACTATGATAAATCCCAACATAAAGAAGGTTCTACTGCTCGGCTCAGGAGCGCTGAAGATAGGCGAGGCGGGCGAGTTCGACTACTCTGGCTCGCAGGCACTGAAGGCTCTCAGGGAAGAGGGCGTGGAGACAGTGCTCATCAACCCGAACATAGCCACGGTGCAGACCTCCGACGGGGTGGCTGACCAGATATACTTCCTGCCCGTGATGCCATGGTTCGTGGAGCGTGTCATAGAGAAGGAACGGCCTCAAGGAATATTACTCTCGTTCGGCGGGCAGACCGCCCTCAACTGCGGAGTGGAACTTTACAAGAGCGGAGTGCTTGAGCGGTATGGGGTTGAGGTGCTTGGCACGCCCGTGCAGGCAATCATCGACACGGAGGACCGTGAGCTTTTCGTGGAGCGACTGAGCGAGATCGGGGTGAAGACCATAAAGAGCCACGCCTGCGAGAACATAGAAGAAGCAAGACAAGCGGCAGAGGATCTTGGCTATCCCGTCATCATCCGCGCGGCTTACGCCCTGGGTGGGCTGGGAAGCGGCTTCTGCTCCGATGACAACGAGCTTGAGGCAGTGGCGGAGAAGGCGTTCTCCTTCTCGCCTCAGGTGCTTGTCGAGAAGAGCTTGAAGGGGTGGAAAGAAATTGAATACGAGGTGGTCCGTGACAGCTACGACAACTGCATCACGGTCTGCAACATGGAGAACCTCGACCCGCTGGGCATCCACACTGGAGAGAGCATCGTGATCGCGCCCAGCCAGACGCTGACGAACAGCGAGTATCACAAGCTTCGCGCGCTGTCAATCAGCATCATCCGCCACATCGGGATAGTGGGCGAGTGCAACGTCCAGTACGCTCTCGACCCCGAAAGCGAGGACTATCGTGTGATTGAGGTGAACGCCCGCCTGTCTCGCAGCTCGGCTCTCGCGTCGAAGGCGACGGGCTATCCGCTGGCGTTCGTGGCAGCCAAGCTGGGCTTGGGCTACGGCTTGTTCGAGCTTAAAAACTCCGTGACAAAGACCACCAGCGCGTTCTTTGAGCCTGCGCTTGACTATGTTGTCTGCAAAATTCCACGTTGGGACTTGGGAAAATTCCGTGGCGTTGACCGTGAGCTCGGCAGCAGCATGAAGTCGGTGGGCGAGGTGATGGCGATAGGCTCCACATTCGAGGAGGCGATACAGAAGGGCTTGCGGATGATAGGGCAGGGGATGCACGGATTTGTCGGCAACAAGGAGCTTACCATCAGCGACATAGCTGCCGAGCTGGAAGCGCCGACGGACAAGCGCATCTGCGTCATAGAGAAGGCGTTCTTCGCTGGCTACTCAATCGACGAGATACACGAGCTGACAAAGATTGACAAGTGGTTTCTCCGGAAACTGCTCCATATCTACAACATCAACAAGGAACTTCGCTCGAAGAACATCAACACGGTGGACAGCGCCCTCATCCGCAAGGCGAAGGTGTACGGCTTCACAGACTTCCAGATTGCACGTGCCTTGGGGATGGAAAAGGATATGGACATCGACGACGCTGTCCTGGTGGTGAGGCGAAAGCGCAAGCAGGCTGGCATACTGCCGTACGTGAAGCAGATCGACACTCTTGCCGCCGAGTATCCCGCACAGACCAACTACCTTTACCTGACTTATAAGGCAGTGGCGCATGACATACATTTTGACCGTGACAAACGCTCCATCGTGGTGCTTGGCAGCGGTGCTTACCGCATCGGGAGCAGCGTGGAATTCGACTGGTGCGGTGTGCAGGCTATAAACACTATAAGACGTGAGGGCTACCGCTCTGTAATGATTAACTACAACCCCGAGACGGTGTCTACGGACTATGACATGTGCGACCGCCTTTACTTCGACGAGCTGACCTTCGAGCGTGTGATGGACATCGTGGAGCTGGAGCAGCCGAAGGGTGTGGTGGTAAGCACTGGCGGACAAATCCCCAACAATCTCGCAATGAAGCTGGACGCTCAGCGAGTGCCTATACTGGGGACGCAAGCCAAGTACATAGACAACGCTGAGGACCGTGACAAGTTCTCCGCCATGCTCGACAGGATCGGGGTTGACCAGCCTGAATGGAGTGCGCTGACCTCTATGGAGGATGTGAACAAGTTCATACAGCGTGTGGGCTTCCCCGTGCTGGTTCGCCCAAGCTATGTCTTGTCTGGAGCCGCGATGAACGTGTGCAGCAATCAGGACGAGCTGGAGCGTTTCCTCACCGTTGCGGCGAATGTCTCGCAGAAGCACCCAGTGGTCATCAGCAAGTTCATGCAGAACACCAAGGAGGTGGAGATGGACGCTGTCGCCTCCAACGGGGAAATCATCGCATACGCCATATCGGAGCACATCGAGTTCGCGGGGGTTCACTCAGGCGACGCAACCATACAGTACCCCGCTCAGAAACTTTACGTTGAAACAGTCAGGCGCATTAAGAAAATAAGCACACAGATAGCTCGTGAGCTGTGCATCTCGGGCCCCTTCAACATCCAGTACCTCGCCAAGGAGAACGAGATCAAGGTGATCGAGTGCAACCTGCGCGCCTCACGCTCGTTCCCGTTCGTAAGTAAGATACTGAAAATCAACCTTATAGAGCTTGCCACCAAGATTATGCTTGGCCTCAGAGCGGAGAAGCCGCACAAGTCTTTCTTCGACTTCGACTACGTCGGCATCAAGGCCTCGCAGTTCTCCTTCAACCGCCTGCAGAATGCTGACCCTGTGCTTGGGGTTGACATGAGCTCGACTGGCGAGGTGGGCTGTCTGGGAGACGACGTGAACAGTGCCTTGCTTAAGGCGATGCTATCGGTGGGGCAGCGCATACCTGCGAAAAACATCTTACTGTCGACGGGCGACGCCAAGCAGAAGGCGGACCTGCTCGACACCTCACGACTGCTTCTGGAACACGGCTACCAGCTCTACGCCACTGGCGGGACGCACCGCTATCTCAAGGCGAATGATATTGACAGCACGCTTGTCTACTGGCCAAGCGAGACGGAGGGCCGCCCACAGGCTCTCGACCTTATGCACCAGCACCAGATAGACATGGTGGTGAACATCCCGAAGGACCTCTCGGCGGGCGAGCTGTCGAACGGCTACAAGATACGGCGCGCCGCCGTGGACCTCAACATCCCGCTGATAACCAACGCCCGTCTGGCCGCCGCCTTCGTGCAGGCGTTCTGCACACTGAGGCTCGAGGACCTCGCCATAAAGAGCTGGGCGGAGTACAAGTAGAGCCGTAAGACATGAGCGAGGAGACGGGCAAAGGGAATATCATCCTTTATCAGACCTCTGACGGGAGGACGAGGATTGAGGTCACACTGTCTGACGACACGGTGTGGCTCACAGCCGACCAGATGGCGGAACTGTTCCAGAGAAATAAGTCCACCATCTCACGGCACATAAAGAACATCTTTGAGACTGGGGAACTACGGGCGGATATGGTAGTTGCGTTTTATGCAACAACCACTCGGCATGGCGCGATTGAGGGGAAGACACAAACCCATCAGACAGCATACTATAACCTTGACATGATTATAAGCGTGGGCTATCGCGTCAATTCCCATAGGGGCGTGCAGTTCCGCGTCTGGGCGACGCCAAAACGGACAGACGCTGAAGTAGCGAAGAACTACCTTTCTCCCGACGAACTGGACACGCTGAACCACATCGTCAGCCTTTATCTGGATTTCGCTGAGCTACAGGCTAAGTCGCACAAGCCGATGTACATGAAGGACTGGATAGAGAAACTGGATGATTTCCTAAAGCTGACAGGGAAGGAGCTTCTTGCTCATACGGGCAGGATTTCCGCGGGAGATGGCAAAGTGGAAAGCCGACACGGAGTTTGACAAATACAAGGAAAGAAGCCTGAACGCCCTCTCGCCTGTCGAGGCTCATTTCCTGGAGAGTTTCGACAAGGAGCAGGAAAAACTCAGGAAGCAAGCGACTTCACGCCAACGCAAGGTGAAGTGAAGCGCGACCACATATAGGCGCTTCACTTCACCGCTGCCCCTGCAATAGATGCTGCACACTGAGGCTCGAGGACCTCGCCATAAAGAGCTGGGCGGAGTACAAGTAGAGCCCACGTCTCGCGGCACACCGAGCGCGGCGGCCGAAGGCACCCGACCGCAGCGGCCCAGGCCTCCCGACAGGCGTGTTCTCCGTCCCCATGCCAGCGGCAAACACCTACCTACCTTTATATATAGGGAGAGGTGAGGTGGGTGGTGTTTCGTGGGCAGCTATATTCCACCAACAACAGCATGCTCCATATTATTGTCATTGCGTCATTCCTGCCCAATCATTGCTGGCAAACGTATGATGCACATTGACCTTGTGTCGCATATCAGTCTGACACGGGGCGAACGGACACGCCGCAGTAACGTGGGACATCGCTCCTTTCAAAACCGTCGCTAACGATGATGAGACCGTATGCATTCTGTGTGCCTTTCTCATAGGGGGTGGAAGTCCAATAGACAGCACAGCCTCCTGCGAAACCGAGCGTATTGCTCTTATAGCAGCCAGAGGCAGGGAGGAAGATGCTTTTCCCGTTAGGTCCTGTCACCTTGTAGCCGTTCACACCGCCCATAGCCGTCCACTCTCTCTTGCATTTGCTTATCAGCTCGTCCAATTCGTCAGATGTTGGCAGCCTCCACGAGCCTCCCCAGTTGGAGCGTGCCGCATCGTATTTCGCGTTGCCTGCTATGTCTGGCATTCTCCTATTGCTTATGGCACTGTTATCTTCAACGAACAACGACTTCGTTTGAGTCTCACCCCAGGCGAAGTAGTCGCCATACTCCGAAGGAGAAGAGGCACCGACGTTGCAGGTTGCCCATTTGACGCTCAAGCCAATGTCAACATATTCATGACCGTTTATGTAACTGCGAGAAGGCTTGCTTGGCGTAGTGGTTGTTGTGTTTTTGTTCGGCAGCACTGGCTTCTTTATAGGTTTCTGCCCGAAATTAGGGGAGGCAAACAGAAGCAGCCCTGCAAGCAGAAGAAAACTTCTCATCGTCTGTATGTTGATGCCTGTCATCGATGCTGTCTATGGGATATGCTTCTCCTTTCAGTCAGAGACTGGGCGTATGGTCTGCCCTGTGATGCGAGGGTCGTGCCAGTCCTTGCAATAGCTTTCTATGTTGAAGTAGAGATAGTATGCATTCTGAGAGTCGCCCTCATAAGGTGTGGAAGTCCAGTAATCTCCGAACTCTCCGACCTTGTTAAGCTCCGTGCCGCTGCGGTAGCCAGCCGTAGGAAGGAATAAGCAGTTACCGTTAGGACCTGTCACCATATAGCCGCTATGGTCGTGCCACACGCCTCCTTCCCATTTGCATTTCTTCACCAGCTCGTCTATCTCGTCTGCTGTGGGCAAACGCCACGAGCCTCCCCAGTTGGCGCAGGCGGCATCGTAGTCCACCCAGCCTGCTATGTCGCTAATTTTCTTCTTGTATGTTACGCTGTTACTCTCAGTGTACGATGACTTCGTCTGTGTCTCGCCCCAGGCGTAGTAGTCTCCGTATTCCCACGGGGCGTTAGCCCCTATGTTGAACACCGCCCACTTGACGCTCAGTCCAAGGTCGACATACTCGTAACCGTTTATCATCCCAGAAACCAGAGGGGAATCCGATTGCTGGCTCGTCTGTTCAGAAGTAGAAGCTACTGGCATTTTCGCCTTTTCGAGCCATTGACTTCCCTCGTCTTCGTTACCTAACTTATTGTAAGAGTTGCCGATGTACTCGTAGGCTATTTGCAGGGTGGAGCAGTTGGGTATCGCCGCGCATTTGGTCATAGCGGTGATGCAGTCCTCATAACGTCCCAAGTCGTAGTATATTCTCCCAAGCGTGTCCCAGCTATAATCGTGCTTGGCGTTCATCCTGACAGACTTCTCCGCATAGGGCAGTCCCGCTTCCGCTTGTCCCAGATTGTAGTAAGCCCACGCCAGGTTGTTATAGGCGGTGGCATAGTCGAACTGTATAGGCGAGTATGTTTGTTCCTGCCTGATTATCTCCTTATAAATTTCCACATCTTCCTCCGCAGCTCCATCTCCATCCGAAATGGCCTTGATAAACAAGATGTCTGGGTTGTCAGGGTAGTTCTCCATACCTACCTCGAACAGTGCCTGCCCTGTCTCAGTGTCTTTGTTTCTGTTGAGGTACAAGTCGATAAGCCACAAGAAGTCTGTTAGTGAGGAATACCCTAATAACTTTTTGTTGACACCGCCGTCGTCGCTGCCATTGAGCATAAAAGTGTTGGCGTATGAGGTGGCGGAGGCGTAATCCCTTTTTCCGTAGTATATCATGCCCAAGTAGCGGTACGTGTCGATACACATCGCCACCAACTCGGTTGCGTCTATGTCCATTTCGGCAAGTATCTTCTTCTCTTCCTCGTCTTCACTGGCTAACAATAAAGTCTCCAAATTAGAGTTGAAGATCTCGATGTATTTCTTGAAGTTCTCTATCGCCTTGTCCGTATTGCCTGTGTTAAAGTAGCATACAGCCAGTTTGTAGTGCCTTCCGTTCAGGTTGTCCACTTGCAAGGACGCGGCCACTTCATACGGCTCTATTGCCTCTTGGTATTTCTTTTGCTCAAAGCAGGCATCGCCAAGACCATTGTAAGCACCTTGCATCTGGACAGAGTATTTGTTCGGCGCTAAGTCTATCGCTTTCTTGAACGAGTCTTCCGCCGGAAGGTATTGCCCTCTCTTCTGCTGTATAAGACCCATATATGCGTATGCTCCGCAAAGCCACTGTTTGTCCACGGGAGTCCTTTTGTTGAGTTCCAGCAATTGCAAGAAGGCTCTCTCGGCGTTGTCATACTGTTCCAACTCATAAAGAAACACCTCAAGATTGTATTGCAGTATGGAGTTGGTGTAGTCTTCAGCCAATCCCTTGTAGGCTGCTTCCACGGCTTTTGTCTTCTCCCCTGAGTCGTGATAGGCGGAGGCGAGCTCACTGTAGAGATACGACCTTAGTTGCGAGTTTGTCGTGTGTTTAAGCCCCTCCAGAGCGAGTTCAATAGCCGTGTCATATTCCTGCGCCTCTACCGCCTGGAAAGCCTCCATAAGTAGTTTCCCGCTTTGCTCGTCCGATGGAGACACACTTATCTGTGCGGCCATGGGCAACACGAGCGTCAATAGAGTCAGTGTAAAAAAGAGCTTCTTCATAGTGTCTTACTTTTTATGGTTAGAAAATATAGTGTCGCAGTTCTTATGTGTTCGCTCATGGCTATTATCCTGCCGCCTGTTTAGTTGGCTGTTTCACCCAACTCCTCCAGAATTTTTATCGCGGCAGCGTCCCCTTGTATAGCAGCCTTGCGAAACCACTTTAATGCCTCCTCATCGCTTTGGGCAACACCTTCTCCATTGGCATAGCAACATCCCAGATTGTATTGAGCGTCAGCGTTACCCTGCTCGGCAGCCTTCCTCCACCACTTGACTGCCTCTGTGTAGCTTTGTGTCACGCCGTCTCCGTTGTAATAGCGAAAACCCAGGTTGGTTTGGGCATCGGCATCTCCTTGCTCGGCAGCCCTTCTCAGCTCGTCCAGCTCGGAAACGGGGCTGTCGGACGACTGGGCATTTACCTTCGGAGGTTTTGGGGCGGCAGGTCTGCTTGGGGCAGTTGTGGTGGTTGTCTTCTGTGGCTTCTGCGGTTTCTGGATGGGTTTCTGGGCGAAGGCGGGGGTGGCGAGCAGAAGCATAGCTGCCATCAATGCTAATACTAATGATTTCCTTGTCACAGCTGTAGTTTTTAGTGGTCAGTTTATCTATGGCCTGGAGCTTGGGCAACAAAAAAACGTGGACCGATTCTTCGTCTACGTCTTCTGAGGTATAGCCAAAACCATTGCAGTCATATACGAGTAAAAGCCCACGCGTTCCGCGTGAGCATCGGCTTAAACCCTTGACTGCCTCGTAAACTGGCTATTTACAGAAGACAAGAACGTAAGCTAACGCTTTATCTAAGTGTCCTACTCTTGGTCTTTACATATCGGTTTGGTTTACGGTTTGTGTCGCAAAGATAGGCAATTCTTCGCATTCGCACCGCATGTGGGCGGGGAAAATCGCACGGGCAAATGGAAACACCCACCAACCTGCCTATATATACTAAGGTATGGTGGGTGGTGTTTGATGGCAGCCATAGGAACTAAGACTACCTACCAACCATTCCCTATATGCTCCGGTTAGGTAGGTGGTCTTTCAGGTGCTACTCTCATTATATATAATGTCATACAAATAATCTTGGCAATACGGGTACATACACCCCTCAAACATATACCTACCAACCCCTTATATATAGGGGTTGGTAGGTATGTGTTTGGGGGTGGTGACCGTTGCCCGGATTATTAACAACTGGGTAGACTTGGAATTGGTGAATTCAAGCGTCACACCAAGCACTTCACATTCCGAGCATCAATGTCGGCTGGATGCCGAGTACCCGGCACAGTAGCCTTGCTATCTTCAGGGTGGGCTCCGAGCGACCAGCCACATAGTCGTTCACACGTGAAGGGCTTACCCCAATCTCTGAGGCGAGTTGTCTTTGTGTCATTCCCTTTTCCTCAAGGGAAAGCTCTATCAGTTCAGCAACGGTGGGCTTTGCGATGGGGTAGTGCTTCTTCTCGTACGCCACCACAATGTCAGAGACTATTGACAGCTCAACCGCATTCCTGTCGTCAGCCGGGGTGTTGTCATCCACCAGAGGCAGAAGCTCCTCAATCCTTGCCTCCGCATACTCATACTGTTCTTTAGAGATCTCTTCCATAACTTCATGCTCTTATATCGTTGAACAATCTATCTTGTCATATTCTTTATGTGTGCCGACCCATCGCACGTATATACTCCCCATAACAAACTTGATGACTACGACCAGGCGATAGCGATTACCTCTAATGTTAAAAACATAGTGCTGGTTACCGGCATAATCCGTGGAGCGGAAGTCAACTTTTATGTCCGACAGGCTTTTCCATTCGGCATTCTCGGCTATCTCGTACCATCGCTCCAAAGCCACACGTGCGTCCTCGTGTCCTTCCGCCTCATAGTATTCACGCAGTCTTCTGTGTGATATAATCCTCATGCTGTCATTCTCACCTGCAAAGTTAGTGATTTATCTTGTATCGCAAAACAAATCAGCCTAAAAGTCTTGCATTACAGCATTTGCTTTCGTCAACTTCACGAAGCTGGCGGGGTAGGGTGTCTCGAACTGGAGGCGTTCGCCCGTCGTGGGATGGGTGAGGAAAAGGCGGAAGGCGTGGAGGCAAAGCCTGTCCAAGGGGCCAGGTCCGCTGCCGTACTTGATGTCGCCGACGACGGGATGCCCGATGTCTGCCATCTGCACACGTATCTGGTTCTTTCTGCCAGTCTCGAGGCGCATCTCTACGAGTGAGAAATTGTCCGAGCATTGCAGCGTGTGGTAGTGGGTTATGGCAAGTTTTCCTCCGTTGTCAAAGGGGCTACTGTGCGTGTAGTAGTTCTTGTCGTCCTTAAGCCAGCTCTGAAGGGTGCCTCCCTCGCGTTCCATCCTGCCTTCAAGCACTGCGAGATATCGGCGGTCGTAACAGTATGACTTCCAGTCAGTTTGCAGCGTTCTTGCGGCCTCGATTGTCTTGGCGTAGACCAGCAGGCCGCTTGTCTCCTTGTCGAGGCGGTGAACGACGTGTGCATGGCACTTGAAGTTGCGCTTGTCAAAGTATCCGTCCAGTATGTTCTTTATGCAGAACTGCCTTGGAGTGGCTGCCATGCTCAGTATTCCGGGCTCTTTGTTAACGACGACGATGTCCTTGTCCTCGTATATTAGCTGTATCCAGCGGCTACGGAGGTCGGTCTTGCCGCGGTGCTTGCTCACGCGCACCAGCATGCCGGGACGCAGCGGAAAGTCGAACTGTGTGACGACACATCTGTCCACCTGCACGCCGCGACCTTGCAGGATGTTCTTCAGCCTGGTGCGGCTGATGCCTGACATCTGCTTGCTTAGAAATTCTGTGAGCGTCGAAGCCTCGCGCACCTGGTATTCGTTGTATTTCGAGGCGGCGTACTCGGCACCGCTTAGTTGCCTGCTCATTTCAACTTATAATGGACGTTATGTTTAATCGTTCACTCGTATTTCCACGCCCCTCACCTGACGGAGCCTTTCAGCGAGGTGGCTGGAGGCGGACTTCCTCACCTTCAGCACCATCTCGCATTCGAGCTGGAAGTCCTGCCTCAGGATGGTCAAGTCCTCGTCTTTCACTATCCGCATCACTTGGCTGAGTAAAGGATACTCGAAAGTCGCGGTCACGGTGTCGCACACCATTCGCTCCTCGATGTTAGCTTCATTAAGAGCAGCCGCTGCGGCAGTCTTGTAAGCCCGTATCAGTCCGCTTGTCCCCAGCTTAGTCCCCCCGAAATAGCGCACAACGATCACGAGCACGTCCGTCAGTCCTCGGCTGTTTATCTGCCCCAGGATGGGCCGTCCCGCTGTTCCGCTCGGCTCGCCGTCGTCCACAGCCCTGTATGTCGCACGCTCGGGACCTAGCATGTAAGCGTAGCACAAGTGCCGTGCATCGTGGAATCTTCTGCCGTGTTGATTGACAAGAACACGGCAGTCGTCGAGGGTCGACACGTGCGTCGCGAACGCCAAGAAGCGGCTGCCCTTCTCGGAGTACTCGCCTTCAGAGGGACCAGCCAGAGTGAGATACGTGTCGTCCATAGCGGCAGTGCGTCAGCCTCAAGAGCTGAGCTTATGCACCACCAGCCCGCTGCGCAGCTTAGGCTCGAACCAAGTGGCTTTCGGGGGCATGATGGCGCCGCTGTCCGCAATGCTCATGATCTCCGCCATCGACACGGGATAGAGTGCGAGAGCCATCTTCATCTCCCCGCTGTCCACCCTCTTCTCCAGCTCCTCGTAGCCACGAAGACCACCCACGAAGTCTATTCGCTTGTCGCTGCGTAAATCGGTGATATTGAGCAGGTTATCCAGTATCAGCTTGCTGCTTACGCTAACGTCGAGGCTCTCTATCGTGTCGCTCTCGTCCACCTTCCCCTCGTGAAGCGTGAGGCGGTACCACGACCCCTCGAGATAAAGTGCGAACTGGTGCTTCCGCTGTGGGCGAGCCTCCTGCCTGCCCTCGGCAATCTCAATGTCGAAGCTCTCGGCAAGCCGGGCGAGGAACTGCTGCCCCGTCATTCCGTTCAGGTCTCTCAGCACACGGTTGTAGTCGAGGATTGTTAGCTGCCCCGCTGGGAAGCAGACCGCCATGAAGTAGTTGTACTCCTCCTGGCCCGTCTGGTCGGGGTTGCGCTTAGCCATCTCCGCCCCCACGAGTGCGGCGGCGGCACTGCGGTGATGCCCGTCGGCTATATACAAGAAAGGTATGGAGGCGAAGGTCTCTGTGATGAGCCTCTGGTCGTCCTCGCTGCTGATGAGCCAGAGCTGATGGCGGAAGCCGTCGACGGGTGCGATGAAGTCGTATTCGGGGGCTTGCCTGACGTACGAAGCGACGAGGCGGTCAATCACCTCGTTGTCGGGGTAGGCGAAGAAGACAGGCTCCATGTTGGCCTGCGTAGCCCTCACGTGCTTCATGCGGTCCTCCTCCTTGTCCCTGCGCGTGAGCTCGTGCTTCTTGATTACGCCCGTCATATAGTCCCTGACGGCAGCAGCCACGACAAGCCCGTACTGCGTTCTGCCCTGCATCGTCTGGGCATAGATGTAGTACATGTCCTGAGTGTCCTGCACCAGCCAGCCCTCCTGCTGGAACTTGCGGAAGTTCAGGGCAGCCTGCTCGTACACACGGGGGTCGTACTCGCTTGTGCCCACGGGGAAGTCTATCTCAGGCTTGATGATGTGGTAGAGAGACTTCTCGTTGTCGCCAGCCTCCTGCCTTGCCTCCTCGCTGGAAAGCACATCGTAGGGGCGGCTCTCCACCTGCTCCACCAAGTCTTTAGGCGGACGCAAGCCACGGAATGGTCTTATCGTTGCCATCTACTTGTTAAGCTGATACTTGGTTATGCCTTCCTTAAGGAAGCCCACTATCTGCTTTGCGGCGGCAACCCCTGCGTTGGCGTTAGCCTCGGCTGTCTGCGCCCCCATCTTCTTAGGCGTGGCGAAGTAGCGGCCTGCGCACTTCTCCGAGAAAGCAGCGTCAGTGTCGGGCTTGATGTCTGTAAGGTACCTGAGGTCGGCGCGCTCCTGCATAAGGCTGAGCAGCCCCTCCTCGTCGACCACCTCCTTGCGGGCGGTGTTCACCAGGATGCCGCCTTTCCTCATCCTTCCCACCAGAGCCTTGTTGATGCTCTTGAGGGTCTCGGGTGTCGCCGGTATGTGCAGGCTCACGATGTCACACTCGTCGAAGAGAGTCTCCTGGTCAGGCACTGCCTTCACCCCGGCCTCCTCTATGACGCTGGCGGGGCAGTAAGCGTCGAAGGCGCATACCTCCATGCCGAAGCCCTTGGCAATGCGCGCCACGTTCCTGCCCACGTTGCCGAAGGCGAGGATGCCCAGCTTCTTGCCCTTAAGCTCCGTGCCGCTGCTACCGTTGAAGAAGTTGCGCACGCAGAAGACCAGCAGACCGAACACAAGCTCAGCCACGCTGTTGGCGTTCTGCCCAGGGGTGTTCATCGCCACCACGTTGTGCGCCGTGCAAGCCTTAAGGTCGAGGTTGTCGAACCCTGCCCCGGCTCGTACTACTATCTTAAGCTTCTTGGCAGCCGCCAGTACGTCAGCGTCCACCTTGTCCGACCGCACAATCAATGCGTCAGCGTCTGCCACCGCCTGGAGCAGCTGCCCCTTGTCCGTGTACTTCTCCAGCAGAGCCAGCTCATAGCCGGCAGCGTCGGTCACTTCCTTTATCCCTTCGACAGCTACCCTACTGAAAGGCTTCTCTGTCGCCACAAGCACCTTAGTCATGTCTCGTTGTCTCCTTTAGTTAGTCTTAATGTTGCCTCTCGAACTCCTGCATACACTCCACAAGGGCCTTCACGTCGTCGATGGTTACCGCGTTGTAGCAGCTGGCGCGGAAGCCTCCCACGCTTCGGTGACCCTTCACGCCCACCATCCCTCGCTCTGTGGCGAAGCTGAGGAAACCTGCCTCCAATTCCTTGTACTCCTCGCTCATCACGAAGCAGATGTTCATATAGGAGCGGTCGTCGGGGTTGAGGACCGTCGGGCGGAACAGCTTGTTGCGCTCTATCTCGCCGTACAGCAGGGCTGCCTTAGCCTCCGCCCTGCGCTGCATCTCCTCGACGCCGCCCTCACGCTTAATCCACCTTAGCGTCTGAAGGGCGCAGTAGATGGGCACCGTCGGGGGCGTGTTGAACATAGAGCCGCCTTTCACGTGCGTGCGGTAGTCGAGCATCGTGGGAATGGGTCTTGTCACCTTGCCCAGTGCGTCGTCCTTGACGATGACGAAGGTCACGCCTGCCATCGAGAGGTTCTTCTGCGCCCCGCCGTATATGCAGTTGTACTTGCTAACGTCCACGGGGCGTGAGAAGATGTCGCTGCTCATGTCGGCTATCATAGGCACGGGGGAGTCGAGGTCACGGTGCAGCTCCGTGCCGTAGATGGTGTTGTTGGTCGTCACGTGGAAGTAGTCCGCGTCCGAGGGCACGGTGTAGCCCTTCGGGATGTAGTTGTAAGTGGTGTCGGCGCTGCTTGCCACCTCCACCGTCTCCCCGAAGAGCTTGGCCTCCGCCATCGCCTTCTTAGCCCACACGCCGGTGTTGAGGTAGGCTGCCTTATGCTCGAGGAAGTTATAGGGCACCATGCAGAACTCGAGGCTCGCCCCGCCGCCGAGGAACAGCACGCTGTACCCCTCTGGTATGCTGAGCAGCTCACGGAAGAGCTGTACCGCCTCGTCGACCACTGGCTGGAAGTTCTTCGCCCTGTGGCTCATCTCCATCAGGGAGAGGCCACTGTTCTCGAAGTCGAGACAGGCCGCGCTCACCGCCCTCATCACGTCGATGGGCAGCTTCGAGGGGCCTGCGTTGAAATTGTGCTTCATCATTTGTGTGTAGTTGCTTATTGTGTTAGGTGTTTCCGGTGGCAAAGGTAAGGAGAAAGGGGCATTAGTCCAAAGCTTTCGCCTGATTAGTGTACCCGCTTGCCTTTATTCGCTACCTTTGCAGGCGATGATCAGCAAGAGCCTTGTGCGTACCATCAAGAGCCTCGAGGGGCGCAAGTGTCGCCTCAAGGAGGGGCTGTTCCTCGCGGAGGGCGGCAAGCTCGTGGGAGAGCTTATGCCCTCGTTCACCCTCCACCGTGTCATCTGCCTCGAGGGGTGGGCTGAGCGCAACGCCGCCCTGCTGCCCCCTGGGGTCACGCCCGTCATAGTAAGCCCTGAGGAGCTGCGCCGTGCCTCCTTGCAGCAGCACCCGCAGGAGGTCATCGCCATCTTCAGTCTCCCCCGGTGGCAGGAGCGGCTCGAGGACGTGGCAACCCACGAGCTGACGCTGGCGCTGGACTGCGTGCAAGACCCCGGCAACCTCGGTACCATCGTCAGGCTGGCGGACTGGTTCGGGCTGAGGCGCGTGTTCTGCTCCACGGACACCGCCGACGTGTTCAGCCCCAAGGCCGTTCAAGCCACCATGGGTGCTTTGGCACGGGTGCGCGTCCAGTACATCGACCTTGAGGCGCAGTTGCGAGCCTTCGGTGGAGACATCTACGGCACCTTCCTCAGCGGCGAGGACATCTACAGCGCGGAGCTGGGCGGGACGGGCGTCATCCTCCTTGGCAACGAGGGGAGGGGCATCCGCCCGGGCCTCAGTCGCCTGGTCAGCCGCCGGCTCGTCATCCCGCCCTACCCTGCCCAGTCCCCTACGGTGGAAAGCCTCAATGTGGCGATGGCCGCGGCGATAGTCTGCGCTGAGTTCAGGCGCAGGCAGCGTCCCTAATATATATAAGGTATAAGCCGCAAAAGACCAGCCGCTCCTCTTCGCGACGACCAGCCGCTCCTCTTCGCGACGACCAGCCGCTCCTCTTCGCGGAAACTTGCTGTCAGTCTTGCCATTGAAGGAGGAATTGCCTACCTTTGCGCCAACTGTTCATCACCTTAACCGAAGACATGAAACGCCTACTCTCGAAAGCCTTTCCCTACCTCCTCGTCGCGCTGTCAGTCGCCGCGATGGGCATTATGCTGCTGAGGCGCTGGGGCGAGGTGCTCGTCCGCGTCGAGGAGCTGTCGCTCTTCCTGCCCACCCGCCTGTTCTATGAGACAAGCTGCAAGTACCCCGGCGGCACGCTCACTTGGCTGGCCGCCCTCATGACCCAATACTTCCAGCAGCCGGGCTTAGGGGTGCTGCTGCTCTGCGTGGCTTGGCTCTTGACGGCCGCCCTGCTCTGCTGCGCGTTCCGCCTCAGAGGGGCGAGGGTCCTGTTCGCCCTGCTGCCCCTCTTGGCGATAGAGACGGCTCTCGTGCAGTCGGGCTACTGGATATACCACTCCAAGCTTCAGGGCTGGGCTTGGGTGCCGACGTTAGGCGTGCTCGTGTCCCTGCTGCTGCAACCTCCCGCGAAGCACACCCGTGGCTGGTGGCGCTGCCTATATATCGCGGTGGTGGCGGGGGCAGGCTATCCCTTGATGGGGGCTTGGAGCTTCCTCGCCGTGCTGCTGCTGGGGCTTAAGCGCTACCCCAACGCCAGTCGCGGGCAGCAGATAACGTACGCCTGCCTCGCCGTCGCCCTTGTGCTGATAGTGCCGCAGCTGTACTACCAGTGGGCTTACACGCAGGTGATGAGGACGGAGGTGTACCGTGCGGCGATGCCGTGCATGAGCCTTGCCCAGACCGACTTCCCTGAGTTCCGACTTGCCTACTACGCCCTTGCCCTCTCCTTCCTGCCTCCGCTGGTCTTCTCGTGGATGCGCCCTATGCGCCGCCGCCAAGCCTTGGCGTGGGCAGCGGCGGTGGTGCTCGTCTGCCTTGGCGGCTGGGGACTGCTGTCGCGCTGGTACATGGACACTAACTTCCTGAAGGAGGCGCGTATGATGAACTGCATAGAGCGTATGGACTGGGAGGGGGTGCTCCGCGCTATGCGTGACAACACCATAGGGGAGCAGATGCCCCCGTCGAGGCTTATGGTGATGGAGAAGAACCTCGCCCTCTTCCGCCTCGGAAGGGCGGGAGACGAGATGTTCCGCTACCCTGAGGGCTCGGAGCAATACTGCCTTTGCGGCTACCACTGCACAGTGACGAAGGCGGAGGGACGTGACACCGTGGTGCACCTGCCCCTCGACAAGCACTTCAGCCATCAGGTGTCGCCCATCCACATAACGCAGGTGGGCGGCAAGATGCTCTACTACTTCTACGGCAAGGAGCAGTTCTGCTACCGATGGTGCATGGAGGACGGCGTAGAGTACGGGTGGAACGCCAACGTGCTTAAGTACATGGCTAAGAGCAGCCTCGTCTCGAAGGAGTGGGAGGTGGCCCGCAAGTACCTGCGCCTGCTCGAGATGACACGCAACCATAAGGCTTGGGCACGGCACTACGAGCAGTACCTCGGAAGGCCCGAGCTGATGGCAGAGGACGAGGAGTTCAAGCCGATAATGCCGATGTCCGTCTTCACCGACCGTCTCGACGGGGACAAGACGCTGGTGGAGCTATACCTGCTTCGCACCTTCTCCTCAGGGCAAGGCGCAGACCCCTATTACCAAGAGATGACGCTCATCTGCGCTATGCTGATGAAGGACATCTCCCTCTTCTGGCCACGCTTCCACCAGTACATCGGGATGCACCAGACGGAGGACGGCTTCCGAGTGCCTACCCACTACCAGGAGGCAGCCTACCTCTACTCTATGCTCGAGCCCCAGCGTGAGAGCGAGCTGTGGCCAGGGCTGACCAACGCCCAAGCCCTCGAGAAGATACCCTTCGACCCTAACGTTAAGCAGCGCTACCAAGACTTTATGAACTTCAACACCCAGTGCGGCAGCATGACGGACGAGCAAAAGAAGCGCGCCTTCTACCCACAGTTCGGAGACACCTTCTTCTACTTCTACTTCCTTGAGCGCGACCAAAAGACTAACTGAAGCCATACACCACTATGAAAGCATCTCACACCTTATATATTATCCTGCTCTCTGCCCTACCCCTCTCGTGCAAGAGGGCAAGCGTGCCTCACGACTACACCCAAAGCAGGCAGGAGGCAATGATCTACCCTGACTACAGGGACGTGACCGTGCCTGTGAACATCGCTCCCCTAACCTTCCACATCGACAGCGAGGCGGAGCAAAGCCTCTGCCGCCTAAGCGACGGCGAGACGGAGATAGTGCTTAGCGGCCCTGACATCTGCCCTAAGGAGAAGCAGTGGAGGCAGCTTAAGGGGACGGTGACAGCCGAGGTGTTCCTTAAGAACCAAGGCAGGTGGACACGGATGAAGCCGTTCAGCATCGTCATCTCCCCCGACAGCATAGACCCCTACATCTCCTACCGCCTCATCGCCCCCTCCTACGTCACCTACGAGGACCTGACCATCTGCCAACGCTGCCTCGAGACGTACGACGAGAGCGTCATCTACGGCAATATGATTAACAGCAACGAGAAGGACGGGCAGTGCATCAACTGCCACGCCTATCAGAACTACAACCCTGACCGTATGCAGTTCCACGTACGTCAGGCTAAGGGCGGCACCATCATAAGCTACGACGGCAAGACGGAGCGCATTGACCTCGTGACGGGCAAGACGGTGAGCGCTGGCGTCTACCCTGCTTGGCACCCGACGGAGAAGCTCATAGCCTACTCCACCAACCATACAGGGCAGTCGTTCCACACCAACGACGTGCAGAAGATTGAGGTGCAGGACACGTACAGCGACCTTATGCTCTATGACATCGACCGACACGAGGTGCTGCCCTTGGAGAAGGACACCAACAACCTCGACTGCTTCCCACACTGGAGCCCCGACGGCAAGTGGCTGTACTACTGCTCCGCCCACTACGAGAGGGCGGACACGACGGAGGGCGTGAGCAAGGAGTTCGATATGATAGTGAACTACCAGCAGGTGCGCTACAGCCTCTACCGCCGCCCCTTCGACCTCAAGACACGCTCCTTCGGAGAGCGGGAACTGGTGTACGACGCTGCCGCCGACTCTATGAGCGCCACGCTGCCAAGGGTAAGTCCCGACGGGCGATGGCTGATGTTCACGATGGGGCGCTTCGGTGTCTTCCATATATGGCACACCGACGCTGACCTTTACCTTATGAACCTTGCGACGAAGGAGGTGCGCCCGATGAAGGAGCTTAACTCCGACAACGTGGAGAGCTACCACACGTGGAGCAGCAACGGACGGTGGGTCATCTTCAGCAGCAGGCGCACGGACGGCAACTACACTCGCCCCTTCATCGCCCACATAGACGCAGAGGGCAGAGGCACGAAGCCCTTCGAGCTTCCCTCTAAGTACCCCGAGTACCACCGTGAGCTACTTCGGTCCTACAACATACCTGAGTTTATGAAGGGACCCGTCAAGGTGCGCCCGCAGGAGCTGGCGGCAGTGGTTAACAACGACTCAATCAAGGCGAAATGAACAAGCATACCCTTACCTTATTATTAGTGTCTTGCCTGCTGCCCCTAAGCGCAAGGGCGCAGCAATACGAGAGGCAGGCGGAGCAAGCCGCCGAGACCAACGTGGACTTCTCCTCCTTCGCCAAGCAGCAGAAGACACTCTTCAACTTCGACTGGCGCTTCCAGCTTGGCAACCCCGAGGGGGCAAGCGAGAGGGACTTCGACGACACGGCGTGGCGAACGCTCGACCTTCCCCACGACTTCCAGTTCGAGCAGCCTTGGGACGAGGAGGCTGGCGGCGCACGTGGCTTCAAGCCTATGTGCGAAGGCTGGTACAGGAAGACCTTCAAGGCAGAGACCTCGTGGCAAGGAAAGGAGGTCGTGCTTGACTTCGGGGGCGTGATGTACTACAGCGACGTGTACGTCAACGGGCAGAAGGTAGCCTCAAGCGAATACGGCTACTGCGGCTTCGAGGCGGAGATAAGCAAGTACCTCGCCTACGGGGAGGACAACGTGGTCGCCGTCTACGCCAGCACTGGCAAGAGGAACGGCAGCCGTTGGTATACGGGAGGAGGCATCTTCCGTGATGTCTACTTGTTGCTTCAGAACCCGACGCACATCGGCAGGCACGGCATCTACGTCACTACCCCCGAGGTTAGCGACGAGGAGGCGACAGTGCAAGTGCAAGTGGACGTGTGCGGCTTCAAGAGGCACAACACCCTCGTCAGGGCTACCCTGTGGAACGCTGAGGGCTACGCCATCTCCTCGGTGCAGGACACTATGAACCAATTGACCAAGCACACCCACGACGAGCTACGCCTGCCCCTGATGACCATACCCACTCCCAAGCGGTGGGACTTGGACACGCCCTATCTCTACACCGTCGACGTTGAGGTCTTCGCCGACTCTGTGCTTGTAGACCGCAGGCAGGAAAGCTTTGGCGTTCGCACCCTTGAGTTCTCCCCCGAGTTCGGCTTCAGGCTCAACGGCAGGAAGGTGTTCCTCAAGGGCATTGCCAACCACCACGACCTCGGGGCGCTCGGGGCGGCCGCCTTCGACAAGGGTTTGGAGCGGCAGCTAAGGCAGATGAAGGCGTTCGGCTACAACAGCATACGCTGCAGCCACAATCCTTACAGCGAGAGCCTGACACGCCTCTGCGACAGGCTTGGCATACTGGTGGTCGACGAGCTTATAGACAAGTGGAGCGACAACGAATACTGGGGAGGCAGAGAGCCCTTCATGCAGCTTTGGCCAAGCCTTATCCGAGAGTGGGTGACGAGAGACCGCAACTGCCCGAGCGTCGTCCTCTGGAGCTTGGGCAACGAGCTTCAGACGAGAGACGGCTGGAACGGCTACGACACCAACGACTGGGGCATAACCACCTACCGCATCTTCAATGAGATGGTGAAGCGCTACGACCCCACACGCAAGACAACCGTCGCCCAGTTCCCGGCAAGGGCAGGCGCAATCCGTGAGGAGAAGGAGTTCAAGACCTACTTCGCCCCTCCCGAGCTTGGCTGCGCCACGGAGGTTAACAGCTTCAACTACCAATGGGACTGCTACCCCAAGTACTTCGAGTACAAGCCCGACCTCATCCTCTACCAGAGCGAGGCGGTGACCAACCAGCTGCAAGCGCCCTTCTACGGCATGGACAGAGACCGCACCGTAGGGCTGGCTTACTGGGGAGCGATAGAATACTGGGGGGAGGCGGACAAGTGGCCGAAGAAGGGCTGGAACTACAGCTTCTTCTCCCACACCCTCCAGCCCTACCCTCAGGCTTACCTCATCAAGGGAGCGTTCCAGCCCGAGGAGCCCGTGGTCAGAATAGGCATCAAGACGGGCGAGGAGAGCCAGGACTGGAACGATGTTAGCGTAGGACAGAAGACGTACACCTCCTTCTGGAACTGCCGAGAGGGCAGCCTCGTGGACGTCACCACCTTCACCAACGCAGAGGAGGTTGAACTCATCGACAACGGCGAGAGCCTCGGGAGGCAAGCGAACGACACGACGGACGTGTTCAAGCGAGGCATAATCACGTGGAAGGACGTGCCTTACGGCAAGGGAGGCACGCTCTTGGCTGTGGCCTACAACGGAGGGGAGGAGGTGGCACGTCACCAGATAGAGACGGCAGGCAAGGCAGCGGGGCTGCGTGTGGAGGCGGAGACCCCTGACGGCTGGAAGGCGGACGGGATGGACCTTCAGTACATCAACGTCTACGCTGTGGACAGCAAGGGCAGGCAAGTGCCCTCGTTCTCAGAGCCGATGACCGTCACCGTGTCGGGGGCGGCGACCTTCCTCGCCATGGACAACGCCGACCACTATACCGACGATCTCTTCCACGACGTTACGACGAAGAACATGCGCCAAGGCTACATGCAGGTCATCCTGCGCTCCAAGCGCGAGGCGGGCAAGGTGACGCTCAACCTCAGCACGCCCTCGCTCAAGAAGACACTCAAACTGGAGACGCGTTAAGCCTCTTATACACCCTTCGTAACGCCTGTATAACAGGCTATAGCACTCGCGATTAAGCCGGTATAATGAAGTTGACGGCCTCCCTCTGCACGCTGACGCGGAAGGGAGCCTTGAGCTGCGGGCACACCAAGCCGTCGACGCTCACACGGGCCTGCCCAGTCTCGAGGACACGCACGGGCTTCCCGGAGCGGAAGGGACGCACGTGGCGGAAGGCGAGGAAACGCCTCTGCTGGAGCAGCGACAAGCCGACGAACAGCTGCCTCACCTGCGGGCAGGAGATGACGGACACGTCGAGCATCCCGTTATAAGGCACTGCGTTGGGTGTCTGCCCGTAGCCGCGGCAGTTGCTTATGCACACTGACATCAGTCGCTCCTCGATAGTCTCGTGGTTGACGGCGAGCTTCATCCTCGTCTCCATCCGCTGGAAGAGGAGCAGGAACATGCTGCTCAGGTAGCTAAGACTTGACAAGCCCCAGAAGCGGTAAGTCTTGTGCCTTAGGTCGGCTATGCTGGCGACGAGCCCCACGTTCACGCAATTGAGGAAGAACTGCCTGCCCGCCTCCCCTTCCACTACTCCGAGGTCAACCCTCCGCACCCTGCCCCCGACGAGCGTCTCCACCGAGAGCCGCGGGTCATCGTCCCTTAAGCCCCAGTAGGAGGCGAAGTCGTTGACGTGCCCGTTCGGGATGACACCGAGCCTCAGCTTACTGAGCAGACCAACATCGACGGAGGCTATGCCGTTGACTGCGTGGCTCAGGGCTATGTCCCCTCCAACCATCACTATCGTCTCATAGCCGTTCTGGGCGAGCATAGCCGCAAGCCTGCGCTCCGAGCCGCTGCCCTCGCTCTGCACGAAGTCGTAACGTACGCCCCTCTCTTCGAGCAGCAGGCGTATCTCCTCCCAGCGGCGGTGGGTGCGCTTGATGCCCGACTTCGGGCTGTAGATTATGCCCCAGCGGTCCATAGGCTCTCTATCTCTTCCGCGTTCTCCTCCACGTCCCTCTCAGCGTCGAGCCAGCGGATGGGCACTCCCCTTCTCTCCTCCATCCCCCTGAACCACGTCATCTGCCGCTTGGCGAACTGGTGGATGGCGACCTCAAGCCTACGCTGCATCTCCTCGAAGGAGAGCTCGCCCGTGAGGTAGAGCGTGACGTACTTGTACTCAAGCCCGTAGCGAAGGAGGCGCTCTGCCGGCACGGTCTCGAGCAGCCGCCTCACCTCGTCCACCATCCCCTGCTCAAGCCGCAGCTTAAGCCTCTCCGTTATCCTCGCCCTGCGCTTCTCGCGGTCGGTGAGCAAGCCTATCGTCAGGCTCTTCCTCTCGGGGAAGGTCACCGCCCCAAGCCTATAGCCCTTGAGCACCGCCTCGATGTACAAGCCCGTGCCGCCGCACATAAGAGGGATGCGCCCCCGCTCTCGGATGTCCATATAGGCTGTCTGGAAGGCGCACTGGAACTCATAGAGGTTGAAGCGGTAGCCAGCCTCGGCTATGTCTATGACGTGATAGGGCACCTGCTCCCCCTCGAGCATATAATCCTGCAAGTCCTTCCCCGTGCCGATGTCCATTCCCCGGTACACCATACGGCTGTCGGCGCTGATTATCTCAGCCCCGAGCCTGCGGGCAACCCTTACGGCGAGCTTGGTCTTGCCCGAGGCGGTGGGTCCGAGGATGGTAAGGAGGTCGTAGGGCATACGGGAGAGGTAAGAAATAACCTCCTGGCAAGGCAGTCAGGAGGTTATAGCTATTAAGGTGTGGTCTCCAGTCGTGTTAACCGTTAACCTTCTTCATGTGAGCGATGAGCTCCAGCACCTTGTTGGAGTAGCCGATCTCGTTGTCGTACCAGCTGACTACCTTGACGAACGTGTCGGTCAAGGCAATACCTGCCTTAGCGTCGAAGATGGAGGTCAGCGGGCAGCCAAGGAAGTCGCTCGATACGACAGCCTCCTCAGTGTAGCCCAGCACGCCCTTCAGCTCGCCCTCGGAAGCCTCCTTCATAGCGGCGCATATCTCAGCGTAGCTTGCGGGCTTCTTAAGGTTAACGGTGAGGTCAACAACGGAAACGTCGAGGGTCGGGACACGCATCGACATACCGGTAAGCTTGCCGTTCAGCTCGGGGATAACCTTGCCCACAGCCTTAGCAGCGCCCGTAGAGCTCGGGATGATGTTGCCGCTTGCGGCGCGACCGCCACGCCAGTCCTTAAGCGACGGACCGTCAACGGTCTTCTGGGTGGCTGTCGTGGAATGCACGGTGGTCATCAAGCCTTCGGAGATGCCGAACTTGTCGTTAAGCACCTTGGCGATGGGGGCAAGGCAGTTTGTCGTGCAAGAAGCGTTGGAGACGAACTGCGTTCCCTTCACGTACTTGTCGAAGTTAACGCCGCAAACGAACATCGGCGTGGCATCCTTCGAGGGAGCGCTCATAACGACGTACTTGGCACCAGCCTTGATGTGCGCTGCCGCCTTCTCCTGGGTGAGGAAGAGACCAGTGGACTCAACCACGTACTCAGCCTGCACTGCGTCCCACTTCAAGTCCTCGGGGTTGCGCTCGGCGGTCACACGTATGTGCTTGCCGTTGACGATAAGCTCGCTCTTCTCCAGGTCGCAGTCGATAGTGCCTTGGAAAGCGCCGTGCATGGTGTCGTACTTAAGCATGTAAGCCAGATAGTCGACTGGGCACAGGTCATTGATGCCGACGATCTCGATGTCGCTGCGGGTCTGAGCCGCGCGGAACACGAAACGGCCGATACGGCCGAATCCATTAATACCTACTTTTGTTGCCATGATAGAATTGGTTTGTTAGAGATTAGACTTTTTTGCCTCATTGCGGTGCAAAGTTACAGAATTCTTTTGTATGTGCGCAGGAAATCCATTAATTTTGTTGGCGGAACAAGAACAAAAGCATAAAGAACACCATTATGAAGAAAGCATTATTGGCGGCAATCGTCCTCCTTCTCGGGGCTGCAAGCGCAAGAGCCCTCGACCATGAGCCTGAGGAAGGGCTTTCGTGGCAGGCACAGTTCGGGATGAATGTGTCAAAGATACACGGCTATTTCGACATCATCGACGGCACCAGCTTCAAGATGAACAACAAAGCGGGTGTGGACATCGCGATAAAAGGCGAGTATTATCTGCCCGACGCACACGGAACCTACATCAGCCTTGGTCTGGAGTGGACGCAAAAAGGAGGAAAGCGGAAAGGTCTGGAGTACCCAAGCCGTTTTGACGACGAGGAAGACAATGTGCCGTACCCCGGAACCCACAAGGTAACCGAGCATTACATCTCCATCCCCATCCACGTGGGCTTCCGTTACAACTTCAGCGACGACTGGGGAATCTTCGGTGAGTTCGGTCCATACTTCGCGATTGGCGTGGCAGGACACAACCGGTTCGACACAGAACGTGAAGGCTACCCTGCCAACACAGCCAATTTCAAATACGCCACATTCAAGGAGAATGGGGACGCCGACATGGCTTGCTGGGGCTTCCAGCGTTTCGACACGGGCATCGGCTTCCGTGTCGGAGCGGAATACCTGAAGCACTATTCAGTTAACGTGGGCTGCGACTGGGGCTTGACGGATATGCTCCGTGGAGAGTATCGCGATGCTTTCGGGACAGAATATCAGTACAACGCTGACAAGCTCAAGAACTTCTGCATCAGCATCACCCTGGGCTACAGGTTCTAAAGGTGCAGCAAAAGATAATCATCCTCGACTTCGGGAGCCAGACGACGCAGCTTATCGCACGTCGCCTCAGGGAGCTCGACACCTTCTGCGAGATACTTCCTTATAATAAGTTCCCCGCCGACGACCCTGACGTTATTGGCGTGATACTCTCGGGCAGCCCTCTGAGCGTCTGCGACCCTCAGGCTTTCCGCATGGACCTCGGGCAGCTGCTCGGCAAACTGCCCGTGCTTGGCATCTGCTACGGGGCGCAATACATCAGCCACGAGCTTGGAGGCACGGTCGAGCCCGCCGCGAGCCGAGAGTACGGGCGGGCTAACCTCTCCGTCATCGACACCGCCAACCCACTCTTCCAAGGCTTCCATACAGGCAGTCAGGTGTGGATGAGCCACGGGGACACGATAACCTCCCTGCCGCCTAAGTTCCACGCCATTGCAAGCACCGCCCGCGTCAGGAACGCAGCCTTCGCGGCAGACGACATGCCCGTATGGGGCGTGCAGTTCCACCCTGAGGTCTTCCACACAGAGGAGGGAAGCCGTCTCCTGCGCAACTTCGTGGTCAGTGTCTGCGGGGGCAGGCAAGACTGGTCGGCTGCCAATTACATCGAGACCACCGTCGCTCAGCTGCGCTCCGAGATAGGCGAGGACAGGGTCATCCTCGGGCTTTCGGGCGGTGTGGACAGCTCAGTCTCCGCGGTGCTGCTTAACCGAGCCATAGGGAGGCAGCTCACGTGCATCTTCGTAGACCACGGCATGCTGCGAAAGGACGAGTTCACCAGCGTGATGCGAGACTACGAGTGCCTCGGTCTGAACGTCATAGGCGTGGACGCGAGCGAGAAGTTCCTAAGCGACCTCGAGGGCGTCAGCGAGCCTGAGCGTAAGCGCAAGATAATCGGGCGGGACTTCGTCGAGGTGTTCACAGAGGAGGCAAGGAAGATAGGGGACGCCAAGTGGCTTGCGCAAGGCACCATCTACCCCGACCGCATCGAGAGCCTCAACATAACGGGCAAGGTCATAAAGAGCCACCACAACGTCGGCGGGCTGCCAAAGGAGATGAACCTCAGGCTCTCAGAGCCCCTCAAGTGGCTGTTCAAGGACGAGGTAAGGCGCGTCGGGCGGCAGCTGGGAATGCCCGAGCATCTCATCACCCGCCACCCCTTCCCTGGACCGGGGCTTGCCGTGCGCATCCTCGGGAGCGTCACGAGGGAGAAGATACGGGTGCTTCAGGAGGCGGACGACATCTTCATCCGGGCCCTTCGCTCGTACAAGCAGGACGGCGTCGCGCTCTACGACCAAGTGTGGCAGGCGGGAGCGATACTCTTGAGCGACATCCGCAGCGTGGGCGTGATGGGCGACGAGAGGACGTACGAGTGGCCCGTGGCACTGCGGGCGGTGACCAGCACCGACGCCATGACAGCCGACTGGGCGCGCCTGCCCCAAGACTTCCTCGCCCGCGTCTCCAACGACATCATCAACAAGGTGAGGGGCGTCAACCGGGTGTGCTACGACATCTCCTCCAAGCCCCCGGCGACCATCGAGTGGGAATAAAGCAGGTCAATTAGTCAGCGACGAGCTTCAAGCGAACCCATATTAAGCCTTACATTTGCATCTAAAGAACAACCCTTAAACCACCCTGACACAATGGCAATGCGACAAATCAAGATGAACCCAAGCATAACGCTCAGGGACACTCAGAGCGTGAACGCATATCTCCGCGAGATCGACCGCTACCCCCTGCTCTCGCCCGACGAGGAGACCGAGCTTGCCCGGCGCATACACCTGGGGGACACAGACGCGAGGGACAAGATGGTGAACAGCAACCTGCGCTTCGTCGTCTCCGTCGCCAAGCAATACCCCTCGCAAGGCATGGACCTCATGGACCTCATCAGCGAGGGCAACGTGGGACTGTTGAAGGCCGCCGAGCGCTTCGACGAGACCAGAGGCTTCAAGTTCATATCCTACGCCGTGTGGTGGGTAAGGCAGAGCATCATGCAGGCCATTGCCGACCACGGGCGGATGGTGCGAGTGCCACTGAACAAGCTCGGGGAGCAGCACAAGATATACCAGTACATAGCCGAGTTCGAGCAGCTGAATGAGCACACACCGTCGGTCTACCAGATTGGCGAGGCCCTCGAGATGCCGCCCGAGCGGGTGACGCAGCTCTTGGGAGTGAACCTCAGGCACGCCAGCATCGACTCACCTCTGCCCAACGGCGAGGACACAACGCTCTCAGAGCTTTTGCCCAACCGCGACCAGCCAGCCACCGACCAAAGGCTCGAGCGCGAGTCGCTCCAGCGGGAAGTGGACGCGGTGCTCTCCACGCTGCCCGAGCGGGAGCAAAGGGTCTTGAGGCTCTACTACGGAATAGGCTGCAAGCCAATGTCTCTCGACGAGATAAGCCTGACGCTTGCGCTCACCCGCGAGCGCGTCAGGCAGATAAAGGAGAAGGCAGCCACACGCCTCAGGCTTAGCCAAGGGAAGGAGCAGCTGAGGGACTATCTGTAGAGAGAGGTCTGAACCCGCCCAGTCTTAGCGACCGCAAAGCCTCGAGCTTAGAAGCCTCAACGAGACGTACGACGGACCAAAACCCGTTCGCCTGACCTCTTCCAACTCCTCCGACGGAACTCTTGCAACTCCTCCGACGGAACTCTTGCAACTCCTCCGACGGAACTCTTCCAACTTGTCCAATACACAAGTTGGAACTTGTCCAATGAAGGAACCACGACTTGTCCAATGAAGGAGTTTCGGGCTGTAGCCCTACGAGTCGCAGCCGCCTCAGTCGAGCATCACGAAGGGCGCCCAGTAGAACGGCTCGGGGTACTTCTGCCTAACGAGGGCTCGGGCAGCCTCGAACGCCCGGCGCTTGTCCCACGTGCCGTCGGAGGTCAACTGGCGATGGAACGCCGCCATGAACTCCCTTGTCACCTGGTCGCTCACGCTCCAGAGCGTCATCACCATCGCCCTTGCCCCCGCCTTCTTGAAGGCTCGCTGAAGGCCGTACAAGCCCTCGGAGGTCGCCTCGCCTTGCCCGGTCTGGCAGGCGGATAGCACCACGAGCTCCGCACCCTGAAGGTCGAGGCGGGAGATGTCGTCGGCTGTCAGTATGCCTCCCAGCACGCCCTCGGGCAGCTCCTTGCCGAGCCATGCGGCGTTGCCTCCGCTGAAGACAAGTCCCGAGAGCCGCATCGCGTCCGTCTGCCCCTTAAGGTAGTCAACGCTCTGGGCAGCCTGAGGGGTGTAGTAGAAGCCGTGCGTCGCAAGGTGCAGGATGGCGGGGGCTTGGCCGTCGAGGCTGAGGAACGACTCCGCCGTGCCGTCCGCCCCGCTGTAGGTGGTCACCTCGACGCTCCCCTCGGTGAGTATCCTGCCGACCTCCTCTATCTCCGCCTTCGTGCCTGAGAGGTCTTCGAAGGGCTTCGTGCCGCCGCCCGCTGCCCCGCGCATAGCCAGAAGAGGGCTGAGGTCGTACTTGGCGGCCTCCCGAGCCATCTCCTGCGCGTCAACGTCGTAGTGCAAGCCTCCGTAGAGCACTGCCCTCTCCCCTCCCCTCGTCAAGGCGAGGCTCTGCCCGTAGCGAGCCACCTCACGTGCAGACGAGAGGCGCACGAAGTTGTAGTGGTCGCCGAGGATGCTGCCGTCCTCAAGCGGGATGGCCTCGAGGGCGACGTTGAAGAGCAGCTGCGATGGCACGTAGTAGACCGTCTTGCCCTCCGTGGCGTAAGGCTCGAGGGGCTGCCACAGGAGCTGGCGCAGGCTGGAGGCGACGGGCTCGAGGTAGTAGTTGTCAGGCTTCCTCGCCCCGAGCGAGTCTATCTGCGCCTCGGCGAAGAGGGGGAGCAGCCGTGGGTACTCCTGCCCCGGGCTTACGACGAAGGCGGCGTACTTCCTGCCTCTGGTCTCCGAGACGTAGTCCGTGAAGTCTATCAGCACGTCGCCCTCGCGGAGAGCCTCCCTGACCTGAGAGTAGTCCACGTCCATCGGGGAGGTGATGTCGCCGTAAGCCCTACAGCGTGCGGCGAGTGCCTTGTTCTTCTGCTCGAGCTCTTGGGAGAGCGTGAGTATCTCGTCGGCGTTGTCGCTGTAGCTCTTCTGCAAGTCCTTGATGCGGCTCTCGAGTGCCGCCGCCTCCTGGAACGCCTCGAGGTCAGCCTCCGTTCCGCTTCGCTTGATGATGTCGTAGGCGGTGCGCTCCGTCTCCAAGAGGAACGCCTTGAGCAGCACGAGGGCGTCGTAGCAGGAGCGTGTGAAGCTGTCGTTGGTAGCCCCCATCTCGAGGGCGAAGGGCGCCATAGAGGAGAGCATGTCGGTGAAGTTAGCCCAGAGCGCCTCCCTCTCGGCGGGGGTGGTGTAAGGCAGCTGGCTCTTGACTACGCCCCTCAGCAAGGCGATGGCCGTCTCGTAGTCTTGGCTTCCCCTCTCCAAGTCGCCAGCCAAGGCCTCGGCGTTGGCAAGGTAGTAGAGGGCGCAGACGTAGCTTATGCTGTTCTCCCCGTACACCGCCTTCACCCGCTGGGCGTACTTGACGTAAAGCTCCCTCGACTCCTCGTAGTTGCCCAGCTTGCCCTGCGCTCCGCCCATAAGGGCAAGCAGGGTGACGCGGTCGCCGTCGTCCTCCCCGTACTTCGTTGCCATAATAGCGTCGCCCTTCTGATAGTCCTTCAACGCCGCCTCGTAGTTCTTGAAGTAGGCGTAAGCCAGCCCCCGAGCGTCGTAAAGCACGTGCTGCGTTCGAGGCTCGTCAATCTCGTTAAGGTAGCCGAACATCTTGTCCAAGGTCCTGAAGCAGTTGAGGCTGTCCCCCATCAGACGGTAGATGTAAGCCACGTCGGAGTAAGCGAGAGCCACAGCCGTGGGCTTCTCCAAGCTTACGCCTTCCATCCGCCTCACGTCCTCCTCGGCATAGCGGAGGGCAAGGTCATACTGCCCCATCTGCTGGTAGAGGTCTCTGAGAGCTATCGTCTGCACGCCTTCCATGTCAGCCTCGGGGGCGAGAGCGTCGTTCTTGCGGTACCACAGCTCCGCAAGCTGGAGCTGCCCCTGCCCTCGAGCCTCGTCGCCCTTCCTTTTATTATAGGCGTACTGAAGCTTGGCGTTGCCCGTGTTAGCCCTTGCCACTGAGTCCATCTCACTCTCAACGGCAGCCATCCCCTCGGCGCTGCACAGCGAGGAGTACACGTCGCTCATACCATCGAGCATCGTCATAAGCTTCTCAGCGCTGCCCGTCGAGGAGGCTAACGAAGCCCCTTGACGATAAGCCTCAAGCGCCCCGCCGAAGTCGTTCTGGCTCCTCTTAATGCTTGCTATCCTCGCCAAGGCAGACAGCTCGTCCTCCGTGTCTCCTATCTCGTGGAAGCCCTTCGCCGCCTTAAGGAAGCACTCCAGCGCCTCGCTGTCACTAAGCCCAATGCTCAGCGTACTCCCCTGCATATACCAAGCCAAGGGCAGCCGCTTGGCTATGCGCTCCTGCATATCAGCGTCGGCGAGGGGCAGCAGTTCCTCGAGCAGCTGCCTCGCCTCGTCGTACCTCCTGCTCTCGTTCTTCATCAGGTCGAGGGCGACACAGTAGCCGTTAAGCTCGTAGTACTGCACCACCGTCGCCTTGTCCACCCCCTCGGGCACGTCCGTGAGCAAGGCTTTAGCCACGAGGTATCCCTCCTCGTACTGGTTGGAGTGGTAGCAGCACGTGCTTAGCATAAGGCTGCTGATGCCGAAGAGCGTGCGCTCGTCGGCAGTGCGCTTGTGGCTGGTCGCCTCCCTCACGGAGCGGAAGGCATCGGCAGCCTCGGTGTACTGCTTCGCCTTGCTCAGGGCGAAGGCGTTGTTCATAGTCTCCTGTATCTGCCCGAAGGCTGGGAGCGAGAGCAATGCCGCCAAGGCTATGGCGGCGATGATCCTTATGCTTCTCATATCATTGGTTATTGGTTAGCCTTTATATAAAGGTATATGGAATCAGCCCTCGGGGCATCCTCGTCGTCGCTCGTGCGTAGGCTGTCGAGCAGCTGAAGCGCCTCGTCCCTCCTGCCCAGCCCGAGCAGTGCCTGCACCCTTAGCCACGAAAGCAGGCTCAGGCGAAGCTTGCACTCCTCCCTTGCGTAGTCTTCCTCCTCCCCTTCGGCAGCGCATACGTTCTCGAGCCCGTCCCTTGCCTCAAGCAATCCCAAGTCAATCTGCGCCAGTGCCTCCTCCCACTTGCCTGCCTCCATCAAGAGCCTTATCTCCTCGAGGTCGTCGCTTCCCCTCAGGGCAGCCTCAGGCTCGGGGGCGCTGACGCTTCCCCTCCTTCCCACCACGAGGGTGCTTATAACTAAGCCTACCACAAGCACGGCGGCTATGCCCCCCAGCCACTGCCACCGCCTGCGCCTCTTCCTCCTTGGGGCAGCCTCTCTGTCCCACCTTCGCATCCTCTCCCTCAGCTCCATCTCAGTCCGCAGCTCCTCGCTCACCATCCTCGTCAGCCGCAGGCTCTCACGCAGCTCCGTGTCCTCGTCGAGCATAGCCTCGAAGCGCGCCTTCTGCTCGTCGGTCATACGTCCGAGCAGGTAGTCGTCTATGTAGTCCTGATAGTCCGTGTTCATAGCTGCTTATTGTATTGCTCAGTGGCAAGCTTGCGGAGGCGGTTGAGGCACTTGTTCTTCTGTGTCTTCAGAGCGTCCTTGCTGCGGTAAGAGTTCAGACGCCACATTATCTCGTCGAGCCTGAGGCCGTTGTAATAGAAGAGGGTGAGTATCTGCTTGCAGACGGGGGACATCGTCACCAGCAGGCTCGCCACTATCTCCCTCAGCTTCATCTTCGTGTCCTCCTGCTCGTCGGCGGTCTCCTTGGCTATCGTCTCGTCGAGGGAGAGGTTGCCCGTCGTCTGCTTCACGTTCTCCAGGTTGTTGCGCTTGGCTATAGCCATCATATAGGTAGACAAGGTGCTGGTGAAGGGCTTGCCTCCCCTGCCGCACAGCCTTCCCTCCTTTACGCTTATCTGCCCGTGCTGCACCTTCTTCCAGAGGATGACGAAGGTGTCTTGCACGATGTCCCTCTCCCTTCCCCCAAGGTTGAAGAACACGCCGCCCGCGTGCTCCTCGAAGTAGCTTCGCCAGTTCTTGTAGAGGGCAGCCTGCACCTTCTCGTCCTTGAGGAGACCGTTGACGTACTCCGTGTCCGTGTACACCGTCTCCCCCTCGTAGGCGTGCTTAGGCCAGAATGAAATTGACTTAGGCATCTTCAGTTACATATAACGTCCGTGATGTTCATCTCTCCCTTCAAGCCCGTGACCTCGGGGGTCTGGGGCAGCCTGCCGGGATTGTCCTGCATGAAGGCTTGCAGCCGCGCCTCCACCTCCTCGTTGCTCCTCTTGCCTCCCTTGGCAAGCTCCGAGAGGGCGTAGGTGAGCTTCCCTACCCTCTTGCCCCTGAGCTCCTCGTTGTTCTGGTAGCTCTTGCAGGCGCTCACCGTCACCCACTGCTCCTGCCTTTGCCCGAGGGTCTTGGCTACCGTGCCGCCTTGGTCTAAGCGGAACACCTCCCACGCCCCTCTCACCGCAGCCCCGTCGTCCTGCTCCTGGCCACGGGAAGCGTCGCCGCTGTGGCAGGCGTCTATCACCACCAGCAGCTTCCCCTCCTCGCCTATTGCCTTCCTTATAGAGGAGAGCAGCAGGTACACCTCGTCGTCGCTGAGATGCCTCTCCCCTTGGTCCTGCTCGCAGGGCTTGCGGCAGGCGTCGTAGGGCACCCACGTCTCGTCAAGGCCGTCCGCCTCGTCGCCGTCGAGGTCAGTCATCTGCTGCCCGTGCCCCGAGAAGTGCACGTAGACGATGTCCCCCCGCTTGCACCTCCCGCAGAGAGCCTCCATCGCCTTCACTATGCCCTCCTTGGTGGCTTGGGCGTTAACCAGCTCGGCGATGTCCCCGAAGCCAGCCTCTTGGAGCATGCCTCTGACGAGGGGGACGTCGCGGTCGCCGTTCACCTTGCCCCAAGCCTCGTCCTGCTGCTCGCCAAGACCTATCACGAGGGCGTGCCTCTGCTGAGCCGCTGAGAGCGATGCCAGTGCAAGCAGCGCCACCGTGAGGCATAGCCTTAGGGGATTGTTGCGATAGTGTGTTCGGAGCGAAGCGACTAAGCCCTTTCCTGGGGAAGGGTTTGGGATGGGGAGATGCAAACTTAGTGGCACGTAGTGCTTCATCGATTCCGATACCCTCGCCGCGGCGTTGGCGGGGCAAGCGCGAAGTTAAGTATAATACAAGCTCCGCGGCGGCCACGGGCTGACTATTTTTGTCCCCAGCCTTGGGGAGCCGTTGCGACTGTATATGAGTCGCCAGGGAACCCCTTGCGAGGGGTCCGGTCGAGCCCCTTGCGAGGGGTTCAGTCGAGCCCCTTGCGAGGGGTTGTCTCAAGGGTGTTATACAGTCGCCACGAAGGGTGCTATACAGGCTTAACGTGAGAGGAAGCGTTCGGCTTGTTGGAGCGCCTCGTGTTTTCCCGCGTCGAGCAGCTTGAGGTCGGGCTGGATGTAGCCTTTGATGACAAAGCGTTGGCAGCGTTGGAGGTAGAAGTCGATGACGCTGAAGCTCTCGGGCCAGTCCGCCATCTCCTGCCAAAGCGCGCGCCTCATCTGGTGTATGCCGCTGAAGGCGAGCCTCAGGCATTGCCCGGGCTGGAGGTCGGGATAAGGCGTGCGAAGCTCTCCCGTCTCGCTGTCCGTCCATCCCCGGAGGCGGAGGTCTTGGCTGAGGAGCAGGTAGCGGCGTGTCTTGCGTTGGCTGACGAGGAGCGTCGCGTCCGCCCCTTCGCCCGCCTGCCAGAAGCGGGTGAGCGAGGCGTCGGAGAGTATGTCGACGTTGTGGAAGAGCACCCTCTCGGCTCGTCCGAAGAGGGGGATGGCTTGACGGACGGCTCCGCCAGTGCCGAGCAGCCGCGGCTCTTCGCGGCTTACCTTGAAGCCTTGCCTCCCCTGGAGCCAACGCTCGAGCATGGGGGCGAGGTGGTGGGTGTTGACCACGATGTCACGGAAGCCTGCGCGGCGGAGCTTGCCTGTGACAATCTCTATGAGGGGCTTGCCGCCTACCTCGACGAGAGCCTTGGGGCGGGTGAGCGTCAGTGGGAGCAGACGCGTGCCGAGACCCGCGGCGAGGACCATGGCGGTGCGCCTCTCGGGCTGAAGGACGTTGTGCAAGCCTTGCTCTCGGTGCAGAAGCTCCACGCGGATGCCGTACTTGCGGTTGAGATGCTCGGCAAGGCGCTGGGCGGCGTATACGCTGCGGTGCTGCCCGCCCGTGCAGCCGAACGAGAAGGAGAGGCTGGTGAAGCCCCGCTCGAGGTAACGCTCAACGTGAGCGTCGGCAAGCTGGAAGACTGGCTCGAGCAGGCGCGGCATCTCCCCGTCCTGCTCGAGGAAGCGGATGACAGGCTCGTCCAGGCCCGTGAGATGTTGGTATTGTGGGAGCTTCGCGGGGTTGTGCGTCCCTCGGCAGTCGAAGACGTAGCCTCCGCCGTGTCCGCTATCATCCGTCGGTATTCCCTTCTTATAAGAGAAGCTGGTTATGCGCACCGTCAAGCCGTCGTCGGGCTTTGCCTGGGGTTTATCCGCAGAGAGCTGGGTAAGCAGCTCGGCGAGGTAGGGGTAAGGGCATGCCCCACGCTTAAGCAGCGAGCGCAGGCTCTCGAGGGCGGGAGGGATGCTAAGGAGGAAGTACTGCTTGCGCTCGAAGCGCCCACGGAAGCCGTAAGCCCCCAGCACCTGAAGCAGGCGGAAGAGGACGAAGAGGCGCAGGCGCTGGCGGAAGGCTGCCTCAAAAAGCGCCGGAGGTGCTTCGGAGGGATAGCCGTGGGTTTCAACCCTCGGTTGCTTGGAGAGGCTCTTGAGGTAGACCTCGAGCAGCTCCTCCCTAAGCTCGTCCGAGTATCGTGCCGAGGCTTGAAAGAGGAAGCTCGCCACGTCGTACTGCAAGGGTCCCCGCCTGCCGCCTTGATAATCTATCAAAGCAAGCTCCCCCGAGGGGCTAAGCATGATGTTGCGCGCCTGGTAGTCGCGGTACATAAACGTGCCCGAGTGGCTTTGGAGCGGGCACTCGGCGGTGATGTCCTTCGCCAGCCTGCGGAAGTCCTCTTCGAGGCGTAGCTCGTTGAACTCGAGCCCCGAGGTCTTTAGGAAGCAGTACTTGAAGTAGTTGAGGTCGAACATCACGCTCGTCTCGTCCAGCGCCGCCTGCGGGTAGCACCTTGAGTAGTCCAAGCCCTCGCCCCCCAGCATCTGCACCCGTGGCAGCAGCTCCATCGCCTTGCGGAGCAGAGCCTTCTCCTCCTCGGAGTAGTCGCCGCTCGCCCTGCCCTTGGCCAGTGCGTCGTAGAGCGTGAGGTCGCCAAGGTCGTCCTGAAGGTAGCGCAGCCCCGTCTCGTCCCGTGCGAGCACCCGAGGCACGGGCAAGCCCTTCGAGAGGAAGTGCCGTGAGAGATAGATGAAGGCGGCGTTCTCCTCCACGTCAGAGCCTATCACTCCCACAAGCGAGACGCCTTCCGCCTCGAGCCTGTAGTACCTTCGGTTGCTCCCCCCGCCCTCGTTCAGAGCCTTATGGGAGAGGGCGGGCTTGCCTGTGTAAGCCTCGAACAGTTGCAGAAGCCTCTCCATCGCCTCACTCCCCCTTTAAGAGATAGCGCAGCAAGTCCTCGCCTTGCCCAGCCCTCAGCGTCAGTGTCCACTCCCGCACGTCCTTGGAGCTAAGCGTCAGCGTCTCTATCTTGCTAAGGCTTCTCTGCCCGGGCAGGAAGGTGAGCAGCTCGGAGATGCCCGAGAAGTCCAAGGCTGCGTACACCTTTTGCCCTTGCGCCTCCTTGGGCAAGGGCGAGGCTAAGGCGGGGGCGAGGGTATACCTCTCGGCGTTGGTAACGACGAGCCTGCCCCCGAGCAAGCCGAAGTAGCAAGCCGCGCCACGGTAGGAGCAGAGGTAGAAGTCGTTGCGGGCGGGGACTATCTTCAAGCCCGTCCAGTCCTTGATGTTGCCCATAAAGGCGCTGTCCCTCAGCTCCGCCTGCACCGCCACCTGCGCCTCGAAGAGGGCGAACGTGGGCATCGTGAGCGAGATGTCTCCATCAATGCTCTTCACCGCCATGTCCAAGTCCACCGCCATGTTGGCTGCCAAGAGGGCGGTGCGTGTCCTCGGGTTGCCTCGCAGCAGCTCCAGCAGCCTCTCCCCGCTAAGCCCCGCCTCAAGGTGCAGAAAAGGCTGCTCGCAGGCGGGCATATAGGTGTCAATAGGGCGCAGCACGCTGTCGAGCTCGGTGAGGAACGCCCTCGCCTTCTTGCTTCTGCCGTCCACGTTGAGCCTAAGGGTCAAGGCTCCGTCCTCCGCCCGCAAGCCTGCGCTAAGGGCGAAGTCGCCGAGCGTCACGCCCTCGGGCAAGGCTGCCTTGAGGCAAGCGGTCAGGCTCTCTGGCAGCATCTCCCCGTTGGTTGCGAAGCAGACAGGCTCCTGCCTCTGCCCGAGAGCCTTAAGCAGCTCCCCATCCACTTCGGTGCTCTTCTGCCTCATGCAGCTGGCGAGCAGCTCACGCAGCCCCTCTTGCTCCTGCGTCGTGGCGGGACCTATGGCGACGAGCTTCTCCCTGTCCAACGCCACCAGCCAGCTGCCCCCGAACACCGTCCAGCGCAAGCCTCCCTGCCTCGAGACCTTGCCGTGAAGCTCGGCCGTCTGCCTGAGGAAGGCGTCCCTGTCGCTCAGAGGGACGACCGCCCCGCAGTAGCCTCGGCACACGAAGCCGTACGAGGGGCGACAGAGGTCAATACCCCCCGTAGCAAGCTCCTTGTCCGCCATCAGTGGCAAGCCCTTCTCGCTAATGCCTCCTTGCTCGAGCAGCCCCCTGAGGTCAATCCTCGCCACAAGCGTCGCCTCCTTGGGCAACGCCGAGGAGCAGTCCCCTCCCCGAGGGCGCAGGCACAGCCAAAGCACCAAGCACACGGCAGCCACAGCGGCACAGCCGCCACCAACGTAATACCACTTCCTTCTCATATTCACCTTTATATATTATACTCTCTCTTGCTACCCTTCGCAACTCGTAGGGCTACGTCTTGCGGCTGGTAGGGGCAGGACATCCAAAGCAGAGCCGCCAAGGCTGCCGTCTCCGTCCGCAGCCTGCTCCGCCCGAGGCTCACGCCGACGTAGCCGCGTCGCTCTGCCTCTTGCACCTCCTCCAAGGAGAAGTCCCCCTCTGGACCTACGAGCACCGTAGCGTCCTCGCCCGCCCTCAAAACCTCAAGCAGGTGAGGCTTGAGGGAAAGACCCTCGTGGCAGTGGCAGATGTACTTCCCTCCTACCCTCTCACCCTGCAAGAACTCGCTGAAGTCCATCAAGGGATTAAGCCGCGGCTTCCACGCCTTCTGGCTCTGCTTCATGGCGGCAACCACTATCCTCTCGAGCCTCTCCATATTCAGCGTCCTTCGCTCGGAGTGGCGGCAAAGCAGGAAGGTCAGCTCGTCGAAGCCTATCTCCGTGGCCTTCTCCACCAGCCACTCCATCCTCTCCGAGTTCTTTGTGGGCGCTACCGCCAGATGCAGCCTGCCTTGCCGCAAAGGCTCCGTGTGCTCCTCGGTCAGCACCTTATACGACACCCTTCGCCCCCTTGCCTCCGTTATCTCCGCCTCGTATAGTCCGCCTTTGCCGTCGACGAGCCTTATCTCGTCGCCCTCCCCGAGGCGCAAGACACGCAGGGCGTGGCGAGCCTCCTCCTCAGGAAGCTCGCCCCTTAGGTCGGGGTCGTACAGGTAATGCACCTCCCTCACGCTCTAAACAATAATGCGAAAGCAACGGCAACGACGACTGCGTATAGGGCGAAGACGAGCCAGATAGCCGCCCAGCCCCACGTGCCCTCTGCCGCTGCCTGCACACCGCCCTCGTTGACGGTCCAATGATTAACCACAGAGCCTGCCGCCAACATCCCGAGTGAAGCCCCCGCACCGCTGGTGGCAAGCATGAACAAGCCCTGCATCCTGCCTCCATTGCGCTCGCCCGCCTGCTCCGCCACGTACATCGAGCCGCAGACATTGAAGAAGTCGAACGCCACGCCGTAGACCAACATGCTTAAGGCAAAGAGCCACACGCTCCCCGTGGCGAAAAGGGCGAAGCGCAGCGCCCAAGCCGTCAGGGCTATAAGCACCATCGCCTTGATGCCCCATCGCCTGAAGCAGAGGGGTATGAGCAGCAGGCACAGAGCCTCGCTCACCTGACTGAGAGAGATGAGCAGGTTGGCGTGGCTTAAACCGAAGGAGAGGAGGAAGGGACTGGCGTAGGCGTTGGAGACGTGAAGGCAGAAGCCTACAAGGATGGAGAAGAGCAGGAAGGTCAGCATCTTACCTTTAATATATAGCGCTCCCGTCTGCCTACGCTCCTTCCCAAGACTGCACCTCGGAAGCGTAAGCGCATACGCTGCCAGCACCAAGCCCAGCAAGCCGCCCAGGCCGAACTGAAGAGAGCTTAGCTGCCAGCCCGCAAGGTCAACGACCCACATCGAGACGACGAAGCCCACCGTCCCCCATACCCTTATGGGCGGGAACGAGCTCCTTATGTCCCTTCCCTCAAGCCCAAGCACAGCGAAGGACACAGCGTTAGAGAGGGCTATCGTGGGCAGGAAGCACACCACGCTCAAGGCGTACAGCACCCAAAGCACAGGGAAAGAGACGGGGCTTCGCATACCGTAACAGCACATAGCCATCATCAAGCCTCCTGAAAGCACGTGCAGGAGCGAAAGCAAGCTCCGCCCCTCCATCCACCTGTCCGCCACCGCCCCGACCAGCGCAGGCATAAACAAGGCGACCACCCCTTGCACGCAGTAGAACCACCTTATCTCGCCGCCCAAGCCAACGCTCGCAAGGTAACCGCCCATGCTGCACAGGTAAGCCCCCCACACGGCGTACTCAAGGAAGCTCATCACAGAGAGGCGCATTCCTATGGCGGCAGTCCTATTCCACATAAAGCACCAAGCCTTTGAGGTACTCGCCCTCGGGGTGGTAGATGTTAACGGGGTGGTCGGCAGCCTGATGAAGCTGGTGGAGTATCCTCACACGCCTCCGTGCCAGCGCGGCTGCCGTGAACACCGCCTCGCGGAACTGCTCCTTAGCGACCGCCTGCGAGCAACTGAAGGTGAAGAGGATGCCCCCCGAGGCTATCTTCGAGAGAGCCTTGGCGTTCAGCTTCGTGTAGCCGTGCAAGGCTCTCCTCACGCCGCTCAGGTGCTTGGCGAACGCTGGAGGGTCGAGCACCATCAGGTCATATCGCCCCGTCTCCGTCTCGTCGAGGAAGTCGAACGCGTCGCTGACCATCGGGACGTGTCTCTGCCCAGCGTCCCCCGTGTTAAGCTCCACGTTACGCCTCGCCAAGTCCATCGCCCTCGCGCTGCTGTCCACCGAGCACACCTCCGCCGCTCCCCCTCTCAAGGCATAGACGCTGAAGCCCCCCGTATAGCTGAACAGGTTCAGACACCTCCTGCCCTTGGCGTAGCGTTCAAGCAACGCTCTGTTGTCACGCTGGTCGATGAAGAAGCCCGTCTTCTGCCCCCGCCTCACATCGATGACGAAGCGCAGTCCGTTCTCCGTAGCCGTCACCTCCGTCTCTCCCCCTCCGCAAAGGAACTCGTCCTCAACGCCCAGCGTGCCCTCACTCTTATAGTATATGCTGCTCAACCTCTCGCCCAAGACCGCCGTGAGAGCTGTTGCAATCTCCCGCCTGCTGCGGTGCATCCCCACGCTGTGCGCTTGGCACACCGCCATATCGTTGTATATGTCTATCACCAGTCCCGGCAGGCCATCGCCCTCGCCGTGGACAAGCCTGAAGAGCGTCCCCGCTTCAGCCAAGCCAAGACTGAGGCGCATGGCATAGGCTCTCTTCAAGCGACCTGACCAGAAGTCTGCGTCTATCCCCTCTTCATCGAACGAAAGAAGACGAACGGCAATCGAGCCCCGCTGCCAATGCCCGACGCCAAGGAACTCACCCTCTGAGCTGAGCACACGCACCACATCACCGTCATCCAAGCCGCCTTCCGCGTCGGCCACCGCTCCGCTGAACACCCAGGGATGGAAGCGCCGCAGACTTGCCTCCTTGCCCCGCTTAAGCCTCAACGTCCTCACTGCCATCGTCGCACTTCATCAAAACGTATTCTCCTGTGTCGAGCAGCCGCTTTATCTCCCTGTAAAGCACGACGCAAGCCCACGCGTCCGTCGCCGCATACAGCTGCTGCGCTGTGGTCAGGACGGGGCGCTCCCAGTTCGACAGACGCTGCCTCTTCGATATCTGGCCGCCCACGATGTTGGCGTAAAGTTTCTGCAAGCTCCTGTCCTCAATGCCGAGCTGGGCGGCATAGTCCTGAAGCTCAACCATCGGCGCGCACTCGAAATCAGCTCTTCTATGCAGCTGGTGAAGGTCATCTGTCCACGAAAGAGCCACGCGCACGCCGCTCTCCGCGCTAAGGAATCGGACGAGGCAAGGCGGCAGACCCATCTTCGAGAGGCGGAACAGATAGCAATGCTCGGGGGAAGCGACCTGCAAGAGGGCGACATCATTGTGTATGCCCTTGCGGAATGAGGGTCGTGTCTCAGTGTCGAAGCCAAGCAGAGGCTCGGCAAGCAACCGCTCAACGGCTCGCTCAGCATCCTCCTCGCTGTCAACAACCTCCACCGCGCCCTCGAACAAGGCCCTCGGCAGGCTGCTTATCGCCTCCCGCTCGAACTTGTCTCTTAACGTCTTAACCATAACTCAGCGCGAATTTACAAAAGTTTCCCGTTCGCTGCTTGCACAAACGGCAGAAGAGCCAACGATTGACCTCGAATGGTGAAATCCGCGCCAACGCCGCACCTTCCCTGCCCCTCTCTTCGGACGTGTGAACCACGACAAACACCGCCGCATACGCAACACACAGCACACTGCGGGGAAGGGCAGCGTGCTCTATGGCCTTACGCAACGGCGTTCGTGAGCCTTCGCAGAGTGCTGTGTGAGCTTACACTGAGTGCTGTGTGAGCCTTCGCCTAATTAGGCTCGGACGGATGCCTAATTAGGCTTGGACGGGTGCCTAACTATGCGTGGACGGGTGCCTAACTATGCGTGGACGGGTGCCTAACTATGCGTGAGCGTCCCCCCACGGCGGGGTGCTTCAACAGGAGAAGGGGCTTGCCGGGGCGATGCGAGCAAGCTGTGCTGAAACACGCAGCAAAGATAGTGATAATTCTAACGCCATTCAATACGCCAATAAACTATTGCTTTATTCACGGCCAACCCTACACCCCCGGGCAAAAAACACCGCCAATCGTGGTTTAATTCCCCCTTTTTTCTTAACTTTGCACATAAATCAAAACGATGGCAAAGGCTAAGACGCGCAAACCACGAACCCGCAAGATGCACAAGGACACCGAGGCTCTGACCTTCTGGGAAGGCTTCCGCTGGGCCATAGCCGTCGCACTCTTCCTCACCGCCCTCGCAATGCTGCTCGCCTACACCTCCTTCCTTCTGGCTGGCGCGGGCAATTCTATGCAGCCTTCTCACAATTGGCTCGGAGGCATAGGGGTGTGGCTCAGCCAGACGATGTTCGAGAGCGGCTTCGGCGTGGCCTCCTACCTCATCCCCGTCTTCCTGCTTGCGGTCTCGGTGCGCATACTGGGCATTGGCAGGGTGAGGCTGTGGGTGTGGTTCCTCAACTGTGCCTTCCTTATGGTGTGGCTCTCCGTGGCTGGCGCATGGCTTCAGCAGCTTCCCCCGTTGAAGTCGTTCTTCCTCGCGGGCGGCATCCACGGCATTAGCGCATTGCAGTACCTGCTGAGCACAATAGGCACAGTAGGCACTTTCCTAATCCTCTGCATCTCCGCCCTCGTGTACATCCTCTATGCCAGCGGCGAGCTCATACGCAGCATCAGGCGTGCCATTGAGGCAGCGAAACGCCAAGCTGACAAACACGCTAACGCTAAGTCCATCGAAGAACTACTCGAGACCAACGAAGCCGCACAGCCTGAGGCAGAAGAGGAGCAAGCGAGCGATGAGGCAGACCACGCCACCGCCACTACCATTGAGTTCGCTGGCTCGCCGGAAGGCGACGCTCCCCACAGCGAGCCGGAGGCTGGCAAAATGGGCGACGAAGAGCGTGAACTGCCATCCACCCCTCAAGATATGGAGATAGAGGTGCCCGAAGGTGAAGAGCCGCAAGTCACGCAGGAAACTGGCGGAGACAAGCTAACCATCGGCACAGACGAGCCTCAAGCGAATCTGACTGACGAGCGCACTCTCGAGCCGTATGACCCTAAGCTCGACCTTGAGAACTACCACTACCCCACCATCGACCTGCTTAAGAAGTATGACACACACGGCACTTCCGTGGATCTCGCCGAGCAGCATAAGAACAAAGACCAGATACTCAGCCTCTTCGCTAACTTCGGCGTGGAGATAAGCGCCATCAAGGCAACCGTGGGGCCCACCGTCACGCTCTACGAGGTCACTCCCGCCCCGGGCGTCCGCATCTCGAAGATACGCAATCTTGAGGACGAGATTGCCTTGCGCCTCTGCGCCCTCGGCATCCGCATCATAGCCCCGATACCCGGCAAGGGAACGGTGGGCATCGAGGTGCCTAACGCCAAGCCGCAGATGGTGAGCATGGAGAGTGTCATCAACAGCCGCAAGTTTCAGGAGACGGACTACGAACTGCCAATGGCTCTGGGCAAGACGATAACCAACGAGATATTCATGGTTGACCTTGCCAAGATGCCTCACTTGCTGGTGGCGGGAGCCACGGGGCAGGGCAAGAGCGTGGGCTTGAACGCCATAATCACCTCACTGCTCTACAAGAAGCACCCAGCCGAGCTGAAGCTGGTGATGGTAGACCCGAAGAAGGTGGAGTTCAGCGTCTACTACCCCATCGTCAACCATTTCCTCGCGCAGGTGGAAGGGACGGAGGACACCGACGAGCCGATTATAACGGACGTGAAGAAGGTGGTGCAGACCCTCAGAAGCCTTTGCCAAGAGATGGACTCACGCTACGACCTGCTTAAGCGCGCTCGTGCCCGCAACGTGAAGGAGTACAACGCCAAGTTCAAGGCAAGGCAGCTGAACCCCGAGAACGGGCATCGCTTCATGCCTTACATAGTGGTGATTATCGACGAGTTCGGTGACCTGATTATGACCGCGGGCAAGGAGATAGAACTGCCCATAGCGAGGATAGCGCAGCTCGCAAGGGCGGTGGGCATCCACATGATCATCGCCACGCAGCGACCAGCAGCCAACATCATAACGGGGGCGATAAGGGCTAACTTCCCAGCGAGAATGGCGTTCAAGGTGTCGCAGATGATTGAGTCTCGCATCATCCTCGACCGTCCCGGGGCTAACCGACTGGTGGGCAAGGGAGACATGCTCTTCCTCGCAGGCAACGAGCCCGTGCGTGTACAGTGCGCCTTTGTGGACACGCCCGAGGTGGAGAGCATCTGCAACTATATAGCCTCGCAACAGAGCTACCCTCACCCTTTCCTGCTGCCTGAGGTGGTGGAGGACACTGATGACGCGGGCGGCAAGGAGAGTGCAGACGTTGGACCGATTGACCCGATGTTCGAGAAGGTGGCTCGCCTCATAGTAGGCAGTCAGGAGGGCAGCACCAGCCGTATACAGCGTGAGTTCTCCGTGGGCTACAACCGCGCTGGCAGACTGATGGACCAGCTGGAGAAGGCGGGCATCGTGGGTCCGGCAAGGGGCAGCAAGCCCCGCGAGGTGCTGTGCCACAGCGACGCGGACTTAGACTACATACTCAGCAACCTAAGGTAGCACGATGGCCCTTTCCTATTATATAACGGCAGCTCTCCTCGCCCTATGCTTCTCCACGGAGGCACGGGCGCAAGACCTCACAGCACAGGATGTGATGGACAAAGCCTACTCGCACATCTTCTCTACAAGCGGCACTACCCTCAAGTTCACGCTCACCTCGCTCTCTGGCAAGACGGAGCAGGGCTCGACGAGCGGCACCCTTAGCATCAAGGGCAAACGCTTCTGCCTAAAGAGCGACCAGATGCTCGCCTGGTTCGACGGCACACGTCAGTGGACTATGCAGACGGGCGACCGTGAGGTGTCGCTCACAGAGCCTACCGAAGAGGAACAGCGTGCGGCTAACCCCTGCAACGTCCTGCAACTGTACAAGCAGACGGGGATGTTCAAGTACAAGATGAAGGCGGGCACCCTGAGCAACGGGGCGAAGGGCTACAAGATATTCATGAACGCAAACAGCAAGAGCGCCGACCCGAGGGAGGTGTTCGTTGAGATAGACAGCGGCTTCCGGCTGGTGCGCCTCAGCTTCCGCGAGGGCTCTGACCAGTGGACACGCATCGTGGTGAGCGACTTACAGGCGAACCAGCAGCTCAACGACAGCCTCTTCACCTTCCACGTAGCGGACTACCCCAACGCCCTTGTAGTGGACTTACGATAGCTACCCTTTTACTTATGGAACACCTAAGGCTAATCATCATAGGCGCAGGACCGGCGGGCTACACAGCCGCCATCTATGCCTTGCGCTCAGGGCTGCGCCCACTTCTGCTCGAAGGTACGCTGCCTGGAGGTCAGCTCACACAGACCACGCTCGTAGGCAACTACCCCGGCTTCCCCGAGGGCGTTGAGGGCTTCGACCTAATGGACAATATGCGAGAGCAGGCGGAAAGGCTTGGACTGGAGACGCGAAGCGCCACCTGCCTTCGCACTGACCTCTCCGCACGACCGCTGCGCCTCTGGCTTGACGACGGCGGCGAGCTCTCTGCCGACAGCCTTATCATCGCCACGGGGGCATCGCCCCGCTACCTCGGCATTGAGGGCGAGAGCCGCCTAAGGGGGAAGGGAGTGAGCGCCTGCGCAACGTGCGACGGCTTCTTCTACCGTGGCAAGACCGTCGCTGTAGTAGGGGGAGGAGACACAGCCTGCGAGGAAGCCAGCTACCTCTCAGGGCTTGCCGAGAAGGTCTACGTCATAGTGCGGAAGCCATTCCTCAGGGCTTCAAGGATAATGCAGCAACGCATCCTTGAGAACCCCAAGATAGAGGTGCTGTTCGAACATAACACCCTTGAACTCCTTGGAGAGGAGCGTCTTGAGGCGGCACGCCTCGTGCAGAGGAAGGGCGAGAAGGACGAGCGAGAGTATACCCTGCCCATCGATGGTTTCTTCCTCGCCATAGGGCACAAGCCCAACAGCGAGCCATTCCTTCCATGGCTGCCGACTGACGGTGAGGGCTTCATCCAGACAGAGTGGGGCACCACCCGCACCTCACTCGGAGGCGTGTTCGCCGCCGGGGATGTGGCTGACCCCCGCTACAGGCAAGCCGTGATTGCCGCCTCCTCGGGGGCGATAGCGGCGATAGAGGCGGAGCGTTACCTCAACTCCTCCGTGGGTTGCAACCCACGGCTATCCATCTTAAGTACCTCCGGCACTTTTTGAAGCAAGCTACGCTTGCAATCTCATAGATGAAAGCCTACGCGCTCTACAAGCTGCTCGCCCAGAACGAAAGGCTTCGCTCACGCAGGCATCCCCTCTTCACCCGCAACCGCTTCACTAAGTTCTTCCTCTTCTTCCTCTTCGCCTACTACGCCGCAATGCTCCTGCTGCTGGGCGTGGCGCTTCCCCTCGAGTGGCGGGGAGGCGGTGTGGCGGCTATGCACAGGCTCGACGGGGCGTTCCCCTACATCCTTATCGTCGACTTCTGGCTGCGCTTCGTCCTGCAGGACACACCGGCGCAACGGACACGAGAGTACGCCCTGCTGCCAGTCAAGCGGTCGTTCCTCATGCACACTCACCTCTTGCGGGCGGCGCTCTCGCCTGGCAATCTCTTCTGGGGCTTCCTGCTCGTGCCGTTCGCCGTCATAGGTGTCCTGCCCCTGCTCGGGTGGGTAGGCTTCGCGGGCTGGCTGCTTGGGTGGTGGCTGCTCTTCGTGTGCAACAGTCTGTTCTACCTGCTGGTGAGGGCGCTCTGCCTTAAGCGTCTGCTATGGTGCCTCCTGCCCGTTGCCCTGCACCTCAGCTTAGCCTTGCTGCTAAACGTGGGAGGCAGACCTCTCGTCATGCCCTGCCGTGAGCTGTTGCACGGCTGCGCCTTGTGGCAGCCCCTGCCCCTGCTGTCGCTCGCAGTGGCGGCTGCCCTTTGCTATCTGCTCAACTATAGGGTGCAGCTGCCTATGGTCCGCCTTGAGACGGCAAGGGAGGACACGGGAGGTGAACACACGCACAGCAGGCTAAGCGCCCTTGGCCGCCTCGGCATCGTTGGGGAGTACCTTAAGCTGGAGCTCAGGCTCAGGCTACGGAACAAGAACCCGCGCGTCACCTTCCTCGCTGGCATCGGCACAATGGTGGTGCTCGCCCTCGTGCAATACTTCTCCGACCTGTACGACAACGCCTTCATGACCTCCTTCATCTGCCTCTACGCCTATGCCGTGCTCGGGGCGGTGACGCTGCTGGACATAATGTGCCACGAGGGCAACTATATAGACTGTCTGATGGTGAGGAGGGAGAGCGTGGAGTGGCTGCTAAGGGCTAAGTACTACTTCAACTGCACGCTGCTGCTCCTGCCTGCCCTCGTGATGCTCCCCCTCGAGCTGCAGGGCAAGCAGCCCCCGCTTATGAGCCTCTCGTTCATGCTCTTCACCGCGGGCTGCCTCTACCCCCTGACGTTCCAGATGGCTGCCTTCAACCGCCACACGCTGCGCCTCAACGGGGGGCTCAGCGCACAGCGAGGCACAGCCTCGAGGCAGGTGGCGAGCCTTTGCGTCTTCTTCGGCTCGCTGGGAGCCGAGAGGCTGCTTGTGCTGTGCCTTGGCCAGACGGGGGCGTACCTCGTTATGAGCGCCCTCGGTGTAGTCGGCATCGCCACGCACCGCCTCTGGATACGCAGCGTATACCGACGCTTCATGCTGCGCCGCCACTACATTATGGAGGGCTTCAGGGCTACCCGTAACGCTTGACACACAAGACAGAAGATGAAGATAGTACTTGACCAGCTCAGGAAGACGTATGGGGAGAAGACCGCCGTCGACGTGCCGCACTTCGAGATAGAGAGCGGCACGCTGTTCGGCCTTGTCGGGAACAACGGTGCTGGCAAGAGCACGCTCTTCCGCCTGATGCTCGACCTGTCGAAGCCGGACACAGGCACGGTGACCATCGGCGGCACCGACGTGGCACGCTCAGAGGCGTGGAAGGGAGACGTGGGAGCGTTCCTCGACGAGAGCTTCCTCATCGACTACCTAACCCCGATGGAGTTCTTCCGCTTTGTGGCGCGGGTCTCGGGCATAAGTGACAGCGACTTAAGTGAACAGCTGCGCCTCTTGCGACCCTTCACCAAGGCGGAGATTGAGGACGAGGGCAAGTACATCCGCGACCTCTCGTCGGGACTGAAGCAGAAGGTAGGCATCGTGGCAGCGCTCCTGCAAAGACCCAGCGTGCTCATCCTCGACGAGCCGTTCAACTTCCTCGACCCCGGCAGCCAGATCGCCCTGAAGCGACTGCTCGTGGAGTATAACCGCGACAGGCGGGCAACCATCCTCGTGAGCAGCCACAACCTCCAGCATACCGTCGACATCAGCCAGCGCATAGCCCTTATGGAGCGGGGACGGCTCATCCAAGACCTCCGGGGCGGGGACGGCTCGGCGAAAGAAGCCCTTGAGAGCTACTTCGAGAGCCTAAGCTGACATTCCTTAATATATATAGTAAGAGCCGCGGAAGACCCTTAGGGGTTGTTGGCGTAACCCTTTAATGGTTGTGGTCTTAATTGCCTGGAATTTTTGACCCGCCACGTGCGCCTGAGCCGCCTCTCAGCACAAGCCTCAAGAGCAGCATCACTGCGCCCACCGAGAACATCGACCCTCCTACCCGCATCGCGAGGGAGGAGTCGAGCTCCGCGTCTCCAGTGCCGTCCATCCCAATGCCGACCAGCAGCCCCCGTTAAACCAGAAGCATCCCCTTCTTGCCAAAGGTGGTGCTTACACCTCGCTTGCTGAAGTTAAGGGTGATGCCGGGGTAGCAGCTTCATTCTCTTTCTGAAATTGATACTCATAGCTGTGATATTTTCGTGCGATATTAGAACATTGACGAAAAGGTAGGGAATATTTGAATACGCACAGCAAGGGGACGGAAAAAGCCACCATGAAACAGGGAAATATCCACCCGTACCCTTTGCCAAAAAGGAGCGGCTGGTTGTTGCAAGAAGGAGCGGCTGGTTGTTACAAAGAGGAGCGGCTGGTTCTTGCAAGAAGGAGCGGCTGGTTTTCGTGACAACCCACGGTGGGTCGTGCCCTCAACCCTCGGTTGGCGGCTGCTGCTCCCCTTCGCCTGAGAGCGCGTCGATCTGCCGCTGCAAGCTGTCGAGGTAGGCTGTCTCCTCGGGCGTCGCCTCCGGGCTCACCTGCGCGAGCAGTGACGAGAGGTTGCGCAGGAGGGTCAGGTACCGCGGCGCGAGGCTCTTGTCGACGTCCGCCTTCTCGAGTGTATCCGCAAGGATGAGCACGTCGTCCGCTCCCTCGTACTTGTAGCATTCGGTGGATTCGATGACACCCTGCGCTGCCTCCCAGAACTTCCCACGGAGCATCTGCTCAGTCACCTCCCCTAACCCCTTGCTGACCCTCAACATCCGGATGGAGAAAAGGGCAAGGGCGACGCTCTCGGCGGTGTTACTATGGACATCGTAGCCGAGACCCTTGTACACCCTCAGCAGGTCAGTATGGGCTGGGACGGCGATCCTTATGTCGATGGAGTAGCCCCTGTCCCTGCCCGTGATGGACTTGCCAGTGCTTGCGACGTTGATGCCTATCGAGCCAAGCAGCTTGCGCTTCCTCGCCAGCGAGCGCAGGAACTCGAAGAGCTCGTCCACGGCCAGGACTATCTGCTGGAAGAGGGGGTCGGGGATGTCCTCGGCGGCCGATGACCCTGAGCCGTGGCTGATGAGACTGACGAAGAAGGGCAGCGTGAGCAGTATGCCGATGGTGAGGACAAGGGGGAGCGGTCCGTCCACGCCGCTGCCCATGAGGATGAGGGCGTACAGTATGACGAGGATGCCGATGAACAAGGCCACTGCCGACCAGCAGCCTACGCCCGGGAGGCAGCCTCCCGTACTCTGCTGACTGCCGCTGCCCGCGCCCGAAAGCTTCTTCCTGCTGTAGACGCCCGTGCCGGGCAGCCCCGTGTTGAGGTAAGCCCCCTTGCTGCCGACGTTCACGCTCATCCCCTTCTTGCCGACGGTGGTGCTTATGCCCCGCTTGCTGATGTTAAGGGTAACGCCGGGGAACAGCCTTATCCTCCTCCTGTAGTTGATGCCCATGGTATTCTGTGGTTAGTCTTAGTTGAGCTGATAGTGAAGCAGCCGCTGGGCAGCCATCTCCTCATACTTGGTGCCGGGCTGCCCGTAGTTGGCGAAGGGGTGGATGCTTATCCCTCCCCGAGGGCGGAAGCGCCCCTCCACCTCGATGTAACGTGGCTGCATCAGGGCGACGAGGTCCTTCATTATCTTGTTCACGCAGTCCTCGTGGAAGTCGCCGTGGTTGCGGTAGCTGAAGAGGTACAGCTTAAGGCTCTTGCTCTCCACCATCCGCACATCGGGCAGGTAGCGGATGACTATCTCCGCGAAGTCAGGCTGCCCTGTTATCGGGCAAAGGCTGGTGAACTCGGGGCAGCGGAGCACTACCCAGTAGTCGTTCTCACGGTGGCGGTTCTCGAACGTCTCAAGCACCTCGGGGGCATAGTCTTGCCGGTACGTCGTCTTGCTCCCCAAGGCACGCAGCCCCTCGTCCTTCCTGCTCTCGTTCTTCATATTCGCAGGCAAAGTTAGGCATTTCTCACATAAACTGCTTACCTTTGCCGCCGTAAACCGTAAGACGCAAGGGAAAATGTTTGAGAACTTAAGCGAAAGGCTGGAGCGCTCGTTCAAGATACTCAAGGGCGAGGGCAAGATAACGGAGATAAACGTCGCCGAGACGCTGAAGGAGGTGCGCCGCTCTCTACTCGACGCTGACGTGAGCTACAAGGTGGCTAAGACCTTCACCGACACCGTCAAGCAGAAGGCATTGGGACAGAACGTGCTCACCGCCGTCAAGCCAGGGCAGATGATGGTGAAGATAGTACACGACGAGCTGGCGGCGCTGATGGGAGGCGAGACTGCCGAGCTAACGGTGACGGGCAGGGCGGGCAACCCTTCGGTGATACTGATGGCTGGGCTGAACGGCTCTGGCAAGACTACGTTCAGCGCCAAGCTCGCCAAGCTGCTGAAGGAGAAGCGGGCAAAGCGACCCTTGCTTGCCGCCTGCGACACCTTCCGCCCGGCGGCTATGGAGCAGCTGAGGGTGCTGGCAGAGCAGGTGGGCGTGCCTGTGCACATTGAGGAAGGGGCGACCGACCCCGTGCAGGTTGCCCTTAATGCTATCGGGGAGGCAAGGGCGAAGGCTAACGACGTGGTTATCGTTGACACGGCTGGCCGCCTCGCCATCGACGAAGAGCTGATGCGGCAGATAAGCGACATCAAGGAGGCGACGAACCCTGAGGAGACGCTCTTCGTGGTAGACGCAATGACAGGGCAGGACGCTGTGAACACGGCGAAGGAGTTCAACGAGAGGCTCGACTACACAGGCGTGGTGCTGACCAAGCTTGACGGAGACACACGAGGAGGAGCGGCCATAACCATCCGCTCCGTCGTGCAGAAGCCCATCAAGTTCATCGGCACTGGCGAGAAGATGGAGGCGATAGACCTCTTCCACCCCCAGCGTATGGCAGACCGCATCCTCGGTATGGGAGACATCGTCTCGCTCGTTGAGAGGGCGCAGGAGCAGTTCGACGAGAAGGAGGCAAGGAAACTCGAGGCTAAGATAAAGCGGAACAAGTTCGACTTCTGGGACTTCTACAAGCAGATACAGCAGGTGAAGAAGATGGGTAACATAAAGGAGCTGGCAAGTATGATACCAGGCGTTGGCAAGGCGTTGAAGGACGTGGAGATAGACGACAACGCCTTCAAGGGAACGGAAGCCATCATCCTGAGCATGACACCTAAGGAGAGGGAGAACCCCGCCATCCTCAACTCAAGCCGACGCCTGCGCATAGCCAAGGGAAGCGGCAGGGACATACAGGAGGTGAACCGCCTTATCAAGCAGTTCGACCAGATGAGGAAGATGCTCAAGACCGCCACCGACCCTGGGTTTATGAAGAAGGCTGCTCAGATGCAAAGGGGAAGGCGTTGAATAACTAAAGCACACAATATGGAACTGATAGACGGTAAGGCTACGGCCGCAAAGATTAAGGAAGAGATAAGGGCTGAGGTGGACGAGATAGTCGCCAAGGGAGGCAAGCAGCCTCATCTGGCGGCCATACTGGTGGGGCACGACGGGGGGAGCGAGACCTACGTGCGCAACAAGGTGGTGGCTTGCGGGGTCTGTGGCTTTAAGAGCACGCTGGTGCGCTTCGAGGAGGATGTAACGGAGGAGGAGCTGCTGCGCAAGATAGGCGAGCTTAACACCGACACGGACGTTGACGGCTTCATCGTGCAGCTGCCCCTGCCAAGGCACATCAGCGAGCAGCGGGTCATCGAGGCTATCGACTACCGCAAGGACGTGGACGGCTTCCACCCCGTCAACGTGGGAAGGATGGCAATAGGCTTGCCGGCGTTCATCAGCGCCACGCCTCTGGGCATACTCACCCTGCTGCGCCGCTACGGCGTTGAGACGAAGGGAAAGAAGTGCGTCATCCTCGGGCGCAGCAACATAGTTGGCAAGCCGATGGCTCAGCTTATGATGCAGAAGCAGTGGGGGAACTCCACGGTCACCGTCTGCCACAGCCAAAGCCCGACGCTAAGGGAGGAGTGCCAGAGGGCGGACATCATCATCGCAGCCATAGGGCAGCCCGAGTTCCTTAGGGCTGATATGGTGAAGCCCGGCTGCGTGGTCATCGACGTTGGCACGACCCGTGTGCCCGACCCTTCACGCAAGACAGGCTACCGCCTCACGGGCGACGTGAAGTTCGACGAGGTAGCCCCCTTGTGCAGCTTCATAACCCCCGTGCCCGGGGGCGTGGGGCCGATGACCATCTGCATGCTTATGCTCAACACCCTCGCCGCGGGCAAGCGGGAGTACTACAAATAAGTCGCCTTTCCCTTGGCGGTCTCAAGCTAAAGGCTTACCTTCGCGTCCGTCAACCAGAGACATGGTGGTTATAGTTCAGCTGGTTAGAGCGTCAGATTGTGGTTCTGAATGTCGTGGGTTCGAATCCCACTAACCACCCAAGGGCAAGCGCCTGCGACGAAAGGTCGGGGCGCTTGTACTGCCTTAAATGATTAAAGACCTGAGCGATATGAAGAAGGAGAAAGTGAACGACATCAACCGTGAGCCGCACAAGAGAACGCCTGAGGAGTGGGCGGAGCTGCGGGCAAGAGTGCCAAAGCTGAACAAGCTTGGGGAGTGGATCTTCAGCAACGAGCCGAAGAAGAAGTATTTTATAATCAAGAACCTTAAAGCAGTGATGAAATGAGGCTCTACCTTGACACAAACATCCTTGTGTTCTTGGTTAACGATGTTCACGGGCGCATTGACAATGACACAATGGCTCTGCTGACGGACGAGGCGAACGTCTTGTTCACGTCTGCGGCGTGCGCTCACGAGCTTGTCGACCTTGTGCTTAAGGGAAACATCAAGAGGAGCAAAGAGTGGCGGAAGAACGAGGGAGTGCTCGACCGTCTCGAGGAGTTCGGCATAAAGGTGGAGCCCGTCACTGAGAAGCACGTCAGGGCGGAGGAGGCGCTGACCCTTTACGAGGATCACAGAGACCCCATCGACCGCCTCATTATAGCGCAGGCTATCTCCGACAGGACTATGCTGGTAAGCTCGGACAGGATGTTCCCAAGGTACAGGCACGAAGGGCTGGAGTTCCACCTTAACACCTGGTGAGAGCATAGCCCGCAGCCAAGAGAAACACACTTAACCCCACAGATATGAAAAGGACGAAGAACATCATCATCGCGCTGCTGTGCCTTGCCGTGGCGGCGCTGCTCATTAAGGTCTGCCTCTTCCCCAAGGTGAAGACCTCAGAGGAAGGGCGGGAGGTGCTCACAGCCATCGCCACTCGCACGAGCGTCAGGGCGTACACCCCCGAGGAGGTGGGGCGTGACACGGTGGAGACCCTTCTCCGCGCCGCCATGGCTGCCCCCACGGCGGGCAACCTGCAGCCTTGGCGCTTCGTGGTAATCACCGACCGCGCCATACTCGACAGCGTGCCGAGGCGGATAGACACCGCCCGTATGCTCGCCTCTGCCCCTCTCGCCATCGTGGTGTGCGGCGACCTCGGCAGCACCTTCGAGGGCGAGGGGCAGGACTACTGGGTGCAGGACGCCTCGGCCGCCACGGAGAACCTCCTGCTCGCGGCGCACGCCCTTGGGCTCGGGGCAGTGTGGTGCGGAGTGCACCCTATCGAGGAGCGTGTCACGTTCATGAGGGAGCTGCTCCGCCTGCCCCCCAACCTCGTGCCGCTCAACATCATCGCCATCGGCCACCCCGACGAGCAGCCTGAGCCGAAGGACAAGTGGAAGCCCGGGAACATCCGCCTTCAGACTTGGGACGGAGACGCTTGGCAGTAGGCTTGGCATAGCCTTCAACTGAGCCGCACAAAGGCCACGCCCACGCAGGGTGTGGCCTTTCTTGCGCCTTGACCAGAGAGCCTTAACTTAGCGACCGCGAACGGTCCGACGGAGCGACCGCGAACGGTCCGACGGAGCGACCGCGAACGGTCCGACGGAGCGACCGC
>JAJPYQ010000032.1:0-11947 GCA_021204865.1 Prevotellaceae bacterium | reverse complement strand
GAACGGTCCGACGGAGCGACTGCGAAGCGTAGGCGTAGGGACCGCGAAGGGTGCGGGGAAGGAGCGGAAGAAGATAGCCGCGGGTCTCGACCGAGGCTCACGGCTATCGTGTTGTCGTCTGGTTAGGGAGGGCTACTTCACGAGCACCTTCTTGCCGTCCCGTATGTACAGACCGCGCTGCGGGGTGGTCTGCACCTTGCGCCCGGTCATGTCGTAGTAGACTGGCTGCCGGCTCTCGCCCTCGATGGTGTTGACGCTGGTATCAACGTCATCGCCGCCCTCATTGCCGCCTCCCTCGTTATCCTCATCGTTGCCTTCGCCTTCGCCTTCCTCATCGTCGCCTTCGTCCTCGCCTTCGCCCACTTCCTCGTCACCTTCGTCCTCGCCTTCGCCCACTTCCTCGTCCTCGCCTTCGCCGCTGCCGCCTTCCTCTACTTCTCCCTCTTCCTCCTCTTCCTCAACCACGGGCATGGTCAGGTAGAGCACGTCGGGCAGGCTCTCGGCAGAGCCGAGGCTTAGGCTGCACTGGAACGCTGCGAGCGTCTCGCCCGCCTCGCTGGTGACGCGGCTGAAGACGGGCTCTCCGTCGTCCCCGTCAGCCTTAAGCACGTAAGCGCCTTGAGCGAGCGTGGTCTCCTCCATCGTGCCTGTGAGCAGCCCCGCCGCGAGGGAGCAGCTCTCGTGCCACGTGCCAGCGCCCTCGAAGGCGGGAGCCTCTCCCGTGGGGCAGCATATAATATATGGTGTGTTGGCCTCCAGTGCGCTCTCCTCTGTGAGGCTGAGCGTCTGCCCGTCGCTCTCGAGGGCGGAGCAGGAGTAAGCCCTCACGCCCTCGGGCAGCGAGGCGTAGAAGGGGAGGATGAGCGTCGCGCAGGTGTCCGCCACAAGGGTCGTGGTGACGCTCACCAGCTCCGCCTCGCTGAAGCTCAGGCCGCTTGCCAAGCCCTCGATGTCCCACGAGCCTTCCTCCGTGGTAGCCTTCACTTGGAACACCGTTGCCGAGTCGGTCGATAGGGCTGCCGTCGAGGCGTTGTAGAGGTAGTGCGCCTTGCCGTCCGTGCCTGTGAAGGAGACTGTGTAACCGTCCTTGAGCGCGCTGGAGGGCGTGAGGCAGAAGGCTTGCCCGCGGAGCGGGTTGAGCTCGGAGGCGCTGTCGAAGGCGTAGCCGCCCTTGGCGGTCTGGTCGGCGTGGAAGCTGAGGGGCTTGCCCTCGCTTGTGATTATGTTGTACAGCTGCCCGTCCTCAGGCTCGTTGAGGGCAGTCTCTATGTAGGTGTCGTAGGCTGCCTGAAGGGCGGCGAGTGCTGCCTGCACTTCGTCCTGCGTGGCGTCGGGGTTCTCGTCCACCTGCTTGGCGGTGGCGAGGGCTGTGGCAAGGTTCGAAGCCACTGTTGTGGGGAACTGGAACAAGCCGTCGCCAAGGTTGGCTGTGGTGTTAAGCTCCGAGGCTTGCTCTATCAGCTCGTCGAGCGCCTCGGTGCTTGTGCCGAGGTAGAGGAGCTGGAAGTCGTCTATCGAAGCCCACTGGTACTGAGAGCCTGAGGTGTTCTGAAGGGTGACGGTGACGGTGAGCTTGCCGTCGGTGACAAGAGCGTCAACGCTTCCCCAGCTCCAGCCTCTGCCCGCCCCGTTGTTGGCGAAGGTAGCTCCAGCTGCCTTGCCTATGGCGATGCTCTCCCACTCCACTCCGTCTATGTCCATCGTGCCGCCCGTGTCGCCTTGGGCAGGGAAGGAGTAGGACGTGCCGTTCAGGTCCATTGTGCAGAGAGCGCCCGAGCTGCTTCTTCCCGCTGCCTTGAGGCGGTACAAGCCGTCCTCAACGGAGATGGTCTTCGTCATCGTGGCTGTCCACTTGGTGGCGGAGCTCCAGAGGCTGCCCGTCATCTCGAAGTAGTAGTCCGTGGGGTCGTCGCTCCAATGCTGACTGCTATTCGTAGCTATGTTGCTCGTTGTCCAGCCCGATGTGCCGTCCGTCGCATCCAGTGCAACTCCGAGCTCAGAGCTTACGTCCACAGTGTCGCCCCTCTCTGTGGTTGTCGAGGTGAGGTACTTGAAGTTGTTCTCTATGATGGCGTTCACGAGCTGTGCCCCCATGGTGGCGAAGTCGCCATATATGAGTTCAAAGGCGCTTTCTTCATCTTCGTCATAGTTGCTCTTTATATGTTCCTTCAGGGCATCTATGATGCTGTCAACGTAGTTGTCCAGGTCGTCTATCTCTTCACTACTCTCCGCCAGGCTTTCCTTGTATTGTTCCTTCAGTGTGATGAAGTACCCTGATGAGTCCCTGCCCACGTAGTCGGCCATAATGATGCCTGTGGGTCCTGAGTGAGAGGAGAGGTAGTCAACTATGGCTTTGTTTGTGTATGAGGCGTTGGCTCGGTAGCCGGCGGAGGTGGACATGGAGGAGAACGTGTAGCCCGAGGCGAGGTTGAATATCCACACGTTCCTCCTGCTGTTGTAGGCGTAGTGCTTCGTGCTGTAGTCGAGCATATTCTCTATGATGCTCAACTTTGTGGCGAGGGCTTCGTCGCCTGCCGTCTCGCAATAGTCCTGCGAGTAGAGTGTGCCAGTGGCGTTGAGTCCCGAGCCGGCTCCCTTTATCTTGCCTGCGGTCTGCGAGTTCCAGTCGCTTTTGTTGTATGCCCAGCCCGTCATCAGTCCGCCCACGGGGGCTGTGCTGTATGAGTCGCGGTAGAGTACGAGCACCTTGCCGCGCATGTCGCCCACCGTGAGGTCGCGCCGGTAGTCGACGAACAGGCCCTGGTAGTCGCTGCTCTCCATAACGGAATGCAGGAGCGACTCGAAGTCACTGCTGTTGCTGTCACCGTCTGTCTCGTGCTCAAGGTGGATGATGGCGAACTCCGAGGGATTGGCGGCCAGGGAGTCACGCAGCACGTTGAATGCCTCGGTGAGAGTAAGGGTGGTGGGGCATATACCATGGTTCAGTCTCAACTCGCTCTTCGAGACGCATGGGCGAAGGTCGAAGGCGCGCACGCCGATTGCCCACTGCTCCTGTATGCTCAAGTCCTGCGTCAAGCCGAAAAACGGACCCAAGGCATCGGTGAAGCCGTTGCCCGTTGCCGTGTCGTGTGAGCCGGGGATGGAGAGGACGCATACGGGGGCATCGTCGGGCAGGCGGCTCATCCAGTTGTCGGCCTTGGCGGAGACGCAGAGGACGGTCATAATAAAGAGGGAGAAGAGCTTTTTCATAACTAAGGTGCTGTTAATCTGTTTTCGCCCGCGAACTTAGGGAATAAACGCACACTATGCAAGCGATTAGCCTAAAAAGACGACCAGAGGGAGCGAATTACCCTTACGACGAGTCAAGTGGAGTCTCCGCGAAGGGTGCGGGGAAGGAGCGGAAGAAGATAGCCGCGGGCCTCGACCGAGGCTCACGGCTATCGTGTTGTCTTCTGGTTAGGGAGGGCTACTTCACGAGCACCTTCTTGCCGTCCCGTATGTACAGACCGCGCTGCGGGGTGGTCTGCACCTTGCGCCCGGTCATGTCGTAGTAGACTGGCTGCCGGCTCTCGCCCTCGATGGTGTTGACGCTGGTATCAACGTCATCGCCGCCCTCATTGCCGCCTCCCTCGTTATCCTCATCGTTGCCTTCGCCTTCGCCTTCCTCATCGTCGCCTTCGTCCTCGCCTTCGCCCACTTCCTCGTCACCTTCGTCCTCGCCTTCGCCCACTTCCTCGTCCTCGCCTTCGCCGCTGCCGCCTTCCTCTACTTCTCCCTCTTCCTCCTCTTCCTCAACCACGGGCATGGTCAGGTAGAGCACGTCGGGCAGGCTCTCGGCAGAGCCGAGGCTTAGGCTGCACTGGAACGCTGCGAGCGTCTCGCCCGCCTCGCTGGTGACGCGGCTGAAGACGGGCTCTCCGTCGTCCCCGTCAGCCTTAAGCACGTAAGCGCCTTGAGCGAGCGTGGTCTCCTCCATCGTGCCTGTGAGCAGCCCCGCCGCGAGGGAGCAGCTCTCGTGCCACGTGCCAGCGCCCTCGAAGGCGGGAGCCTCTCCCGTGGGGCAGCATATAATATATGGTGTGTTGGCCTCCAGTGCGCTCTCCTCTGTGAGGCTGAGCGTCTGCCCGTCGCTCTCGAGGGCGGAGCAGGAGTAAGCCCTCACGCCCTCGGGCAGCGAGGCGTAGAAGGGGAGGATGAGCGTCGCGCAGGTGTCCGCCACAAGGGTCGTGGTGACGCTCACCAGCTCCGCCTCGCTGAAGCTCAGGCCGCTTGCCAAGCCCTCGATGTCCCACGAGCCTTCCTCCGTGGTAGCCTTCACTTGGAACACCGTTGCCGAGTCGGTCGATAGGGCTGCCGTCGAGGCGTTGTAGAGGTAGTGCGCCTTGCCGTCCGTGCCTGTGAAGGAGACTGTGTAACCGTCCTTGAGCGCGCTGGAGGGCGTGAGGCAGAAGGCTTGCCCGCGGAGCGGGTTGAGCTCGGAGGCGCTGTCGAAGGCGTAGCCGCCCTTGGCGGTCTGGTCGGCGTGGAAGCTGAGGGGCTTGCCCTCGCTTGTGATTATGTTGTACAGCTGCCCGTCCTCAGGCTCGTTGAGGGCAGTCTCTATGTAGGTGTCGTAGGCTGCCTGAAGGGCGGCGAGTGCTGCCTGCACTTCGTCCTGCGTGGCGTCGGGGTTCTCGTCCACCTGCTTGGCGGTGGCGAGGGCTGTGGCAAGGTTCGAAGCCACTGTTGTGGGGAACTGGAACAAGCCGTCGCCAAGGTTGGCTGTGGTGTTAAGCTCCGAGGCTTGCTCTATCAGCTCGTCGAGCGCCTCGGTGCTTGTGCCGAGGTAGAGGAGCTGGAAGTCGTCTATCGAAGCCCACTGGTACTGAGAGCCTGAGGTGTTCTGAAGGGTGACGGTGACGGTGAGCTTGCCGTCGGTGACAAGAGCGTCAACGCTTCCCCAGCTCCAGCCTCTGCCCGCCCCGTTGTTGGCGAAGGTAGCTCCAGCTGCCTTGCCTATGGCGATGCTCTCCCACTCCACTCCGTCTATGTCCATCGTGCCGCCCGTGTCGCCTTGGGCAGGGAAGGAGTAGGACGTGCCGTTCAGGTCCATTGTGCAGAGAGCGCCCGAGCTGCTTCTTCCCGCTGCCTTGAGGCGGTACAAGCCGTTCTCAACGCTGATGGTCTTCGTCATCGTGGCTGTCCACTTGGTGGCAGAGCTCCAGAGGTCGCCCGACATCTCGAAGTAGGAGTCCGAGGGGTCGTCGCTCCAATGCTGGCTGCTCGACGTGCCTATGTTGCTTGTTGTCCAGCCTGTCGTCCCGTCAGAGGCGTCTACCGTCACCCCGAGCTGGTCGGTTATGTCGCTCTCGTCCACTGCCTCCTCCTCCGTGGGCAGGTACTTGAAGTTGTTGGCGATGATGGTCTCGACGAGCGTCTTCCCCATAGTCTTGTAACTGTCGGACTCGTCTACCCCCACGTAGTCGGCGAGGATGATGCCCGTCGGCCCTGAGTGTTTGGAGAGGTAGTCCACGATAGCCTTGTTGGTGTAGGAGGCGTTCTCTCGGTAGCCGTCGGAGGTGGAGACATTTGTAGCAACCGTGATACTAATGATAAATGTTATCTTCACGTCTCCCACTTCAGAGTAGGCTGAGGCGAAGTTGTACAGCCACACATTCCTCATCTTGTTATAGGCGTAGTGGGTCGTGCTGTAGTCGAGCATGTTCTCTATGGTGCTTACCTTGTTGTTTATGCCAACCTTATTGCCCTCATCATCTACCTCGGTTGTGTTAGAGTAGTCCTGAGCGTGAAGCCTGCCCTTAGACACTATGTCCGTTCCCGTGCCTGCCACCTTCACCGCCGTCTGTGCGTTCCAGTCGAGGTTGTCGCCTGGCCAGGAAGTCATAGTCCCGCCCGTGGGAGTGAAGCTGTCGTAGGTATCTCGGTAGAGTATGACAGCCTTGCCTCTCATCTCTCCCACGGTAAGGTCTCGGCGGTAGTCCACGAACATGTCGCTGTAGTTGCTCAACGCCTTTTGCAGCAAGCTCTCGAAGTTGTCTTTGTATTTATCGTTATCATCAACGTAGGACTGGTAGGCGTCAGTCTCGTGGCGAAGGTGAATGACTGCGAACTCCGAGGGGTTAGCCTTAAGAGAGTCTTTCAAGCTCTGAAGCACATCGGTGAGACCCAGCTTCGTTTGGCAAATACCGTGAAAGATAGACAGCGTGTCTTTGCTGTTAACGGCTGGGCGAAGGTCGAAGGCGCGCACGCCTAAGGCCCATTGCTCTGGTATCGTCTTCTCCTGCGTCGTGGCATAGCCGCTTCCCGCATAGTTCCCTATCGTCCCCGTGAAGCCGCTGCCCGTTGCGCTGTCGTGCGTGCCGGGTATGGAGACGAGGCAGACGGGCGTGTCGTCGGGGAGGTTCTTCATCCAGTTGTCCGCCTTGGCGCAGAGGCAGAGAATGGTCACAATAAAGAGTGAGATAAGTTTTTTCATAGTAAGGTAAGTGTTTAAGTTAAGTGCTTCTGTGTCCGCAAACTTAGGGAATATACACACACGATGCAAGCGAATGGCAGGAAAAGACGACCGGAAGGGTATGATTACCTCCGCGAAAGGGGTCTACACCCCCTTAACCAAAGAGGTGTAGACCCCTTTCGCGGAAGGTCACTACTAACCTTTTGCGGCGGCTCATCTGCCGCGGTACATCTGCTCGTAGTAGCGCTCGTAGTCGCCCGAGGTTACGCTGTCCATCCACTGCTGGTTGTCGAGATACCAGCGCACGGTGCGCTCTATGCCCTCCTCGAACTGCAGGGAAGGCTCCCAGCCAAGCTCACGCCGGAGCTTGCTGGAGTCTATGGCGTAGCGAAGGTCGTGCCCCGGGCGGTCGGTTATGTAGGTGATAAGCCCGAGGCTCGCTCCCTTGGGCTTGCCCGTGAGGCGGTCGACTGTCTCTATCAGCAGCCTTACTATATCTATGTTCTTCCACTCGTTGAAGCCGCCTATGTTGTACGTCTCCCCTGCCTTGCCTTGGTGGAAGATGAGGTCGATGGCGCGGGCGTGGTCCTCAACGTAGAGCCAGTCCCTGACGTTCTCCCCCCGTCCGTAGACGGGCAGAGGGCGGGCGTGCTGGATGTTGTTGATGAAGAGGGGGATGAGCTTCTCGGGGAACTGGTAGGGGCCGTAGTTGTTCGAGCAGTTGGTCACTATGGTGGGCATGCCGTAGGTGTCGTGGTAAGCCCTGACGAAGTGGTCGCTCGAGGCCTTGCTTGCCGAGTATGGGGAGTGAGGCTGGTACTTGGTCGTCTCCCGGAAGAAGTCAGTGCCGTAGGCAAGGTGATGGCTTGGCGATGGGATGCCCTCGGGGTGGGTGAGCTGCAGTGCGCCGTACACCTCGTCGGTGGATATGTGGTAGAAGAGCTTGCCGTCGTAGCCTTCGGGCAGCGACTCCCAATACGTCTTGGCGGCTTGCAGCAGCGACAGCGTGCCCATGACGTTGGTACGGGCAAAGGTGAAGGGGTCTCTGATGCTGCGGTCCACGTGGCTCTCGGCTGCGAGATGGATGATGCCGTCCACCTTGTACTGCCTCATGAGCCGGAGCACCGTGTCGAAGTCGCAGATGTCCGCCTTACGGAACAAGTAGTTCCCGCTTTGCTCCACGTCCCTCAGGTTGGCGAGGTTGCCGGCGTAGGTGAGCTTGTCGAGGTTGACTATGCGGTAGTCGGGGTACTTGTTCACCAGCAGCCTCACCACGTGGCTGCCGATGAAGCCCGCTCCCCCGGTGACGATTATGCTTCGCTTGTATGTCATCTGTGTTGCTCCTTAAGTATGTTATCGATGCATTTGCCAAGCGACTCCGTCCAGTGCGGTATCTCGAGCCCGAAGGTCTCTTTGATGAGCGTCTTGTCGAGCACCGAGTAGCTGGGTCGCTTGACGGGTGAGGGGTACTCGCTCGAGTGGCAGGGAAGCACGCGGCACTCGGTGTTGCCTGCCATCTGTGCGATGGCGTGGGCGAAGTCGTACCACGAGCAGACACCCTCGTTGGAGTAGTTGTACGTGCCGCAATGCCCCTTGTAGAGGCGACCGTCGAGGATGAAGAAGATGGCTCTTGCGAGGTCGAGGGCGTAGGTGGGAGTGCCGCACTGGTCGAAGACGACACGCACTTCCTCTTTCTCTTTGGTCAGGCGAAGCATTGTCTTAAGGAAGTTCCTGCCGAACTCGCTGTAGAGCCACGCCGTTCGCAGGATAAGGTGCTCCACGCCCGAGCGGAGGATAGCCTGCTCCCCCTTGAGCTTCGTCCGCCCGTACACGCCCGTGGGAGTGCCTTGCCTCGTCTCTTGGCAGGGCGTGTTGTAGGGCTCCAGGCCGAAGACGTAGTCAGTGCTGATGTGCACCAGCAGTCCTTCCCTCTCGCTCATCGCCTTTGCGAGGTTATCCACAGCGAGGGCGTTGAGCCTTTCTGAGAGCAGCTGGCCGTCGGTCTCGGCACGGTCAACGTCAGTGTAGGCGGCACAGTTCACGATGCAGTCTATCCGCCACTGCTTCACTGCCTCCAGGACGGCCCTCTCGTCCGTGATGTCGAGCTGTCGGTAAGGCGGCACAACGTCGGTGAAGATGTAGCTGTCCCTCGAGTGCTTGGCGACGAGCTGCATCTCGTTGCCCAGCTGTCCGCCTGCGCCTGTAACAAGGATGTTCATGGTCTTCTATAGCGCCTTGAGTCCTGCACCACCTTAAGGAGATACTGCCCGTAGGGGCTCCCCAGCATCGGCTGGGCGAGGCGTTCCATCTGCTCTGCCGTTATCCAGCCCTTGCGGAAGGCTATGTCCTCGAGGCATCCAATCTTAAGGCCTTGCCGCTTCTCTATCACCTCGACGTAGGTGCTCGCCTCCGAGAGGGAGTCGTGTGTCCCCGTGTCGAGCCAGGCGAAGCCCCTGCCGAGCCTTTGCACCTTTAGCCTGCCCTCTTCGAGAAAGCGCTGGTTCACCGACGTTATCTCCAGCTCTCCCCTTGCCGACGGGCGTATTTCCTTCGCAACCTGCACCACGCTGTTCGGGTAGAAGTAAAGCCCCGTCACCGCATAGTTCGACTTGGGGGCGCGGGGCTTCTCCTCGATAGACAGGCAGCGTCCCTCAGGGTCAAGCTCAGCCACGCCGTAACGCTCGGGGTCGCTCACCCAGTAGCCGAAGACCGTGGCGTTGCCCTCCCTTGCGTCACGGGCGGCCTCCTTGAGCATATCCCCCAGCCCGTTGCCGTGGAAGATGTTGTCGCCAAGCACAAGGCACACCTCGTCTCGCCCGATGAAGCTCTCGCCTATAAGGAACGCCTGTGCCAGTCCGTCGGGGCTTGGCTGCTCCGCATAGCTAAGGCTAAGGCCGAAGTCACTGCCGTCACCCAGCAGGCGGCGGAACGAGGGCAGGTCGTGCGGGGTCGAGATGACGAGTATCTCCCTAATGCCCGCCCTCATCAGCACGCTAAGGGGGTAGTAGACCATAGGCTTGTCGAAGACGGGCAGCAGTTGCTTGCTCACTCCCTTCGTTATCGGGTAGAGGCGAGTGCCGCTGCCTCCTGCCAGTACTATACCTTTCATAGGGATGCGTTAACGTTGTTCTTCAGTGCGCGAAATTAGGCATAATCCTTGGCATTCGCCCCGCCTTGGGGCAATTTTCCTTCCCCTTATGCCTTGGGTAACCGCTTTTTTGTGTAGCTTTGCCCCCGTTATGCTCAAGATAAAGAGTTTCACTGTTGACCACACCACTCTCCAGCGGGGCATACACCTGAGCAGGAGGGACGCTATGGACGGGGCTGTCTGCACCACGTTCGACGTGCGCTTGACGCTGCCCAACCGTGAGCCAGCCCTCACGCCAGCCTGCTCGCACACCATCGAGCATATAGCCGCAACCCTGCTGCGCAACGACCCGACGTGGGGAGGCAAGGTGATATACTGGGGGCCGATGGGCTGCCTCACGGGCTTCTACCTCATCCTTTGGGGCGACGTCGGGGCAAGCCAGATAGAGCCGCTCATTAGGGACGTGTTCAGCCGAATAGCAAGCTTCGAGGGAGACGTGCCCGGATGCTCAGCCGAAGAGTGCGGCAACTGGAAGCTTCACTCCCTGCCCGAGGCCCGGGAGGCGGCACAGCAATACCTAAAGCAAGAATGGACTATAGACTAACGATAACGGAGAAATGCCGGAGTGGTCGAACGGACCGCACTCGAAATGCGGCGTACGGGTAACCGTACCGGGGGTTCGAATCCCTCTTTCTCCGCTTCTTAAGCAAGCCGCCCGGCAGACACAAGCGTGTTGTCGGGCGGCTTTACGTATTAGAGTACCTTAAGGTAGAGCTGCCGTATCTCCTCTTCTGAGACATCTCTTGGGTTGCCTGGCGTGCAGACATCCTCCATCGCCTGCGCTGCCAGCCGCGGGATGTCGCCCTCGCTTATGCCAAGCTCCGCGAGATGCTGCGGGATGCCCACCCTCAGGGCAAGCTGCCTAACAGCGTCGCAGGCAGACTGGGCAGCCTCCTCAGCAGTCATACCAGCCGTGTCCACGCCCATCTCCTTGGCTATCACCCCGTACTTCTCCACGCAACGGGGCATGTTGAACTCCATCACCGTGGGCAGAAGCAGGGCGTTGGCAACGCCGTGAGGAACGTCGAAGAGCGACCCCATCGGGTGCGCCATGCCGTGCACCAAGCCTAAGCCCACGTTGGAGAACGCCTGGGCAGCTATGTACTGCGCCAGAGCCATTGCCTCGCGAGCCTCCTCATTCTGTGGCTGCTCAACGGCGACGGGCAGATGGCGGGCTATCATCCTTATGGCTTGCAGCTCGTACATGTCGCTCATCACCCACGCCCCCTTCGTTATGTAGCCCTCGATGGCGTGCGTCAGCGCGTCCATGCCGGTGGCTGCGGTGAGCGAGCGCGGCAGGGTGTACATCAGCTCAGGGTCAACGATGGCTACCGCCGGGATGTCGTTAGGGTCGACGCACACCATCTTCTTCTGCTTCCGCTCGTCTATGATGACGTAGTTGATGGTAACCTCAGCCCCCGTGCCCGCCGTGGTGGGGAAGGCAATGATAGGAACGCTCTTGTGCCTTGTGCCTGCCTCGCCCTCGAGGGAGACCACGTCGCAGAACTCTGGGTTGGCAACCACGATGCCGATGCCCTTGGCTGTGTCCATCGACGAGCCGCCCCCGATGGCCACGAGGCAGTCCGCCCCCGAAGCCTTGAACGCCTCCACGCCCATCTGCACGTTGGTCACCGTGGGGTTCGGCTTAATCTCGCTGTACGTCTCGTAGGGGAAGCCAGCCTCGTCAAGCACCTGCGTCACCTTCTGCGCAGTGCCTACCCTGAGCAAGCCCTTGTCCGTAACCACCAGGGCCTTCTTGCTGCCCAGTCTCTCGAGGACGCCCGGCAGCTCCTGCCTCGCCCCCGCTCCGAAGTAAGATACCTCGTTCAGAATGAATCTTCTAACCATGTCTTCCAGTCTGTTTAATTGTGAGTGTTTAAGGTTTAAGCCCTGCAAAGGTAAGCATTTCCACAGCCCGACGCACAAGCAGCGGCGAATATTCTGCCTACTTTGGGGGGCGCATAGCGGTAAGCGGCCGGAATCGCTTCGTCGAACGTCTTCCAACTTGTTCGCCTAACATCTTGGAACTTGTCCGACGGACCTCTTCCAACTCCTCCGACGGACCTCTTCCAACTCCTCCGACGGACCGTTTCCAACTCGTCCAATGGAGGCTTTGGAACTCCTCCAATACACAAGTTGGAACTTGTTCGCCGAAGCGATTCCCGCGCCTGCGCACCCGGGGCGGCCGAGTATAAAGCTTCGGGACGTTATCATAACGCCTTGGGACGGCTGTATAACAGCCCAAAGGCAATTAACGCGTACCTTTGCAGGCGAGAAACCAGTACCTTACACCATTATGAAGACTACACTTATCGCCTCCATCCTCTCCCTCAGCCTCGCCATGGCCGCAAAGGCAGGGGTGGTCTACCGGCTCGACGCGTCGA
>JAJPYQ010000094.1:1007-24531 GCA_021204865.1 Prevotellaceae bacterium | reverse complement strand
GAATGCGCGGTCGAGGGAAAAAGAATGCGCGGTCGAGGGAAAAAGAATGCGCGGTTGAGCGAAAAAGTCGGTGCGGTTGATTGATTCGTCTCGTGCGGTCGCAAGCCATCATCTCGTGAAAGCTTTGCCGACTTGTGTCGCTTTGCTACCTACCTCTTAGCGCCTCGAGCATCCGCTTAATTACTACTGTTGCGGAGATCTCTCGGTTGGCTGCCTCGGGGATTACGAGGGAGGTGGGAGCCTCTATAACGTCGTCGGTGACAATCATGTTGCGGCGCACGGGCAGGCAGTGCATAAAGTGGGCGTTGTTCGTCACGGCCATCTGCCTCTCGCTCACAGTCCACGAGAGATAGTCGTGGTAGTCGCCAAGCACCTTGCCGTAGTCCTCGGGGCAGGTCACGCCGGGGCAGCTCCAGTTCTTCGCATATACAAAGTCAGCCCCCTCGAAGGCTTTCATCTGGTCGTACTCAATCCTCGCTCCACGGACAAACTGCGGGTCGAGCTCGTAGCCGTGGGGTTGGGTGATGACAAAGTCAAGTCCTCCCTCGATGCCTGCCTGCTCGTCGCTTGCGGCAAGCATCCACTGGGCGAAGGAGTTAGGCACAGCTTGGGGCAGCGAACGGGGATGTGGAGCCCACGACATTACCACTTTCTTGCGCCTTCCGGGCGAGGCGAGAGGAGTCTCGTCTATAGTGATAAGGTCGGCGAACGCCTGAAGAGGATGAACGGTAGCCGTCTCCATCGCAAAGACCGGGCGAGAGCTGTGGCGCACGAACTGCCAGTAAACCGTCTCCGCATAGTCGTAATCACGGTCGCGAAGCCCAGCGAACGAGCGAATGCCTATCAGGTCGCAGTAGCAGCCCATCACTGGTATTGCCTCAAGGAGATGCTCACTTTTGTCGCCGTCCATCACTACTCCCCGCTCCGTCTCCAGCTTCCACGCCCCGGCGTTCACGTCGAGAACGATGACGTTCATGCCGAGGTTCTGTGCCGCCTTCTGCGTGGAGAGGCGAGTGCGCAGGGAGTTATTGAAGAAAACAAGCAGGGCTGTCATGCCGCGCCCAAGCGAGACGTGCTTCAGTTTGTCCCGCTTTATCTCCTGCGCCTCGGCAAGTGCCTGCCTGAGGTCGCCTATGTCTTGTGCGTTAAGGAATGTCTTCATCGCTATACCATATATTATATATTACGGAGAACCTTGCCGAGGCTCTTCATGAAGCCGTCGCACTCTTCCACGCTGAGGCAGAGAGGCGGCAGAAGGCGAAGCACGTTCGTGCCGCTGCAACCAGTGAAGATATGCTCCTCGAACAGCAGCTTCTCTCTCGCCTCCTTGTAGGGAACGTCGAGCTCGATGCCTATCATCAGTCCTCTGCCCCGTACCTCCTTGACGTGCGGCAGCCCAGCCTCCAGGAGGGAAGCAAGGAGATGTCCGCCCACGTTCGCGGCGTTCTCCACGAGATGCTCGCTTTCCATCACGTCGAGCACTGCGAGGGCTGCCGTGCAGGCAAGGTGGTTGCCGCCGAACGTCGTGCCGAGCTGCCCGTAAATGGCTGGGAACTTGGGGCTTATGAGCACTGCGCCCATCGGGAAGCCGTTGCCTATACCCTTCGCCACGGTAATGATGTCGGGCTTCACTCTCAGGTGCTGATGGGCGAAGAACTTGCCAGTGCGTCCGTAGCCACACTGCACCTCGTCGCAGACGAGCACGGTGTCCGTCTCGTCGCAGAGTTGGCGCAATCCCTTGAGAAAGTCCGCCTCGAGCAGGCGGATGCCCCCGACACCTTGCACACACTCAACGATGCAGCAAGCCACGTCTTGCTTGCGCAGTTCCTTCTCCCAAGGCGCAAGGTCGTTAAGAGGCATATAGGTGACGTGCCCGCAGTCGTTGATCGGGGCTATTATCTTCGGGTTGTGCGTCGCCTCCACCGCCAGTGAGGTGCGCCCGTGAAAGGCTTTCTCGAGGCTCAGCACCCGCTTGCGCCCCGTGTGGAACGAGGCGAGCTTCATGGCGTTCTCGTTGGCCTCCGCCCCGCTGTTGATTAGGAAAAGCGAATAGTCTTCGTAGCCCGAGGCCACGCCCAGCCGCTCTGCCAGTTGCCTTTGCAGATGGTTCACCACGGAGTTGCTGTAGAAACCCAGCTCCCCGAGCTGCTTTGAGAGCATCTCCACGTAATGAGGGTGGCAATGCCCTATGCTAATCACCGCGTGCCCGCCGTAGAGGTCGAGGTACTCCTGCCCTTTGTCGTCCCACACGTGGCAGCCTTTGCCTTTCACCACGCTTATAGGGAACAAGGGAAACACATCGAATAGTTTCATCTTATTATGCTTGTTTGTCTTCTGTCTTATTAGAAAGCGCTCGCCTTAAGCCGCAGCCCTGTGTCCTCGCTTATGCCGAACATCAGGTTCATATTCTGCACCGCCTGCCCCACTGCGCCTTTGAGCAGGTTGTCGATCACGGAAGTTACCACGATTTTCCTGCCGAACACGTCGGCGTACACAAGGGCTTTGTTCGTGTTTACCACCTGCTTCAGGTCAAGGGGTCGCTCGCTGTAGTGCGTGAATGCGGCTGTCTCGTAGAAATTCTTATAGAGCTTTTCCGCCTCCTCTTGGCTTATCGCCTCGGGAAGCCGCACTACCTCGGTGCAGAAGATGCCGCGGGCGAAGTCGCCTCGATAGGGGATGAAGTCAATCGTCACGCCCTCGGCCTCAGGCTCGCTCAGCGTGTCCACGATGTGAGGAGCTGCGGCAGGCTTTATCTCGTTCAGCGTCTGGCAGATCTCGTGCAAGTGTTGGTGTGAGAAGAGCTTATAGACGGAGATGTTGCCCTCACGCCAAGAGAAGTGGGTGGTAGCGGCGGGCTTTTGCCCCGCTCCCGTGCTGCCCGTGAGGGCGTTTACGCAGACATCGGCGGTGAGCAAGCCCGCCTTTGCGAGCGGAAGCAGTCCCACTTCGATGCAGGTGGCGAAGCAGCCGGGGTTGGCGAGCCGTTGACAATGGGCTATCTGACTGCGGTTCACCTCAGGCAGACCGTACACGAAGCCGTCGGCGGACGGTGATGCGTCGCCTCTTATATGCCTTGCCCCGATGCGGAAGTCTTGGGCGAGGTCTATTATCCTTACGCTTGAGGGTATCTGATGCTCGCTTAGGAACTTCTCGCTCTTGCCGTGCCCGAAGCAAAGGAACAGCACGTCCACGTCACTGAAGGGCAGTTCGGAGGTGAAGCGCATATCAGTCTCGCCTATCAAACCCTCGTGCACGTCGCTAAGGAGGTTGCCAGCGTTCGACTCACTGTTAGCGAACACGAGCCTCGCCTCTGCGTGGTTAAGCAGGAGGCGTATCAGCTCCCCTCCCGTGTAGCCTGCCGCCCCGAGGATGCCTGCCCTTATCATTCCCTCTCCCCCTCGTGAGCCAAGTAGTAAGCCCTCAGCGGAGTGCTGGTCACCTTTATGAAGCCCTTAGCGTCCTCGCTTGTCCAGCCCTTCGCCCCTTCGCCGTACTCGCCGAGCTTGTTCCTGACGAGATCGTCGGGCGTGTCGCAGCCCACGGTGCTAAACGAGTAAGGTCGCAGCTCAAGGGTCACCTCGCCGTTCACGTGCCTTTGGCTGCTTGTGAGCATCGCCTCTATGTCCGGCATCACGGGCTCAAGGTACTGGCTCTCGTGCAGGAACATGCCGTACCAGTTAGCCACTTGGTCTTTCCAGTACTGCTGCCACTTGCTCAGGGTGAACTTCTCGAGGAAGCGGTGCGCCCCTATGATGAGCATCGGAGCGGCGGCCTCGAAGCCCACACGCCCCTTTATGCCTATTATCGTGTCGCCCACGTGGCAGTCACGCCCTATGGCGTAGGCAGCCCCAATCTGCTCCACTGCTTGTATCGCCTTGATCTTGTCCTCGAAGGCAGTGCCGTTCACGCTCGCTATCTCGCCTTTCTCGAAGCCAATGCGAAGCAGCTCCGTCCCCTCCTTCGTGGCGTGCTTAAGGTAAGCACTCTCAGGCAAGCCCTGCCTCGAGTCCAGTATCTCCCCGCCGCAGATGCTCGTCCCCCAGATGCCCACGTTGTAGCTGTACTTCAGCTTGGCGAAGTCGGCGTTGAAGCCGTGGGCGTTAAGGTAGTCCACCTCTTGCTGTCGGCTGAGGTTGCCGTCGCGTGTGAGGGTGATTATCTCCATCCCGGGAGCCATCACGAGGAACGTCATGTCGAACCTTATCTGGTCGTTGCCCGCCCCTGTGCTGCCGTGCGCTATTGCGCTCGCCCCTATCTGCTTGGCGTAGCGCGCGGTGGCGAGGGCTTGGAAGATGCGCTCCGAGCTGACGGAGATGGGGTAGCAGTTGTTCCTCAGCACGTTGCCGTATATCATATAGCGCAGGCTCTTCTCGTAGTACTCCTGCGTCACGTCGAGGGTCACGTACTTCGTCGCCCCGAGCAGGTAGGCGTTGCGCTCGTTCTGCTCGAGCTGCTCCTTCGTGAAGCCCCCTGTGTTGGCGCAGGCGGCGTGCACCTCGTATCCTTTCTCCCTTGCCAGGTACATCACCGTGTAGCTGGTGTCAAGGCCGCCGCTGAAGGCGACCACAACCTTCTTCCTTTCCATATCTTCCTTGTCTTGTAGTATACCTTTATTATATTAGTCCCCTCTCGGTGAGTGTCTTCATCACCTGCTGGAACACTTCCGCGGGCGTTGGCTCGCCGTGGTGCTTGAGCGGGTCGTAGAGCATGCCTGTGCAGATGCAGAAGCGCCGCTGCTTAGCCACCAGTATGTCGTGGTTGGTGCAGCCGCGGCAGCCTGCCCAGAAAGCCTCGTCGTCGGTGAGCTGGTTGAAGCTCACGGGCACGTAGCCGAGGTCGGTGTTCATCTTCATCACCGCGTCGCCGCTTGTGAGGCTGAATATCTTCGCCTCGGGCCAGCGGATGCGTGCCAGTGTGAAGGTGAAGTCCTTGATGCGCTTAGCCACGCCAAGCCCTTGGAAGTCGGGGTGCACGATGAGCCCCGAGGTGGTGACGTAGTGCTTGTTGCCCCACGTCTCGATGTAGCTGAAGCCGGCGAAGGTCGTGCCAGCGAGTGCCAGCACAGCCTTGCCCTCCCTCATCTTGGTGGCGACGTACTCGTGCGTGCGCTCGGCTATGCCCGTGCCGCGCTTGCGTGCCGCAATGCGTATGGTCTCGAGGATGGTGTCGACGTAAGGCTCGTGGCTTGCGTCGGCTATCAGCACCTTCACCTCCTCGCCCGTGTGCTTCGTGTTGTCCGCCATCGCCCCTTAGAAGTTAAAGCTCGTCGCCCCCGCTATGGCGCTGAGGGCGTGCTGCTTGTCGGTGTCCTCGTCGAGCACAACGAGCACCGTGTCGTCGCCCGCCACGGTGCCGAGCACGCAGTCGAGCTGCTCTTGGTCTATGTCCAGTGCCACGTGCGAGGCGTATCCGGGCATGGTCTTCACCACCGCCAGGTTGCCGCTGAACTTCACGTTGAGCACCCCCTTGTTGTGCAGTGCCTTCACGGTGGCGTGCGTCTGGCTGATGCTGCGTGTTATCCTTGCCTCGGGCAGCATATACACGTAGTGCCCCTCGAGGGTGCGCACCTTCGAGATGCGCAGCCGCCTGAGGTCGCGGCTAAGCGTTGCCTGCGTCGAGTGGATGCCTGTCTTGCGGAGCTCGTCGGTAAGCTCGTTCTGTGTGGAGATCTCTTGGCTTGAGACGATCATCTTAAGCATCTCAAGCCGCGCGTTCTTAGTCTGTCTGTTTGCCATGATACAATGATTAACGGCGCGAAGGTATAGCCTATTCCTGTATTATGCAAGGCTTGGGGCGGGAAAGTGGCATAAATACCTCTGGCAAGCCATATATGTGAGCCGCCACTGTCGCTGCGGGCAGTCGTCGCGACGCTTGCGAGAGGCCCGATAAAATCGGCAGTCGATGGGCTTGAAATCGCTTCGTCGGACCGATTGGAATCGCTCCGTCGGACCGATTGTGGTCGCTCCGTCGGACCGATTGGAGTCGCTCCGTCGGACCGATTGTGGTCGCTTCGGCGAAGCGATCTTAGCCGTTTCGTCGAATTGAATATATCCGTTTCGACGAATCGATGTCAGCGCCTACGGCTGAGGTCATAAGGAAAAGCCCGAAGGGGTTATCTGGGGAAAGCAGTCGCTTGCGTACCTATTCCTTGTAGATGCTTATCTCCCCGCTGCCGTAGCAGACGCGCGCCTCCGGGTCGTAGACGCAGCCGAACTGCCCTGGGGCTATGCCTTGGATAGGGGTGTCGCTGTGGATGTGGTAGCCCTCTTGGTCGAGCGTGATAAGCCCCGGCATGAAGTGGTCGACGTGCCTGACCTTGAACTGTATGGGCTCTCCTTGGGGCGGCTCTCCCCAAGGGTTGTGGGTGAGGAAGTGCAGGTCTTGGAGGCGGAAGTCGTGTCCGTATTGCAGCCGAGTGTCCCAGCCGTTGGCGACGAACACTATGTTCCTCTTCACGTCCTTCTTCACCACGAACCAAGGGCCTCCCCCGAGGCCCAAGCCCTTGCGCTGCCCTATGGTGTGGAACCAGTAGCCCTTGTGCTTGCCCACCGCCTTGCCCGTCTCGATGTCAATGACAAGCCCCTCCCGCTCCCCGAGGAGCTTGCGGATGAAGTCGTTGTAGTTAATCTTGCCGAGGAAGCATATCCCCTGGCTGTCCTTCCTCGTTGCGCTGGGGAGGTGAGCGTCGAGGGCTATGCGGCGGACGTCTTCCTTAAGGAGCTGCCCGAGGGGGAAGAGGCAGTGGCTGAGCTGGGGGTAGGAGAGCTGGGCGAGGAAGTCGGTCTGGTCTTTCACGGGGTCTTTGGCAGTGCCGAGCCAGACGAAGCCGTCCTCGTCCTCCAGGCGTGTGGCGTAGTGCCCCGTGGCGATGTAGTCGTAGTGCTTGCCCACTCGCTCCTCGAAGACGCCGAACTTGATGAGCTTGTTGCACATCACGTCGGGGTTAGGCGTGAGCCCCTGCCTTATGCGGTCGACGGTGTAGGCGACGACCTGCTGCCAGTACTCCCTCTCGAGGTCGGTGACCGTCAGGCTAAGCCCGTAGCGCCGTGCCGTTGCGGTGCAGAGCTCTATGTCCTCCTCGCTGGAGCAGGAGTAGCCCTCGCCCTGCATGCCTATCTTGATGTAGTGGAGGTCGGGGCGCAGTCCTTGCTCGCAGAGCAGGTGCGTGACCACTGCGCTGTCCACGCCGCCCGAGATGAGGACGGCGACCCTATCGCTCGAACTGATATGTGCCTTCAAGGGTGATGAGGCTTCCCTCAATGGAGTCGAGGGGGATGCTTGCGTAGATGTCGGTGGAGTAAGCCTCGGGGTCTTGCCCTTGGCGGTGGTGCAGCGAGAGGTAGGCGTGGCTGCCCACGATGCTGTCCGTCACGTAGCCGAGGGAGTGCGTGCCGCCCTGCGTCTTGACGCTTAGGTGGAGGTTGATGTAGCGGCTCGTCTGCCAAGCGCTGACGATGGTGAGGGGGTCTCGCTGGGCTACGCTTGTGGAGTCCCTGAGGATGTACACGCCCTCGAGGGTGTAGAGCGTGGCGGCTTGCCCCTGCACGGTGTAGCCGCAGAGCAGGCGGTAGAGGGCGTTGGGGTAGAGACCCGCCTGAGGGTTCGTCAGGGAGTACTGCTCGTCGTTGTCGGTGATGATAGTGGTGAGAGTGCCGTTGCTGTTAGTCAGTCCGTCCGCCATCTCAGTGACGATGCTTGGGTAAGTGTCGTCGTCATCGCTGCAAGAGGCAAGGAGTAACGGCAGCGACATAAAGACTGCAAGCGCAAGCTTGTTCATGCCGTCTCTATGGCTAAGCGGTGGTTGCGTGCGGGGTTGGCGTACATCGTGAGGATGCGCTCGCGGAGGAAGGCGGTGTCCTTGTCGGGCAGGTCGATGAGGGCGAGGCGGCTTTGCACGTACCTCTGGAAGGCGAGCTTCTCCGTGTGGGTGTACAGCTCGGCGTTGTGGGGCACGCCCGAGAGCAAGTCCTCGGCCACGTAGTTGCCCGCCCAAAGGCGGTAGCCACGGTGTATCTCCTTGTCTATGCGCTGCGCCACGGCGTGGAAGAGCTCCGTCTTGGGCAGGGAGGCAAGCTCGTCGAGCCACGTGTTGATGCAGGGCGAGGCGTGGTAGTAGATGTGCCCCTTCTTGCCGAGGATGCCCGTCCCCATATTGTCGAAGTCGTCCTGCTGGCTCTTCTTCCACTCGGGGTTGTCCCTCTTAAGCTGGAACTCCTCCGCCTTGAGGTAGTCGCAGGGGTCGTACTCGTAGGATATGCTCACTGGCACGATGTGCAAGTCCTTGAGCCTTTCGAGCGGAGTGCCCTCGCCCCCCATCGTCATCATCTTCAGGAGGCTCTCCTGCGTGCGGTCGTCGGAGTCCTTAGCCCTGCCCTCACGCTGCGCTATCCAGATGTTGTCCCTCTTCTGGTTGATGACGTAGTGCATATACTCGCTAAGGAGGCGGCTCGCCTCGAGCATCTCCCTTCGGGGCAGACTTCGCTTGACGAGGAAGGACTTGTTGAGGCGGACGAGGGTGCGTATCCAAGGGCGGACGAGAAGGTTATCGCCGATGGCTACCTCGCTTGTGGTGGGGAACTTGGCGTCGTTGAGCATCATATTGAGGATGGCGCTGTCGAGTACGATGTCCCTGTGGTTGCTTATGAAGGTGTAACGCTCCTCCCCCGGGGCGATGCCCTCGTAGTCTAACTTGTAGCTTGTGGCGCACTTGCGCAGCAGCTGCTTAATGACGGGCTTCATGAAGCGCACCTGAAAGTCCAAGGTGCTTCGCACACCGACGGAGGCAGCCTTGAGCATAGTGTTGCGCAAGCCCTCGGGCAGCCAAGGCGTGAAGCCCTTGAGCAGCTGGTTGAACTGCGGGTCGGCAAGCAGTTCCTTTATGCCTTGCCCCACCTCCTCGTCGCTGAAGGGGCGGATGTCGTCGAAGTCGTGTAAGTCGTGAGTCATCGTTTACTTGCTTAATGTATCCTCGATAATGTCTGTAAGCACCTCCGTCACGCTAAGCCCTGCGGCTCGTATCTGCTGAGGGATGAAGCTGGTGGCGGTCATACCGGGTGTGGTGTTAATCTCAAGGAGGTTGATCTTCTCTCCTTCGGTTATAATATAGTCGATGCGTATGATGCCGTGGCAGCCAAGTATGTCGTAGATGAGGGAGGTGAGCTTCTGCACACGCTCGGTGAGCTGAGGGGATAGCCTCGCTGGAGTTATCTCGCTGACCTGCCCGTTGTACTTAGCGTCGTAGTCGAAGAATTCGTTTGAGGTGACCACTTCCGTTATGGGAAAGACGTGGGCAGCCCGTCGGGTCTTGTAGCAGCCGCAGGTTATCTCTGTGCCTTGCATGAACGCCTCCACCATCACGTCGCCTCCCTCCTTCGTGGCTGCCTCGATGGCGGGGCGCAGTTCGGGGGCGGTCTTCACCTTGGTTGTGCCGAACGAGCTGCCCCCGCTTGCAGGCTTCACGAAGCAAGGCAGCCCAATGCGCTCAATTATGTCCGTGTCGCTGACCTCGTCGCCCTTGCCCGCCCGAATTAGAAGGCTGTCCGCCACGCTAACGCCGAGGCTGCGCATGTAGTTGTTAAGCACGAACTTGTCGAAGGTCAGCGCCTCAACGAGCACGTCGCAGGTGGAGTAGGGCATGCCGATGAGGTCGAGGTAGCCTTGCAAGATGCCGTTCTCGCCCGGCGTGCCGTGGATGGTGACGTAGCAAAAGTCGGGGCGCACCCTTGCTCCCTCCACCTCGAAGGAGAAGTCGTTGCGGTCAACTTTCGCCCTCTTGCCGTCGGGCAGCAAAGCCTCCCATTTGCCTGCGTGTATCTCAATGAGGTAGGGGGTGTATCTGTCCTTGTCGAGCTGTGAGGCGATGCCTGCCCCGCTGCGCATACTCACGTCGTGCTCTGAGCTGTCGCCTCCGCAAACCACGGCGATTATCTTCTTCTTCATACTCTTTTCCTCCATTTCTCAAGCAGAGCCTGCATATCAGCAGGGAGTGCTGCGGTGAAAAACATCTCTTCCTTAGTCACGGGGTGCGTGAAACCGAGCGTTTCGGCGTGCAGAGCCTGCCGAGGGCAGACCTTGAAGCAGTTGCTGATGAAAGCCTTGTAGCTGCTTGTACGCTCGCCCCACAGTATCTCGTGCCCACCGTATCGCTCGTCGTTGAACAGCACGTGCCCGATGTGCTTCATGTGCGCCCTTATCTGGTGTGTGCGCCCCGTCTCAAGGCGGCATCTGAGGAGCGTGACGTGGTCGAACCGCTCCTGCACCTCGTAGTGCGTGACAGCAGGCTTGCCCACCTCGCTGTCGGGCGGAAACACAGCCATCTGCATCCTGTCCTTGGGGTTGCGTGCGATGTTGCCCTCCACCGTGCCTGTGTCCTCGCTGAAGTTGCCCCACACGAGAGCCAGATAAGTGCGCTTCGTCGAGTGGTCGTAGAACTGCTTGCATAGGTCTGTCTTCGTCTCCGCCGTCTTCGCCACCACCAGCAAGCCGCTCGTGTCCTTGTCTATGCGGTGGCAGATGCCCACGTTGGGGTCGTTGACGTCGAAGCTCGGCTCTTCCTTTAGGTGCCACGCCAAGGCGTTGACCAACGTGCCTGAATAGTTGCCGCAGCCAGGATGCACCACCATCCCCGCCGCCTTGTTGACGACGAGCAGGTGGGGGTCTTCGTAGACGATGTCGAGGGGGATGTCCTCTGGCGTTACCTCCCAGATGCGCTTTGGATGGTCGAGCATGAGGGTTATCACCTCGCCGCCCTTCACCTTGTAGTTGCACTTCACAGGCTTGCCGTCCGCCTGAACGTACCCTATCTGGGCGGCTTTCTGTATGCGGTTGCGGCTTATGTTGGGTCGGTGCTCGAAGAGGAACTTGTCCACACGCACAGGAGTTTGCCCAGGGTCTACCTCTATCCTCCAATGCTCGAACAGTTCCCCTGCGGCGCTTTCCGCCTCTTCGTCGAGCAGTTCCTCTATGTTCAGCTCCTCGTCAGTCGTAGTCATAGATGTCTCCTCCCAGGTCAATCGCCTCGTCGCTGAGGCTGTCGTTCGGGTCTTTGCCTCCCACAAGCAGCACAATCGTCGCTCCCTCAGGCACTTTCTGCCCGTTGTACACCTCCTTGCCGTCGCACTTCATACCGTAGACCCATCCAGCGTCGCCGTCGACATACTCTATAGGGTCGAGCTTAAAGCCGAGGTTCATCAGGCGGTCTTGCGCCTCTCGCACAGAGCAGTTGCCCGCAATGTCGGGCAACACCATGGTGGGAACGGTGAGCGAGTTGATGGTAAGCTCAATCTCCCTGCCCTCCTTGACGAAGCTCCCGCCCACGGGTTTCTGCGAGAGTATCACTCCGGCAGGCAGGCTTGCGTTGTAGCTTGAGTCCACCACCTCGGCTCTCAGTCCGCTCATTTGCAGCGTGCCTCTTGCCTCGATGGACATCTTCCCCGTCACGTCAGGCACTTCGATGCGCTCTCCGTGGTGGGTGTACTTGTCGAGCCATATCCTCAAGCCAATGAGCAAACCCACCGCCACGACAAGCATAGCGAGCAGGTTTCCCCAGATGACGGGGCTGAAGAGTTTGCGGAAGAATGTGCCCATGACTGTATCAACGCTTTCCGAGGCGTAAAGTTACGTAATAATGTTCTAACTATGGGAGGCGGGGCAACAAAAAAGCAAGGCGTGCCTCAGCGCTGCCTTGCCTCAAGTCGTCGGTGGAAGACCTGGCTTACTTGCCGTGGTGCTCGTCGCTCACGGAGAGTTTCTTGCGCCCTTTCCTGCGGCGTGCCGAAAGCACTCGCCTGCCGTTGGCGGTGGACATCCTCTCACGGAAGCCGTGTTTGTTCTTCCTCTTGCGGTTGTGGGGCTGGTAAGTTCTCTTCATCTCTATAGTTCGTTTTGTTTGTTCCCGTTAAACGGCTGCAAAATTACCCGTTTCCTTTCACACCTGCAAATAAATGGCTAACTTTGTCGCCGCAGAGCTGCTTAGACCGTTTAATTACTAAAGCAAAGAACTTATGATTAATTCGCAAGACATCAAGAAAGGAACGTGCATTCGCATGGACGGGAAACTGTATTTCTGCATCGACTTCCTGCACCGCAAGCCTGGCAAGGGCAACACCATCATGAACGTGACGCTCAAGGACGTTGTCTCGGGCAACGTTATTGAGCGTCGCTTCAACATAGGTGAGAGGCTCGAGGACGTGCGGGTGGAGCGTCGTTCCTACCAGTATCTCTACGCCGAGGACGGGGGGTATGTCTTCATGAACAACGAGAACTACGAGCAGATCAACATCTCGGGCGACCTGATCAACGGCGTGAAGTTCATGAAGGAGGGGCAGAACGTGGAAGTCGTTGTCGACTCAAGCTCAGAGACGGTGCTTTACGTAGACTTGCCCGCCAAGGTGCACTTGGCTGTGACGTGGACTGAGCCGGGCATCAAGGGCGACACTGCCACCAACACCCTCAAGCCCGCCAAGCTGGAGAGCGGGGCTGAGGTACGCATACCGCTGTTCATCAACGAGGGGGATGTCGTGGAGGTGGACACGCGGGACGGCTCTTACCTTGGCAGGGTGAAGGCTTGAGCGAGTACACCGAGGAGGAGCTCCTGCGCCTGCACGAGGAGCTGTACGGCATACTCGAGGAGATAGTGCGAGTGTGCTCTAAGCTCGGCATTCCTTACTTCATTCTTGGCGGCAGTGCGATAGGCGCATTCTTCTGGCAGGGCATTATCCCTTGGGACGACGACATCGACATCGGGATGACCCGAGGGAACTACGAGCGCTTCCTCCGTCAGGCCCCCGCGGAGCTTGGCGAGGACTACTTCCTGCAGTGGCAGGGCACTGACCCGCACACCCCCTTCTACTTCGCAAAGGTGAGGAAGCGCGGCACTCTGTTCGTGGAGAGCAAGTTCAGCCGCCTTCCCATCCACCACGGCATCTACGTGGACGTGTTCCCCTTCGACCGTGTGCCCGACAACCAGTGCCTCCAGCGGGCGCACCGCGGGCTGTGCAACTTCCTCAACTGCTGCTTCATCGGCAAGGAGCTGTGGATGTGGAGGCACTGCGGCAAGTGCGAGATACCTGACCCCTCCAGCCGCCCTTGGCTGCCCTGCCTTATGACGAGGCTCGTCGACGCCCTTCTGACGAAGCGCGCCGTCTACCGTATACTAAGCGCTCTGCAGGCGTGCTTCAACCGTTGGCAGACTACCTATTATAATATGGTGCTTATGCCCCGTGACCACATCGCCGTCGCCTCAATAGAGAGCCCCCAGCAGGTGAGGTTCGGCAGGCTCACGGTTACGGCTCCCTCTGACCTGGAGACCTATCTGCGCCACCACTACAAGAACCTTCGCCGCCACATCCCCAAGCAGGAGCAGCAGAACCACCGCCCCGCCTTGCTCTCTTTCGACACTAAAGCATAGGGATAAGCCGCCAGGCAAGACGGCTTAAAGGATGCACACCTCCTTTAGCTCTCCTCCGAAGCTGTGCAGTGCGTCCTCAATACGGCGCTTCTGGGCAGTCCGAGGCTTCTGCCTGCCATTCATAAACGCCCACAGCTGCTCTTGCCTGACTCCCGTCAGCCTCTCGAGCCCAGCGAGGGACAGTATGCTGCCATAGTGGAGCAGGAGGCTCTGTATGTCGTAGTGCCACACCAGCTTGTACTCTCCCCTTATCGCCTCGGGCAGGCTCTCCTCGGGCATGTTCTCCTTCATCAGTGCGATGGCTCTCTCCGTGTCCCTCTTGCACTCCTCTATGGTGTCTCCCGCGGCGTAGATGCCGTCGCAGCTCACTGAGTAAGCCCCGAAGCTGTCAGGGCTTGCGCACACGTTCATCACAATCTCTTGCATATCTTAAGTCTGTTTGTTCACACTCCCATATCCCTGCTGATCTTCCTGCGCAGTGCCTCAGGTATCTCCTTCGAGCCGTGGTAAGGCACTGGGCACGACAAGCGTCCATCCTTGGTGTAGAAGTAATGGCTTCCCGTGGAGTGGCTGAACCCCCATCCCGCAGCCACTATCCTTCTGTGAAACTCCTTGTACTTCATCCGCTTGCAAATGTACAACAAAAAGGTGGCCACACAAGCGTATCGCTTGAAAAAGCCTCATTGCCCTCGCGATGCTTCCTCCCTTATCTCGGCCGCGGAGGCTTCGACGAGATGGGTAGACCCCACTCAGTGAGTGGGGTGGAGTGCACTCAGTGAGTGGGGTGGAGTGCACTCAGTGAGTGGGGTGGAGTGCACTCATTGAGTGGGGTAAAGTGGCTTCACTGAGAACGCTGCGAAGGGTATTAGCTGGAGGAGGCGGCTCGTCAGGGCATGACGCAACGGTCGAGACCCCGTGGGCGGGGCCTCGAGTACGGCTATCGGAAGGGAAAGGTCAGTTGGACTGGCTGTCGGGCTGCTTCCACCGTCCGCTCAGCCACGGCACTCTCTCGACGTAAGGCACGAGCCACGAGCAGAGGCAGAGCAGCACGGGAAGGAGGATGATGGCGTCGTCGTAGCGCCCGAAGATGCTGCGCTGGAAGCTCAGGTGCACGAACTTGTAGAAGTAGAGCATCGGGTAGTGCGCCACGAAGAAGACCATCGAGTGCTCGCCTATGAACGAGACGAGCGGCACTCGCCTCACGTCTATAGCCATCAGCAAGCCCGACAAGCCGCAGATGATGGCAGAGATGTTGATGACCGCAAGCACGGGCGAGCCTGTGAAGATGTTGCTCGACATGGTGTGCTGCGCCGGCCAGAAGATGTTGGCGACGACGAAGTATAATATAAGGAAGAGGGAGAACTCCAGCGTGAGCCTCTTGCCCATCCACTGCATAAGCCTGCGCCACACCCGCCCGAGGTAGAAGAAGTAGACACCGATGAAGACGTTGTTCAGCCCCAGCCACAAGGGGTTGCCAAGGCGGAAGCAGAGGTAGCTGAGGAAGGGGAAGAGCGGCACGAGGAAGGGGAGGTACCTTCGCTTGTCGAGCAGGTGGGCGATGACGTAGGCGGTGAAGAAGGAGAGCAGGAACCACAGAGGACCGTTGCCGTAAGCCTGCCCCCGTGTCCATATCATCTCGACGGTGATGGGCTCGATGGGGTGGCGGTACATCGCTATCATCTTGGGCATAAAGCCGAAGTAGACAGCGTTGCCTATCAGCGCCCAGCTGACGTAGGGCACGAGCAGCCTCTTCGTGCGGTCGAGGAGGTAAGGCTTAGTCGGTCCTGCCGTGGTCTTGTTGAAGTAGCCCGCCTTGAAGAAGAAGAAGCACATGAAGAAGAACGTCCACGCCATCACGCCCTTCCACCAGTCCGTCTGGCTCTCGCCGCAGAAGCTCATCACGTGCAGGGCGATCATCCTTAGGATGCAAAGCCCGCAAAGCAGGTCGAAGGCGTGGTTTCTCTCTTTCATGCGCCGCGAAGTTACCAATTATTCGCTCTCCCTAAGCTTATTTTGCTTAACTTCGCACCCGTGTCAAGCCTGTCTCCCATAGCGTTGTTCGTCTTCAACCGTCTGGGCAACACCCGCAGGACGTTGGAGGCTTTGCTCGCCAACCCTTTGGCAAGCGAGAGCGAGCTCTATGTCTTCAGTGACGGGGGCAGGGACGCTCGCTCGTGGCGTGAGGTGCGCAAGGTGAGGCGGTATCTCGGCAGGGCGAAGGACGATGCCTTGGGGCGGGGCTTGCTAAAGGCGATGACGATAGTGGAGAGGCAGGAGAACCTTTACGTGGAGCGCAATATAATGGAGGGAATTGCAGAGGTGTTCGCTGGGCACGACAGAGTGATAGTGCTTGAGGACGACATCCTCACCAGCCCCCACTTCCTCAGGTATATGAACGAGGCGCTGACGCTGTACGCCTCTTCCCCCAAGGTCTTGCACGTGTCGGGCTTCACCAACCTACGCCTCGAAGGGGAAAGGGACTACTACTTCACGCCCCACATGAGCGGCTGGGGCTGGGCAACGTGGAGGGACAAGTGGCAGAGGCACTTCCGCCACTTCGAGAGCCGCAGTGAGGCGTTGCAAGGCATGACGAAGGAGGACGTGGACAAGATGCAGTACGGCGGCGTGTTCCCCTGCCTTAAGTCGCTTCATAAAGCCCCAATCCCGTGGGACGTGTGCTGGGAGCTTGCCATCTACAAGGCAGACGGCTTGTGCCTTACGCCAAGCACCACGCTCGTGAGGAACATAGGGCTGACGGGAGGGACGCACTTCCGCTCGTGCCGCCTGCTGCAAAGCTACGAGTACGACCGCCCTCCAAGGCAGACCCCCGTGAGGCTCAGCAAGGAAGAGAGCCCGCAAGCGGAAGAGGAGACGGAGCGTCTCTTCGCCCTCGCCATCACCGACTGGGGCATCCGCTACACGTGGCTGGGAAGGATGATAAGGAAGCTATATAAAAGGATGAGATATGAAGGTACTGCTGGTTAACACCTCACAGATAGCGGGCGGGGCAGCCATCGCCGCCTATCGCCTGCTTAAAGCCTTGCTCAGGGGCGGCGTTGACGCTAAGATGCTCGTTGCCCTCAGGCAGACGGACGACCCCGACGTGCTTACCGCCGCCCCCGAGTGGAGGCACAAGATGCACTTCGCCACCGAGAGGGCGAGGATATGGCTGAGCAACGGCTTCACCAAGAAGCGCCTCTTCGCCCTCGACCCCGCCACCGACGGCACCGACATCACCGAGCTGCCCGCCTTCAAGGAAGCCGACATCATTCACCTGCACTGGGTCAACCAAGGCTTCCTCTCGATGGCGGGCTTGCGCAAGGTGCTTCGCTCGGGCAAGCGCATCGTCTGGACTATGCACGACATGTGGCCTTCCACCGGCGTGTGCCACTACGCAGGCTCGTGCACCCTCTTCCGCACCCGCTGCCACGACTGCCCCTTGCTCAAGAAGCCTGCCAAGCGTGACATGTCCTACACTACGTTCAAGCGTAAGGCTGCCCTCTACAAGGACGCAGACTTCAAGGTGGTCACTTGCAGCCACTGGCTTGAGGAGCAGGCGCACCTTAGCTCCCTCCTCAAGGGCAAGAGCATCACCTGCATCCCCAACCCGCTGGACACGACGCTCTTCTGCCCGGGCGACAAGCTCGAGGCACGCAAGGCTCTGGGGCTGCCCTTGGAGAGACGGCTCATCCTCTTCGCCTCGCAGAAGGTGACGGACGAGCGCAAGGGCATCAAGTACATAGCCGAGATGGCCAAGACGCTGAAGAAGAGGAGCGCCACTCAGACCGACGCCAACCTTGGCTTCATCGCTATGGGCTTGAAGGCGGAGCGCCTCGCCGAGCTGCTGTCCTACCCCGTCTACCCGATGGGCTACATCGCCTCGCCCGAGCGTCTTGTCGAGATATACCGAGCGGCAGACCTCTTCATCACCCCCGCCCTCTTCGACAACCTGCCCAACACCATCGTGGAGGCTATGGCCTGCGGCACTCCCTGCGTAGGCTTCCGCACGGGAGGCATACCCGAGATGATTGACCACCTCGCCAACGGCTACGTCGCCAACTACAAGGACAGCCAGGACCTTGCCGACGGCGTTGAGTTCGTGCTCAACACCCCCGGCTTGGGGGACGCCGCCTCCCACTACGCCCAGTACGTCTACGACCAGGACCGCGTCGCACGCAAGTACATCGAGGTCTATGCCTCTTAGCCCCCTCTTCAGCGTCATAACAGTCACCTTCAACGCCGCCTCCACCATCGAGGCGACGCTCCTCAGCGTGGAGCGGCAGAGCTACGACGGGGTGGAGCATATCATCGTCGACGGGCAGTCGACGGACGGCACAGTGGCTCTCGTCCGCGGCTACTCAGAGCGAAGCGCCAAGGCGGGCAGCCACACGGTCAGATGGCTGAGCGAGAGGGACGACGGTCTTTACTACGCTATGAACAAGGGCTTAAGGCTCGCCAAGGGGAAGTACCTGGTCTTCCTCAACGCCGGCGACCGTCTGCACTCACCCACAACGCTCGCCAGCCTTGCAAGCCTGCAGGAGGGGCGGGACTACAGCGTGCTTTATGGCGAGACGGACATAGTGGACACCTCGGGCAGCTTCCTGCGACACCGGCGGCTCAAAGCCCCCTCGACCCTCACGTCACGCAGCTTCCGCCAAGGCATGCTCGTCTGCCACCAGAGCTTCTACGCCCTCACGAGCCTCGCCCAGAGTGTGCCTTACGACACCCGTATCCGCTTCTCCGCCGACTACGACTGGGCCATCCGCCTCCTCACGGAGGGCGAGCGCCAAGGCCTGCCTACCCTTAACACCCGGCTCGTCCTTACCGACTACCTCTCGGAAGGGCTTACCACCCGCAACCACCGGCAGTCACTCCTCGAGCGCTTCAGCCTTATGTCGAAGCACTACGGCACGGCTGTCGCCCTCGCAGAGCACCTGTGGTTCGCAGTCCGCGCCATCATTAAGCGCTGACCATCCATCACCGTGACCCTTCGCGAAAGGCCTCTACACCCCTTCGGGCATAGAGGTCTACACCTCTTCAGTCAAAGGGGTCTACACCTCTTCAGTCAAAGGGGTCTACACCTCTTCGGTCAAAGGGGTCTACACCTCTTCGGTCAAAGGGGTCTACACCCTCTTTGCGACAACCCAGAAGGGGGTAATTGCGGTGAAGGTCAGCTTACTGCTGCGGCTCCCTGCGGTGGTCGAGCCACGTCTTCACGAGCGAGCCGAGGAAGAGGAGGACTAACACCGCCCACGCCACGTAGGCTATGCTCTCGGTCGTCCTGAGGCTTTGGGGGTCGAAGCGCATCACTATCTCGTGCCTTCCCGCGCCTACGCTGATGGCCCTAAGCACGTAGTCCACACGGCCGATCTCCTCAGGCGTGCCGTCCACCGTGCATGTCCAGCCGGGATAGTAGATGTCACTGAACACCACCACTCCGCCCCGTTTGCTGCTCACCTCGTAGCGCAGCTCGTTGGCCTCGTAGCTGGTAAGCGTGGCTGTGGCGGTCGTGTCCCGCTTCCCCTGCCCGAGGCTCTCGAACTTCTTGTCCGCCACCGCAACGCTCTTCGTGTCAAGCCCGTGCAAGCCCTCCAGCTCCTCGTCAGCGTTGTCAACATAACGCACCTCCCCCACGAACCAGGCGTTGCCCAAGGCGTAGGGGTTGAGGACCGGCTCGCTGTTCGGGTCGACGATGAGGTACTTCGTGTTGAGCATGTTAAGCACGGGGCACGCGGCGAGGCTCTCGGCGCTGCTGAGGCTGGTCATCTCCGGGATGATGTGCTCCTCAATGAGCTCTTGGTAGCGCCTCAGCTTGGCGGCGTGGTAGCCCCCGACGCTCTTGTGGTAGTAGGAGGTGGTGTTGTCGTTGAAGGTGCTCACCGTGAGGTTGAGCACACGGTAGTACGTGGTCGTGTCCTGCAGTATCTTGCCGTCGGCGTAGGTCATGGGTATGGCAGAGCTTGGCGGCGTGGGGCGTGTGAACATGTCGTCGTTGAGGTAGCGCTTGTTCACGCCCCACATATCCGCAAGGCAAAGCACCACGAGGCAGAACGTCATGCTCAGCTTGCCTATCTTCCCCCAGCGGTACACCATAAGCACAAGGAAGCCAACGACGATGACGATGAGCGAGCGCAGCGCGTCGGCAGAGACCACCGCCCTGCGCATCTCGCTGAGGTTGCTGAGGATGTCCTGCACTGGCCATCCGTACTGTGCAAGCCCCTCTATAGCTCCCTGCTCCGCCGAGGAGACGAAGCCGCTGAAGAAAGCCCCCGGCATGAGCCAAAGCAGCAGGCAGCTGCCTGCCGTGAGGATGAGGCTGATGTAGACGAAGCCCACGTTGGGGAAGTTCACCGTCTTCTGCCTAAGGTAGTCGGGCTCGTCCACCAGCTTCTTAAGGGCGAACATACCAAGCAAGGGGATGGTGAACTCCGCTATGACAAGGATGGAGGCGACGGTGCGGAACTTGTCGTACATCGGGACGTAGTCGAGGAAGAAGTCGGTGAAGGGCATAAGGTTCTTGCCCCAGGAGAGCAGCACGCTCAGGCAGGTGGCGACGAGAAGGCACCACTTCAACGGTCCCTTCACTATAAAGAGACCCAGGATGAAGAGGAACACCACGAAGGCGCCCACGTACACTGGTCCGCTCGTGCCTGGCTGCTCGCCCCAGTACTGGCCAAGCTGCTGGTAGAGGGGCAGGTATTGGTTGTTGGCCTTAGCCATCGCCTCCTTGCTTCGGGTGAGAGGCACTGACGCACCGCCCTTGACGTTAGGCACGAGCAGCGTCCACGTCTCCCCCTTGCCGTAGCTCCAGGCGGTGATGTAGCTTCGCTCCAGCCCGCTGCTGGTCTGGTCGGCAGCGTCCTTCTTCTTGTGCGTTAGCTCCGTCTTCCCTCGCATGGTCTCCTTGCTGTACTCATAGGTGTGGTAGAGGTTGGAGAGGTTGAGGCACACGCCTATGAGAGCCCCCGCCAATGCGCACCCGCTCGCCTTGAGGAACTTGACGTACTGCCTCTCCCTTACCATATATATAAGGTACGCCACGACTACCAGTAGGATGACGAGCAGGAAGTAGTACGACATCTGCACGTGGTTGGAGAGTATCTGCAAGGCGGTGAACAGGGCAGTCACCACAATGCCCCACAGGTACTTGCCCCTGTAGCAAAGCACCACGCCCGCAATCGTGGGCGGGATGAAGCACAGCGTGAGCACCTTCCATATATGCCCCGCCGCTATGATGATGAAGTAGTAGCTGGAGAACGCCCAAAGGATAGCCCCAAGGGCAGCCATCCACGCCCGGAAGTCGAAGGCACGGAGCAGGATGTAGAAACCCAAGAGCATCATAAAGACGTAGGCAGCCACCGAGGGCAGCCACAGTTGATACACGTCCTCCACGTACGAGAGGGGCTTCGTACTGTCGTAGGAGGGCGACATCTGGTAGGTGGGCATGCCTGAGAATATCGTGTTCGTCCACCGTGTCCTCTTCCCGTGGTGGGTAGCGCTGTACTTCTGTATCTCAACGTTTGAGCCGAGCGAGGCGTCGTGGTCAACGCCCGAGAGCACCTTGCCGTCGAGTATGGGGTTGAAGAAATAAGCTATGCTGATGACGACAAAGAAGACTATCGCCAGCACGTCAGGGATGGGTTTAAGGTATTTGTTCATAACGGTTAGTGTGCTAAAACAATAAAGCCACAGGGTCGCTGCGGCTTTAGTAGTTCTTCCTTTGTCGGCAGCCTGTGTTACTTGCGCAGGCCAAGTGCCTTGATGATTGCACGATAGCGGTTGATGTCTCTGTCCTTAAGATACCTAAGGAGGGAGCGGCGCTTTCCCACCAGCATAGTGATGGCACGCTCAGTGCAATGGTCCTTGCGGTTCTTCTTCATGTGCTCGGTAAGGTTCTTGATGCGGAAGGAGAAGAGGGCTATCTGGCTCTCTGGGCTCCCTGTGTCGCTTGGTGTCTTGCCGTAGGTCTTGAACAGTTCCGCTTTCTTCTCGGATGTCAAATACATGCTTCTGTACTCTTGTTTAGGTTAGACTTGTTTGTCGAATGGCAGCCTCTCGCTTTGCCACCATCTCGCAAATGCGCTGCAAAGTTAGTGAGATAAGGTATTGCCGCCAACTATTGTGGCTACTTATTTTCCGTCTTCCCTCTCTCTTTGGCTCTCTTCCTCTCCAAGTGGTCGAGGATTATCTTGCGCATTCGCATGCTCTTGGGCGTTACCTCGACGTACTCGTCCGCCTTGATGTACTCAAGCGCCTCCTCAAGGCTGAAGATGGTGGCGGGTATGATATGCGTCTTCTCGTCCGAGCCGCTTGCTCGCATGTTAGTTAGCTGCTTCGCCTTAGTGACGTTCACCACGAGGTCGTTCTCGTGGACGTGCTCTCCCACCACCTGCCCTGCGTACACTTGGTCTTGGGGGACGATGAAGAAGCGTCCCCTGTCCTGAAGGTTATTGATGGAGTAAGCGTAAGCGTTGCCTGCCTCCATCGCCACCATCGAGCCGTTCACTCGCCTCACTATCTCCCCCTTGTAGGGCTGGTACTCCTTGAAGCGGTGCGCCATTATCGCCTCCCCCTGCGAGGCGGTGAGCACGTTGGTGCGCAGTCCTATGATGCCTCTCGAGGGGATGTAGAACTCTATGTTCACCCTCTCCCTTTGGTTGTCCATCGAGACAAGCTCCCCTTTGCGGCGGGTCACCATGTCCACTATCTTGCTTGCGAACTCCTCAGGCACGTTCACCGTAAGCTCCTCGATAGGCTCGCACTTCACTCCGTCTATCTCCTTGTATATCACCTGCGGCTGCCCCACTTGCAGCTCGTAGCCCTCGCGCCTCATCGTCTCTATGAGCACCGAGAGGTGAAGCACGCCTCGCCCGCTCACTATCCAGCTGTCCGTGCTGCCCTCGGCGTAGCGCACGGTGAGGGCGAGGTTCTTCTCAAGCTCACGTTGGAGGCGGTCGTTGATGTGCCGGCTCGTGCAGTACTTCCCCTCCTTGCCGAAGAAGGGCGAGTCGTTGATGGTGAAGAGCATAGACATTGTGGGCTCGTCGATGGTTATCGGGGGCAGCGGCTCGGGGTTGTCGTAGTCGCAGATGGTGTCTCCTATCTCAAAGTTGTCAAGCCCCACGATGGCGCAGATGTCTCCGCTGCTCATCTCTCGCACCTTCTGCCGCCCCATCCCCGTGAAGGTGTGCAGCTCCTTTATCTTCGTCTTCTCCTGCGTGCCGTTGCGGTGCGCTATGGTCACGTTCATCCCCTCCCTCAGCGTGCCTCTGTGCACTCTGCCCACGGCTATCCTGCCAGTGTAGCTGCTGTAGTCGAGGCTCGTTATGAGCATCTGCGGCGTGCCCTCAAGCTGGAGGGGAGCGGGTATGCTCTCGAGGATAACGTCGAGCAGGTAGGTGATGTCCTGCGTAGGCTGCTTGTAGTCCGCCCCCATCCAGCCCAGCTTCGCCGAGCCGTAGACGACGGGGAAGTCCAGCTGCTCCTCCGAGGCGTTAAGGTCGCACATCAGGTCGAACACCATCTCGTACACCTCCTCGGGGCGGCAGTTAGGCTTGTCCACCTTGTTCACCACCACGACGGGCTTAAGCCCTATCTCGAGAGCCTTCTGAAGCACGAAGCGCGTCTGCGGCATCGGGCCCTCGAAGGCGTCCACCAGCAGCAGGCAGCCGTCCGCCATGTTAAGCACTCGTTCCACCTCTCCCCCGAAGTCGCTGTGCCCCGGGGTGTCGATGATGTTTATCTTCACCCCCTTGTAGTTGATTGACACGTTCTTCGAGAGTATCGTTATCCCCCTCTCGCGCTCGAGCTCGTTGTTGTCCAGCATCAGCTCCTGCGTCTGTTGGTTGGCGCGGAAGAGGCCAGCCGCAAGCAGCATCTTGTCCACAAGGGTGGTCTTGCCGTGGTCCACGTGGGCGATGATGGCTATGTTCCTAATGTCCTGCATAATCCGAATTAACGGGCGCAAAGGTAGCTATAATATCGGTTGGTTAGCCCTTCCCTCCTTGTTTTTTGTGGCGGCTCTATAGTACCCGCCGCGGTCGCTCCGTCGGACCGATTGTGGTCGCTCCGTCGGACCGATTGTGGTCGCTCCGTCGGACCGATTGTGGTCGCTCC
>JAJPYQ010000094.1:0-907 GCA_021204865.1 Prevotellaceae bacterium | reverse complement strand
GTCGGACCGATTGCGGTCGCTCCGTCGGACCGATTGCGGTCGCTCCGTCGGACCGATTCTAAAGGGTCACTGTGAGTCGTCGCGGCTACTGTTATACCTCCTTGAGAGGCGGTGGTTAGTATGCGCTCTGGAACTGTCGGAGGAAGCGCAGGTCGTTCTCCGAGAACATGCGCAGGTCCTTGACTTGGTACTTAAGGTTGGTGATACGCTCGATGCCCATGCCGAAGGCGTAGCCCTTGTAGAGGCGGCTGTCTATGCCGTTGGCGTCGAGCACCGCCGGGTCTACCATGCCGCAGCCCAGTATCTCCACCCAGCCCGTGTGCTTGCAGAAGCTGCAGCCCTTGCCTCCGCACAGGTGGCAGCTTATGTCCATCTCGGCGCTGGGCTCGGTGAAGGGGAAGTAGGAGGGGCGAAGGCGTATCCTTGTGCCCGTGCCGAACATCTCCTGGGCGAAGAGGAGCAGCACCTGCTTAAGGTCGGCGAAGGAGACGTTGCGGTCAACGTAGAGGCCCTCCACCTGGTGGAAGAAGCAGTGCGCTCGGGCTGATATTGCCTCGTTGCGGAACACACGCCCGGGGCAGATGACACGTATGGGCGGCTGCTGACGCTCCATCACCCTTGCCTGCACGCTGCTCGTGTGGCTGCGCAGGATGATGTCTGGGTGCGCCTCCACGAAGAAGGTGTCCTGCATGTCACGGGCGGGGTGGTCGGGGGCGAAGTTCATGCTCGAGTAGACGTGCCAGTCGTCCTCCACCTCAGGACCCTCGGCGAGGGTGAAGCCGAGGCGTGAGAAGATGTCCACGATGGTGTTCCTGCTGTCTCGTATAGACATCTCCGAGCCCACGAGACTGCTGAGGATCTGGTATGCCATCTTCTGCTTGAAAAAAGAAAGGGGGGGGGGGGGGGG
>JAJPYQ010000081.1 GCA_021204865.1 Prevotellaceae bacterium | reverse complement strand
CCTATAGGTACGGGCTTGCATGTAGTACTCTGCACCTGTGCCCTTGCCCGTATGCACTGCCCCCCGACTGGCACAGCAAGTGTTTTTGGATAACAGGTTTAATTTGCTATTCCTCATTGTCCTCGTCGAAGTCCAAGTGCTGCTGTACATCCTGCCACAATGATGTGTGTTGACTTGCGGAATGCCATTCTTTGGCTCTGGTTAAGGGTTTGCAGGCGTAAAGGTAGGCAAAATATTAACCCTATTGCCCAAGAGAAGGCGTAAATTCGCTATCTTTGCGGCAGACAATCCCTTGATTAAAAGGAATGGTGACGATTATGGAAAAGGAAAAAGGAAAGAGAAAGTTCGAGAGATGGACACCCGAGAAGGCGGAGTTCAGAAAACTGATGCCCGAGAAGCTGAACAAGCTGGGCGAGTGGTACTTCAGCAACGACCCTGACAAGGAGTTGCTGATTATCGTGGACGAGGACGCTGTGCTGAGGCGCTACTGATATAAAGAAAGATAACCTTTAAGTTAATTATATTATGGAAGAGAAGAAAGAAAAGAAGCTCAGCAAGTACGGCGAGTGGCTAAGGTCTGATGCGCCGCCCCTTTGGGATTTGTCCGATATGACGGAGAAGGAGTTGAAGGCGTTCATGAGACAGGTGATGAAATGAGGCTCTACCTCGACACCAACCTCCTCGTCTTTATGTTCCAGAAGAACGAGGGGAGCATAAGCAGGGACGTGGGTGCGTTGCTTGACGACTGTTCCAACCAGATGAGTACGAGTGCGTTGAGCGTGGCAGAGCTCCTTCAGCTTGACCAGACACGATTGAAGAGAAGGCACAGGGAGCGACGACAGTCAGTGCGTGAGTGGCTGGAGGAGAGTGCCATAGATATTGTGTATCTGAACGAGGCGCATCTGCGCACCTATGCGGAGCTGCCCGTGTTCGGCGACCACAGGGATGTCGTCGACCGCCTAATCATAGCGCAGGCGATAACCGACAGGGCGACGCTCGTCAGCTCCGACCTCAAGTTTCCAAGGTACGAGAGCTGCGGACTGAGGCTGGTCGTGAATAGGAAGTGAGGGGCGAACTGGTGACCAATGTAGGCAATCCCTTAAGTATGAAAAACATAATAACGATATTCCTTCTTGCCCTCTGCGTGTCTTCCGTCGCACAAGAGGCGGGGCTTAACAAAAAGCAGTTCGACAGATACTGGCAGGTGGAGTCGGAGTCGCCTGACTATCGGGTGACTTTCCTTGGCGACACGGCAGAGATAACGGCACCGCTTGGACTGACACTTTGGCGCAAGGAGAAGTTTCGGGCTCCCGTTGAGCTGGAGTATGACGCTTGCATAGTGATGGAAGACGAGGGCGACCGCCTGAGCGACCTCAACTGCTTCTGGATGGCAAGCGACCCAGCTGCGCCTGACAATATCTTCAAGCGGCAGGACTGGCGGGGTGGAGTGTTCAACAACTGCTATTCCCTTCAGCTATATTACCTCGGATATGGGGGCAACAGCAACACCACGACACGCTTCCGCCGTTACGACGGCAAGCCTGAGGCTGTAGAGGATACTGCCGCCCGCCCGCAGATATTGCGTGAGTACACCGACGAGGCTCACCTGCTCAAGCCCAACCACTGGTATCACATAAAGATAAGCTGTCAGGGCGACCGCACCTGCTATTACATAGACGGTGAGCGGCTCGTGGACTTCCGTGAGGCTGAACCCTTGACGGAGGGCTGGTTCGGACTGCGCACCACGCAAGCCCGTCTGCGTGTGGCTAACTTCCATTATACGAGCTTGGAGAGCGAACTCACGAGCGTGCCTCTCCATTGGATAGGGGAGACACCGCAGTGCGACAAGGGAGTGAGCTTCGGTGTGCCGTTCGACGAGGGGTGGCTTCAGCCCGACGGCAAACTCTCGCTTAGCACAGCCTCAGGGGAGGACTTGCAGACAGACCAATGGCCGCTCGCCTACTGGCCTGACGGCTCTGTTAAGTGGTTAGGACTTGCTGCCGTGGTGCCTGGCGGAACGGATAGCTTGTTCCTCGCCAAAACTCTTAAGGAAAAAGGGCAAAAGAATGCCGAGACGAAGCTAAAAGAATGCCGAGACGAAGGCGAAACTATTATAGGAACTGGCAAGCTTACCGCCTATATTCCGCAAGAGGGCAGTGCGCTTGTGGACAGCCTCGTGCTTGACGGGGTGACGGTGGGCAGGAACTTGCGCCTCGTCTGCTCCACACAGAGCGAGCCAGTGCTTGATGGCACAGAGAGCGTAAGCTTCGAGAACTACGAGAGCGCATTGAAGTCCGTGACCGTAGAGCGGCAGGGCGATGTGCGTGCCTGCGTAAGGCTGGAGGGCGTTCACCGAGCGTCGAGCGGAAGGGAGTGGCTGCCCTTTGTGGTGCGCCTCTACTTCTACGAGGGTAGCGACAGGGTTGAGATGGTGCACAGCATAGTGTTCGACGGTGACCAAGACAAGGACTTCATCCGCTCGCTTGGGGTAAGGATGGACGTGCCGATGAGGGAAGCGCTCTACAATCGCCACGTGGCTTTCTCTTGCGCCGACGGTGGAGTGTGGAGCGAGCCAGTGCAGCCGCTGGTGGGAAGACGTGTGATTGCCCTGCCCACAGCCGCCGAGGGCGAGCCTTCGATACAGCAGAAGCAAATGATGGGGCAAAGGATACCACCTTACGAAGACTTCGACGAGAAGGGCAGAATGCTCTTAGACAACTGGGCTTCGTGGGACGCTTACCGCCTCTCGCAGCTCAGTCCCGACGCTTTCTCCATACGCAAGCGGACCCACGACACGAACCCTTGGATAGGCACGTTCTCGGGCACACGCAGCGGAGGCTACGCCTTTGCTGGGGACGTGAGCGGAGGCATGGGCGTGGCTCTGCACGACTTCTGGCAGTCGTTCCCCTCAACGATAGAGATAACGGGCACGCGCTCTGAGGCGGCAACGCTGACGGTGTGGCTTTGGAGCCCCGAGGCTGAGCCGATGGACTTGCGACACTACGACAACGTGGCGCACGACCTTGAGGCGAGCTACGAGGACGTGCAGGAGGGGATGAGCACGCCTTATGGCATCGCCAAGACATCAACCCTCACGCTGCTGCCACTGGCAGGCTATTCGGGCAAGGAGAGCTTCGCCCTCGACGCTGCCGAGACTACCTCTTCCTCTCGCCTTATGCCCACCCCGCAGTACCTGCACGACCGCAGGGCTTTCGGCATCTGGAGCTTGCCCGACCGCTCTAACGCCCAGCGCTCGCAGGTGGAGGACCGCCTCACCGCCTACGTCAGCTTCTACCACAACGCCATAGAGCAGAACAAGTGGTACGGCTTCTGGAACTACGGCGACGTGATGCACTCCTACGACCCCGTGCGGCACACGTGGCGCTACGACGTGGGAGGATATGCCTGGGACAACACGGAGCTTGCCTCGAACATGTGGCTGTGGTACAACTTCCTGCGCACTGGCGAGCCTTACATCTGGCGGATGGCTGAGGCGATGACCCGACACACAACGGAGACGGATGTGTATCACCTCGGGCCGAACGCTGGGCTGGGCAGCCGCCACAACGTGAGCCACTGGGGCTGCGGTGCAAAGGAGGCACGCATCAGTCAGGCTGCCTGGAACCGCTTCTACTATTACCTCACCACCGACGAGCGCAGTGGCGACCTTATGCACGAGGTGGCGGACAACGACCAGATGCTCTACACCATCGACCCGATGAGGCTTGCCGAGCCTCGTGAGCTTTACCCTTGCACCGCCCCTGCACGCCTGCGCATAGGGCCCGACTGGCTTGCCTACGCAGGCAACTGGATGACGGAGTGGGAGAGGACGCAGGACACTAAGTACAAGGATAAGATAGTGACTGGAATGAAGAGCATCGCCTCGCTCCCAAGCCGCATATTCACTGGTCCGCTCGCCCTCGGCTACGACCCAGCGACGGGCGTGATAACGAGCGAGTGCGACCCTACACTCCAGCAGACGAACCACCTGATGCCCATCATGGGCGGCTTCGAGGTGATGAACGAGATGATGAGGATGCTGCCCCTGCCCGAGTGGCAGGAGACGTGGCTCGACTATGCCGCCAACTACAAGCGCAAGGCACTGGAGATTAACCATAACCGCTTCCGCATCTCACGCCTGCAAGCCTACGCCTCCTACCACCTGCGTGACCCGCAGCTTGCCCGCGAGGCTTGGCACGACCTCTTCAACCAGCTGGAGACCGCCCCCGCGCCTCCATTCTTCATCTCCACGGTGCTGCCCCCTGAGGTGCCCGCCCCCTTGGACGAGTGCAACGGCATCTCCACCAACGACGCTGCCATCTGGAGCCTCGACGCCATCTACATGCAGGAGGTCATCCCCCTTGACCAAGACTACTAACCCCTAAATAACAAGCAATATGGAAAAGAAGAAACGCTTCATCCTCCCCGAGGAGGAAATCCCAACGCAGTGGTACAACATCCAGGCGGACATGGTGAACAAGCCATTGCTCCCCATCCACCCCGCCACGAAGCAGCCCCTTAAGCCCGAAGACCTCTACCCAATCTTCGCCGAGGAGCTGTGCAAGCAGGAGCTCGACCAGACCAACCCTTGGTACGACATCCCAGAGGAGGTGAGAGAGCAGTACAAGTGCTACCGCTCCACTCCCCTCGTCAGGGCTTACGGACTGGAGAAGGCTCTCGACACGCCCGCCCACATCTACTTCAAGAACGAGAGCGTAAGCCCCGTAGGCTCCCACAAGCTGAACTCCGCACTGGCGCAGGCTTACTACTGCAAGAAGCAGGGCGTGACCAACGTCACCACCGAGACGGGGGCGGGGCAGTGGGGAGCCGCCTTGGCATACGCCGCCAACGTCTTCGGGCTCAACGCAGCCGTCTACCAGGTGAAGATATCCTACGAGCAGAAGCCCTACCGCCGCAGCATAATGCAGACCTTCGGGGCGCAGGTAACCCCCTCGCCATCGATGTCAACAAGGGCAGGCAAGGACATCCTCACCAAGTACCCTAACCACCAAGGCTCGCTCGGCACTGCCATCTCCGAGGCCATTGAGCTGGCTATGAGCACGCCTAACTGCAAGTACACGCTCGGCTCGGTGCTTAGCCACGTCACGCTGCACCAGACCGTCATCGGGCAGGAGGCGGAGAAGCAGATGGCGATGGCAGGGGAGTATCCCGACATCATCATAGCCTGTTTCGGCGGCGGCTCTAACTTTGGCGGCATCGCCTTCCCCTTTATGCGTCACACCCTCAAGGAGGGGCGCAAGACACGCTACATCGCAGCCGAGCCTGCCTCCTGCCCGAAGCTGACGAAGGGCGAGTTCCTCTACGACTTCGGCGACGAGACGGGCTACACTCCCCTTCTGCCTATGTACACGCTTGGGCACAACTTCCGCCCTGCCAACATCCACGCAGGCGGGCTGCGCTACCACGGCGCTGGCGTGATAGTGTCGCAGCTGCTGAAGGACAAGATGATTGAGGCGGTTGACATACAGCAGCTCGAGTCGTTCGACGCTGGCTGCCTCTTCGCCCGTGCGGAGGGCATCATCCCCGCCCCCGAGTCGTGCCACGCCATAGCTGCCGCCATCAAGGAGGCTCAGCGTTGCAAGGAGGCGGGTGAAGGGAAGGTAATCCTCTTCAACCTCTCAGGGCACGGGCTCATCGATATGACCGCCTACGACCAGTACCTCGCGGGCGACCTCACCAACTTCGAGCTCTCGGAGGAGGAGATACGCAAGACCATCGACGAGGTGAAGGCGCTCTAAGCCACGCCTCACTGACATGAAGCCCGGCGGCCACAAGCTACCGGGCTTCGTCGTGTGTAGAGGGTTGCCGTGAAGCCTGTATAAGGGTCGTCGTGAAGCCTGTATAAGAGTCGTCGGACAACCCCTCGCAAGGGGTCCAGTTGAACCCCTCGC
>JAJPYQ010000080.1 GCA_021204865.1 Prevotellaceae bacterium | reverse complement strand
TTGTGCGGTGTTTCCTTTCTCCGTACTTTTGCGCTCAGGATTACGGGGAGTGACAAAGTTACTCTGCTCCCCCTCAGCACCATGAGAGGTAATGGTAGGATTGGTGGTAATCCCCTTTTCTTTTTTGCTGCGGTTGTAGTCTATGGCTGTGATTACCCAGTTCTTCCCTTCCCCCTTTGCATCACGGCTGATCACCACGCCAAAACCGTCAAGCAAGACACGATACCTTCCTTTACTTCCTTCTACGACCTTACCCTTTGAGAAGACCTCCTCCATCTTCTCCGCAAGCTCGTTGATATCGCCGAAGTCTTTCTTCACGCCGTCCTCGCCATAGCCCACGTGCTTCTCTATGATATGGCGCAGTCCTCCCTTGTCGTCTCCCCACACAAGGTCGATGTCTCCTATCTCGTCACGGTGGAACACTCCCAGCAGGTCGCCGCTCTTGTGGCTCAGGAGGAAGTCTATCGCCTCCTTCGCCTTGCCCTTGAACTGGTCGTATATGTCCCCGAACGGACCCTTGCCCACGGGCTTTGGCTCTTCCTCTTCGGACTTCTTCTTTCCTCCTACATTTCCTCGGCTGCCCTCCAGCACCCTGCCGCCCTTGAAGCCGAGCGCCTTGGCGATGTCCCACAGCGTGTCTATCACACGGGCGGGGGTGTAGTAGGAGCTGCTGGCGCTCATGGCGGCGGCTTTCGCGCCTTCCTCGCCGAGCAGATCTGTTATCCTCTTAAGGTAAGTGTCGTTCCAGCCGCCGTTGAAGGCTTTCCCCAGCCCTCCCCAGCCGCTGAACCTGCGCAGCGTCCTCATTTCCTCGGGGGTGGCTTTCCTGCCCTCCTCAAGGAGACGCTTCGCCAGCTCCATCGCGGCTATGTTGGCCTCGATGCGCTGGTCCACGCCCTTCGGGGCGTGGTCCTCTCCGCGTTCGGAGTGGTTGTTACCGCTGTTTTTTACGGGAAGTCCAGATCGCACAGTCCCAGACGACCGTACGCCCTGTCTTTCTCCTCCCGAGTCAGATCCTCGACCTTCTTTCCGAGTTCCCTCGCCACCGCCTCCTTCGCCAGCTCGTAGTCCCTCTTGTTGTCCACCACTGTCGGCTTGCAGTCCTCCGGAGCGTGTGACATGAATTCCCTGTAGTCCATTTTCTCCTCCTTTTTTTGTTCGGTTCGAGGGCGAAGTTACGCCTTTTTTCCTTTCCCCGCCATTCTTGGCGGAATTGTTTTCCTCCCCGCCCGTGATCTTGTCCACGTCCGTGGTGTTCACCTCCTCCGTGGGGGTCATGTCTTTCCTGTGACCCTCCATCCCGGGCATATTCCTCGCGCCCTCGTAGAAGGCTTTCAGGTACGGGCGCACAGCGTCGCCCAGGTCGGCTATCATCTTGCGGCAGAAGTCCGTGAAGGACTTGACTCCCCTGTCTATGTGCCCAGCCGCAAGCTCCATGCCTATCGAGAGTATCTCAGGGTCGAAGCCCATGTTCGCCTGCCCGTAGAGCTTTTGCCTGAGACGCTTCTTGAGCTCCTCCATGCGGGCGTCGGAGACGAGTCCCAGCAAGCCCTCGTTCTTCTTCTCTCCCTTCCCCTCTTCCTTCCCGGTTGCCGGTTCGTTGTTCTTTTCCTCTGCTGTCTCAGCCTTCTTCCCGCCTGTCCCTTCTCCCCTTGTGTCAGCGGTTCTGTGTGATCCGACAGCTTTGCCTCCCCGTTCTTCCGCAGTGCGCCCACGAGGCTCCCGATGTTCACTTGGCTCACGGCGGGTGTGCTGTTGCTGGAGGAGTTTGTCTTCTCCCCCTCGTTTTTCCCGCCTTTTTCTTGTGCGGTGTTTCCTTTCTCCGTACTTTTGCGCTCAGGATTACGGGGAGTGACATGGCTACTCTGCTCCCCCTCAGCGCCATGAGAGGCTAAAGGAGGATTGGCGGTAATCCCTTTTTCTTTTTCGCTGCGGTTGTAGTCTACGGCTGTGATTACCCAGTTTTTTCTTTCCCCGTTGACATTCTGGCTGACTATTATTGTAAAGCCATCGTGCGTTATTCTGCATCTGTCGCCCGCTCTTTTGGTGACCTTACCCTTGGCAAAGACATCCTCCATCTTCTCCGCAAGCTCGTTGATGTCACCGAAGTCCTTCTTCACCCCGTTCTCGCCATAGCCCACGTGCTTCTCTATGATATGGCACAGTCCTCCCTTGTCGTTGCCCCACACAAGGTCGATGTCCCCTATTTCATCACGGTGGAATACTCCGAGCAGGTCGCCGCTCTTGTGGCTCAGGAGGAAGTCTATCGCCTCCTTCGCCTTGCCCTTGAACTGGTCGTATATGTCCCCGAACGGACCCTTGCCTATGGGCTTCGGCTCTTTCTCTTCGGACTTCTTCTTTCCGCCTACATTCCCTTGGCCGCCTTCGTCATCTCCTCGCCGAGTGAAGGAAGAAGGGGGTAGCCGTCTCCCCCTTGTTCCCCCTAACATAGAGAAGGAGGGCATCGCTGCCCTCCTTCGGTTAGCCTTTGTGACCCCGGTGGGATTCTAACCCACGACCTTCAGAACCGGAATCTGACGCTCTATACAGCTAAGCTACGGAGCCTTACCGCCCGCGAAGTTAGGCAAAAGCACTCGCAAAGGCAACTGTCTTAGGCTTATTCTAAAAAATAACCTTTGGGAGGCGTTGACACTTTGAGGGATTATCCCTACCTTTGCCCTACAATTTGCAACCGCCTTAGGCATATACTAAGCAAAATAACAGAGATATGAGCAACCTTACTAAACCCGACGGCTACCGTCCCCTGCTCGACCTCAAGCAGACCGAGCTCGCCATCAAGAAGATAAAGGACTTCTTCCTGGGCAGCCTCTCCACGGAGCTGCGCCTGCGCCGTGTCACCGCCCCACTGTTCGTGCTAAGGGGCTTGGGCATCAACGACGACCTTAACGGCGTGGAGCGCCCCGTCGCCTTCCCCATCAAGGACATGGGCGAGGCTGTGGCTGAGGTGGTGCACTCCCTCGCCAAGTGGAAGCGCCTCACCTTGGCTGACTACGGCGTGGAGACGGGCTTCGGCATCGTCACCGACATGAACGCCATACGAGCCGACGAGGAGCTGGACAACATCCACTCGCTCTACGTCGACCAGTGGGACTGGGAGCGGGTCATCCGAAGGGAAGACCGCAGCGTCGACTTCCTCAAGCGCATCGTCCGCAAGATATACGGGGCGATACTGCGCACAGAGTTCTACATCTCGGAGACGTACCCCCAGCTCAAGGCGTTCCTGCCCGAGGACATCCACTTCGTCCACAGCGAGGAGCTGCTCCAGATGTACCCGGGCACAACGCCGAGGGAGCGTGAGGACGCCATCTGCCGCAAGTACGGGGCGGTGTTCATCATCGGCATAGGAGGCAAGCTGAGCGACGGCAAGGAGCACGACCTCCGCGCCCCCGACTACGACGACTGGAGCACGCCCAACGAGGACGGCTACAAGGGGCTTAACGGAGACCTCTTCGTCTGGTATCCCACGCTGGGCCGAAGCATAGAGCTCTCGTCGATGGGCATACGGGTGGACAAGGACGCCCTGCTGCGCCAGCTCGCCATCCAGGGCAAGGAGGAGCGACAGCAGCTCTACTTCCACCGCCGCCTCATCGAAGGCACGCTTCCCCTCTCCATCGGGGGAGGCATCGGGCAGAGCCGCCTCTGCATGATACTGCTGCACAAGTTCCACGTCGGGGAGACGCAGGCGAGCATCTGGCCCGAGTGGATGCGGGAGGAATGCCGCAAGGCAGGCTCGCCGCTCATCTGATCATTAGCTAACCGCAACCGCACAGCCCCCGTAGGAACCAAAGCCTGCGGGGGCTGCTTTTTGTCGTCTCTATTAGCGAGGAGTCGGAGGACTCTCAGTGAGAGGGGTTAAGTGGACTCAGTGAGAGGGGTTAAGTGGACTCAGTGAGAGGGGTTAAGTGGACTCAGTGAGAGGGGTTAAGTGGACTCGGTGAGAGGGGTGCGACGGCTCACAGCTAAGGGCATAAAAAAGCTCGCCCCGAGAGTGCCGGGACGAGCGTATGTGTGCCGCGCCGCCTGCGGGCGAGGCTTGCTAACTAATGCTTAGAACTGCCAGCCGCGGAAGAGGCGGCCGCTCCCCTTCAGCTCCGCTCCGAAGTAGAAGCCCGGCTGCGTGGGCTGGTTGTACGCCGTGTTCTGCGAGGTGATGCTGAGGCGGTAGGGCGGGTCTTGGAGGAACGTGTGGAAGCGGTACTCGGTAGGCTCGGGGGTGAGATAAATGCGCAGGTGCTGGTTGTCCTTGGTGCGGGCTACGACCTCCTCGCGCCAGTCGCCCAGTATGTCGCCCTGGAGGCAGGGGTTGCTCTTCGTGCCGTTGTTGAACTCGCAGCCGTCCATCCTTAGGAGCGTGTCGCACTGGTGGGTCAGGGGGTTGTACTTCGAGACGGTCTCCTTGTCGAGCATCTCACGCAGCAGGTCGCCGTCCCACCACACTGCCATGTTCACGGGTATCCTTGCCACGGAGTCGACAAGCTCGCCTCGGACGTTGCGGATGCCCCCCGTGCCGCTGCTCCACATCTCCAGCCCGGGGTTGGATGCGTCCACGTCAGCCGCCATGCAGCGCCCCACGTCGTCGTTCTTGAAGATCTGGTAGATGACCTGCCCCGTGCGGGCGTCACGGAAGTCGGTGCCGTCGTGGTGGTTCTCGTGGCAGTCCCACACCTGAAGGGCGTCGTCCAAGGGGAAGAAGGCGGTGAGGTGCATAGCGTCGCCGTGCCCGAAGCCCGTGCTGTAGAGGCCCGTTCCGTCGTGGTCGATGCAGCAAGCCCCGTAGGTTATCTCGTCGCAGCCGTCGCCGTCCACGTCGGCGACCCGCAGGTTGTGGTTGCCCTGCCCCGCATAGTCGGGGTTGTCGTTGCTGTCGAACACCCATCGGCTCCTGAGTTCCTTGCCGTCGAAGTCCCAGGCGGCAAGCACTGCGCGGGTGTAGTAGCCACGGCACATCACCACGCTTGGGTGCTCGCCGTCGAGGTAAGCCACGCAAGCCAGGTAACGCTCCGAGCGGTTGGCGTAGTTGTCGCCCCAGTCCGAGACGTTGCCCTGCTGCGGGATGTAGCTGACGGTCGTGAGTTCCCTGCCCGTCGCCCCCTCGAAGACGGTGAGGAACTCAGGCGCACCGAGGATGAAGCCTCCTCGGTTGCCCCGCTGGTCCTTGCGGAACTCCTCACGGGGATGCTCAGGGGAGTTGTAGTCGTGCTCACCCTTGTCCGTCATCCCCACCCTATAGTCAGCCTCGGGGTCGCCTATCGTCTTGCCCGTGCCGTCCACAGTGCCGTCGGCGGTCTTCATCACCACCTCAGCCTTGCCGTCTCCGTCGAGGTCGTACACCATTATCTGCGTGTAGTGCGCCCCAGAGCGGACGTTATGCCCGAGGTCGATGCGCCACAGACGCTCGCCCGTGAGCTTGTAAGCGTCGACGAAGGTGTTGTTCGTGATGCCCGACTGCGAGTTGTCCTTCGAGTTGGAGGGGTCCCACTTAAGAACCAGCTCCATCTGCCCGTCTCCGTCGAGGTCGGCAGCCGAGGCGTCGTTGGCGATGTAGGTGACTGGTCTGCCCTCAACGTCTGTATAGCCCGAGGGCTGCTCAAGGGGGATGTCGATGTAGCCTATCGGTGCGTTGGCAGGAAGCGTCCACGTTCCCCCGCCATCGTTCGAGCCCACGGGGCGAACCTCATACTTTGTTGCTTTCTTACCAGGGTTAGCGTCCGTCCAAGTGGTGCTGTGGCGGGCTGGGACGACGGCTTTCTTCTTGCCGTTCTTGTAGACAGCGAACGAGATGTCCTGCGGGTCTTCCCTGAGGTAACGCCACGAGACAACGACACTGTCCTCCGAGATGCGGTAAGCCACAACGCCACGGTCGAGCCGCTCCATCTGCAGCTTAGAGAAGTCGTAGTTGGTCTGAGCCGAAGCTGTCAGCGGCATTAAAGCGAGAATAGTAAGGAGCTTCTTCATAAGGCTTAAGGTTATCTGCCGCCAAAAGTAGGCAAAGATTGGCGGACTGGCAAGGAAAGGTGTCAAAAAGAGGGCACAGGAGGGTGCTGAGGCGCTTTAAGGCAAGCCTAAGGCAGCGCCGCCGAGGGGAATGGGCTACCTTTGCCCTACCCTCAGGCAACGGAGCGTGGGGGCTAAACCTTATATTATGCACAACAGAACTAATGGTAATGCCAACGTGGTCACCTGGCGCCACTACTCGGGCAAGGGCTACAGCGCCTTCCAGAGCCTTGGGAAGCAGATACGCATAGGCGTGCTCTCCGCGGCGACCCTTGCGACGGTCACTCCCGTAAGGGCGGAGATGGCGGCTCAGGAGAGCGAGATTACGGAGAGGGGCGAGGAGCGGGAACTTGAGGAGGTCACCGTCTCCGGCTCGATGGCACCGCTGACGCAGCTTCAGGCGGCACGCATAGTGAGCGTGCTGAGCCGCGAAGAGATTGCCGAGGCGGGAGCGCAAAGCGTGAACGACCTCCTTAAGTTAGCTACCGGGGTTGACGTCCGACAGCGCGGTAGCTTTGGTATTCAAACGGACATCAGCATCGACGGGGGGACTTACGAGCAGGTGACTATCCTGCTCAACGGTGTTAACATCAGCAACCCGCACACGGGACACCTTGCAGCCGACTTCCCCGTCAGCATCCAAGACATTGAGCGGATAGAAGTGCTTGAGGGAGCGGCAAGCCGTGTGTATGGCGGGCAGGCTTTCGGGGGCGCGGTGAACATCGTCACACGAAGCGACAAGGAGAACTCCCTCGGCTTGGGAGCGGAGGGCGGAAGCTACGGCACGTTTCAGGCTGACGGCAGGCTCTCGTGGACGCAAGGGCGCATTAGCAGCCGCCTTAGCGGAGGCGGAGGAAGAAGCGACGGCGGCACCCTTAACGACGCTTGGAGCAAGGGGCAGCTCTACTACCAAGGCGACCTCACGGACGAGAAGCTCGACCTCAGGTGGCAGTTCGGCTTCTCCCGCAAGGAGTACGGGGCGAACACGTTCTACGGCGGCTCGAGCAACGACCAGTGGGAGCAGAACGAACGCTACCTTATCAGCGTTGGAGCGGAGACGAAGGGCAGGCTTCACCTTCAGCCAAGCCTCTACTGGAACCGCACCTACGACAACTACCAGTGGCACAAAGGCACGCCGAACAACAGCCACGAAGCCGACGTGTACGGTGCACGCCTCGGGGCACACATCGCTTGGTGGGCAGGACGTACGGCAATGGGGGCTGAGGTGCGCAACGAGGGCATAATGTCGAGCAGCCTCGGCACGCCGATGGAGGAGAAGGACTACGTCTGGGCGCACGGTGCGGACAAGCAGTACACCAAGCACGCCAACAGGACGAGCATCAGCTACAACCTCGAGCACGACATCCTGCTCAGGCACTGGACGCTGAGCGCGGGCGTGCTCGCCAATATGAACACCGCCGTTGACAACAAGTTCCGCTTCTACCCCGGCGTGGACATCGCCTACCGACCGACGCAACGGTGGAAGCTCTACCTGAGCTACAACAAGGGCTTCCGCCTGCCATCGTACACCGACCTCTACTACAGCAGCCCCGACATCACGGGCAACGACCAGCTCAAGCCCGAGGTCAACCGCTCCCTTTCCCTCGCGGCGACGTACAGCCTGAGAGGCTTGCGGCTGATGGCAAGGGGCTTCTACAACCGAGGGCACAACATGATTGACTACGTGAAGGAGCAGCCTGACGACGCGGCGCACGCCGACAACTTCGACCTCGACAACCTCGGGGCGCAGGCTGAGGCGCAGATAGACTTCCCGCAGCTCGTAGGCGGCAACGCCTTCCTTCGCAGCCTCCGCATAGGCTACACCTACATCCACCAAAGGCGCAAGGGGCGGTACGACATCTTCACGAGCCTCTACGCCGACGACTACCTGCGGCACAAGCTCGTGGCGAGCCTCAACCACCGCATCTACGGCAAGCTCACAGCCACGTGGAGCCTAAGGGTGCAGAAGAGGATGGGAGCCTACCAAGTGTACAACGGGCTTACCGCCACCGACCAACTGCAAGCCTACCACCCTTACGCCACGCTCGACCTGAGGCTGCAATGGACGGACAGGCGCTACGAGGTCTACGCCCAAGGCACTAACCTAAGCAACCACCGTTACCAGGACCTCGGCAACATCCCCCAGCCCGGCATCTGGCTTATGGCGGGCGCTCGCTGGAACATACGCTTCTAAGCGAACCCCACTTCCTCTACTGTCACGAAGTCTACTCATTGAGTGGGCTCAAGTCCACTCATTGAGTGGAGTCGGGTCCACTCATTGAGTGGAGTCGGGTCCACTCATTGAGTGGAGTCAGGTCCACTCATTGAGTGGAGTCAGGTCTACTCATTGAGTGGACTTCGGGGCTTAGCTGATAGCAGCACCGCACACATATATATAAGGAATAAGGACGGGCAGCGGGAGCTCTGGCTTTTTTGTGCTCTTACGATTGCCGTTTCTTGTGAGTGCTTCCTTTTTTATCTAACTTTGCACGGCAATCCCGAAGAAGTGAACCTGCTGCGAACCATACTCCTCGCCCTCTTGTGCGCCCTCCTGCCCTCGTGCAGCTGGGCGTTCACCGTGGTTATCGACGCAGGGCACGGGGGGAAGGACGCCGGTGCGCTGGGCTTCGTCTCGAAGGAGAAGGACATCAACCTGCGCATAGCACTGGCAGTGGGCAAGCTCATTGAGCAGAACATGAAGGACGTTAAAGTGGTCTACACAAGAACGTCCGACGTGTTCGTGGAACTGGACGAGCGAGCCAACATAGCGAACAGGAACAAGGCAGACCTCTTCGTCAGCATCCACACCAACAGCACAGCGGCAGGCAAGGCGGGCACCTCCGCCCAAGGCACTGAGACGTACACCCTTGGAATGCACCGCGCCGCAGAGAACCTCGAGGTGGCGAAGAGGGAGAACAGCGTCATCTCGCTCGAGAGCAACTACGAGGAGAAGTACGAAGGCTTCGACCCCACCTCGAGCGAGAGCTACATCATCTTCGAGCTTATGCAAGACGACTACATGAAGCAGAGCGTGCGCTTCGCCAACCTCGTGCAAGGGCAGTTCGGCTCTTACGCGGGCAGGGTGAACAAGGGAGTGTATCAGGCGGGCTTCCTCGTGCTGAGGAACACCTCAATGCCCAGCGCACTCATCGAGCTCGGCTTCATCAACAACAGGCAGGAGGAGCAGTTCCTCAACTCCGACGCAGGGGTGGAGAAGATGAGCCGCAGCATCTACAACGCATTAGCCGCCTACAAGGGCAACTCCAAATAGAGAGAAGACTATGGAAACACTGAGAAAGAAGGAAATAAGGATAGGGATAACCGGCATCGTCGCCCTCGTGCTGCTCTTCCTGGGCATTAAGTTCCTGAAGGGCGTGAACCTGTTCAAGAGCAGCAACACCTACTACATCGCCTTCCAGAACGCAAAGGGCTTGACCAAGAGCAGCACGGTCTACGCCGACGGCTACAACATAGGCATCGTTGACGACATCTCTTACCTGCGCCCGGGCGAGGTGGTGGTGAGGATAAACGTTAGCAGCAAGGTGAAGATACCCGTGGGGACTACCGCCCACCTCGACGAGGCTATGCTGGGAGGCTGCACGCTGAACATGGTGATGGGTCCTAATCCCGCCAACTGCTTCTCGCCTAACGACACCATCCTTGGCAGCGACGTGAGCGGGCTGATGGACGCTGCCGCAGGCGTGATACCGCAGGTGGAGACAGTGCTTGGGCATATCGACTCGCTTATAGTCACCCTCAACGCCCTTGCCTCTAACCCCGACATCAACGCTACCTTGCAGAACACCCGCCTGCTGACCGAGAGCCTCAACGCAAGCTCCAACCAGCTTAACTCCCTCCTCAACAACGACGTGCCCCGCCTTCTCGCCAACTTCAACGAAGCCTCGCAGAACCTCGACACGCTCTCTGCCAACCTCGCACAGCTTGACGTACAGTACACCCTCTCGAAGGTGGACAGCACCCTCGACGACCTCCGAGGGGCGACGCAGAAGCTCTCCGAGCCTGACAACAACATAGGGCTGCTGCTCAACGACACGTCCCTCTACGGCAACCTGAACAACACCATAAACAGCGCCACCCTCTTGCTTGAGGACATGAAGGCTCACCCCGGACGTTACATCAACATCTCCGTCTTCGGTAGGAAGAATAAACAATAGACGAAGGATGGCGAAGCCCTCGGCGCAGAGATTGTGGGAGCGTTGCCTCGACATCGTCAAGGTGAACGTCAGCCAGCAGGACTACGACACGTGGTTTGCCCCCGTCTCGTTCGACTCTCTGGACAGCGAGAAGAAGACGATAGTGCTGCGGGTGCCGAGCCACGCCATCTACGAGACCCTTGAGCAGGAGAAGCGCTTCCGCCACCTTCTGTACAACATAATATGGCGTGTCTACGGAGAGGACTTCATCATCACGTACCGCATCCTTGTGGACAGCACCACGAACGCCACGGCCGACGTGGAGGGCACAAGGGGAAGCACCGCCAAGGAGAGGATTAACGCCCACACCAAGAAGCTTAAGCCCTCGGCAGAGAGCGAGCTTCAGTCGCAGCTCAACGAGAGCTACACCTTCGAGAACTTCATCGAGGGAGCGGGCAACAAGCTGCTGCGCTCCGTGGGGCTGAGCATCGCCACCAACCCGAAGCAGACCACGTTCAACCCCCTGTTCATCTACGGCAGCTCGGGCGTTGGCAAGACGCACCTCGTGAACGCCATCGGCATTGAGTACAAGAGGAACTTCCCCGAGAGGCGGGTGCTCTACGTAACAGCCAACCAGTTCAAGGTGCAGTTCATGACGGCTCGGCAGGAGAACAAGATCAACGACTTCATCTACTTCTACCAGACCATCGACGTGCTCATCATCGACGACATCCACGAGTTCGCAGGGCTGACAGGCACGCAAGGCACGTTCTTCCACATCTTCAACCACCTCAAGATGAACGGTAAGCAGATAGTCCTGACCAGCGACCGCCCGCCGCAGAGCCTGCCGGGAGTGGAGGAGAGGCTGCTCACACGCTTCAAGTGGGGGCTCTCAGCCGAGCTCGAGAAGCCCGACTACGAGCTGTGCCGCAAGATACTGCTCTCGAAGATAAGGCAGGACGGCTTACAGGTGGGCGACGACGTGGCGGAGTTCGTGGCCCGCAACGTGAGCGGAAGCATCCGCGACCTCGAGGGGACGCTCAGCTCGCTGATGGCGCACGCCCTCGTCTTCAACCAGGACATCGACATGGAGATGGCTCGGCAGGTGGTGGGCAAGGCTCTTAAGGCGCAGACCCGCACCGTGACCATCGACATGATCATCGACAAGGCTTGCTCCCTCTTCGATGTCGGCGAGAGCGAGATAATGGCCAAGGGGAGGAAGGCGAGCGTGGTCATAGTGCGCCAACTGATAATGTACCTTGCCGAAAGGCACACGAAGCTAACCGCAAGCCGCATAGGTCTGCGCATCGGCGGCCGCAGCCACGCCACGGTGATACATGCCGTAAAGCAGGTCGAGAGACTGCTCAGCGAGGACAAGGCATTCCAGAAACGGGTGGCCGAGCTGGAGGCTATGCTCGGGGACGGCAAGCGGTAAACACACCATTCGCAGCAACTCACTACAGACCCTTCGCACGGGGGTCTACACCTCTTCGGGGAAAGGGGTCTACACCTCTTCGGGTAAAGGGGTCTACACCTCTTTCGCGGAAAGGGTCTACACCCTCTTTGCGGAAGGTATTAGCGCAATGGTGTCGGTTATAGGAAGCCTTGACGGCGCAGAGCCTTGAGGAAGCCCTCGCTCATCTGCTCGTTGTCCCGGCGAGTGTAGCGGATGTCGGTGAAGACTTGCGCCAGCGTCTCCTTCTGGTTAAGCTCCACGAAGTGCTTGTTCTCGGGCAGCGCCTCCTTCTGGGCGTAGAGGCTGTCGATGAGACTTGGCGTGTAGTCGCGGTACGCCTCACGGTGGACGAAGGCGCTAAGGGGCAGCCGGTCGCTCACGGGCGGCTCTTCCGCTGGCCATCCAAGGGTGAGCGTCGCGAGTGGCATAACGAGGCGGGGAAGGCGGAGCGTCTCTATTATCTTCTCCGGCTGGTAGACGGTGGTGCCGAGATAGCAGAGCCCAAGGCCCGCCTCCTCTGCGAGGCAGCAGAAGGTCTGCGTGAAGAGCAGGGCGTCGATTGCCGCGTTCAGGAAGCTCAGGAAGTTGTCGTAGCCAGGCTCAGCCTTGCGCTCCTCGCACCATCGGGTAGTGCGGTTGTAGTCGGCGCAGACGGTCAGCACGACGGGTGCGCCTATGACCATCGGCTGGTCGAAGTGAAGGGGCGAGAGGGCTTGCTTCATCGCCTTGTCTCTCGTGATTATAACGCTGTAGAGCTGAAGGTTGCCCATGGTCTGCGTGTGGCTTGCCGCCTCAAGGAGGCTGCTAAGCAGCTCGTCCGTCACCTCACGGCCGCTGTACTGGCGGACGCTTCGCCGCCTCAGGGATTGTTCAAGTAGGGTCATGGCTGTTGTCTCTTGGTGTCGGCGACAAAAGTAAGCTAATTGTTTGTGCCGACAAACTAAACGCGTACATTTGTGCGCTAATCAACGAGGCTATGGAAGACAGGACGTACACGTACGAAGAGATTTACCGAGGGGTGCTCGACTACTTCAAGGGCGACGAGACGGCGGCGAGCGACTGGATAGTGAGGTACATAGACGCAGGCCGCCCCGGCGTGATAGAGGTGCGCCCGACAGAGCTGGAGTGCGACGTGGTGCGCTTCCAGAACAAGAAGGACAAGTGGGTGGCCTTCGTGGGGCTGAAGAACGACCGCCCCTACGAGATCTTCACGGGGCTTATGGACGACGAGGAGGGCATTGTGCTGCCCAAGAGCGTGACGCACGGCAAGATAATCAAGGCGAAGAACCCAGACGGCTCGAACCGCTACGACTTCCAGTTCGAGAACAAGCGGGGCTACAAGATAACCGTCGAGGGGCTGTCGGGCAAGTTCAACAAGGAGTACTGGAACTACGCCAAGCTCATCAGCGGCATCCTGCGCTACCACATGCCCCTTCAGAACGTCTTGCACCTGGTGAACTCCCTCTCGCTCGACGACGAGAACATCAACACGTGGAAGGTTGGAGTGGTGAGAGCCCTGAAGAAGTACCTCTACGACAGCGGCAGTTCCTTTAATGAAGAGACCGACGAGGACGAGGATAACAGTTGACCGCCTTAAGGTCTTCGCCCGCCACGGAGCACTGCCGCAGGAGAAAGACGTAGGGAGCTACTTCTACGTCACCGTGGAGGCAGAGGTAACGGACTGCCAAGCCGCCCTCACCGACCGCCTAAGCGACACCTTGAGCTACGCAGACATCGCCCGCACCATCACCGAGGAGATGGCGGTGCGCAGCCAGCTCCTCGAGCACGTAGCAGCGAGAATAGCGCAACGCCTCTTAGCAGACCATCCCTCCGTCCTCTCCCTCCTCGTCAAAGTCACAAAGGAGAACCCTCCCCTCGGCGTCGAGTGCGCAGGCGCAGGCGTGGAGCTTATATTCGACCGTAAACATAGATAACAGAAAGACTTATGGCAGTGACAACATTCAACAAGGCACAACTTCACCTGCTTCGTATGATGTCTTACGTGAAGACCGACGAGGGGCTTGACGAGATAAAGAAAGCCCTGCACGGCTACTTCGCCACGAAGGCACAGGAAGAGGCAGACAAACTGTGGGACGAAGGCGTTCTCAGCCAAGACAAGCTCGATGAGATTTTGGAAGAACATACAAGAACTCGTTATATTCCTTAGATGAAGTGGCGTGTTGTTCTTGACACTAATTGCCTGATTGCTGCCCTTCCTCGGCGTAGTTCGTACCATAATATATGGAAGGACTTTGTGGACGGGGAGTACGAGCTGTGTGTCACTAATGAGATCTTGGCTGAATACGAGGAGATACTCTCAAATAAGTCAAGCTCTGACCTGGCGGGATTTGTCATAGACGTGATTGTAAACAGTAGTAATGCAGTCTTTGTCAGCCCGAGCTATCGGTTCAACCTTATAAAGGCAGACGTTGACGATAACAAGTTTGTGGACTGCGCTATCACTGCAAACGCACAATTCATCGTGCCTGAAGACAAGCATTTCAGAGTCCTCAGAAGTATTGACTTCCCCCAAGTCAACGTCATTGGCATAAAAAGGTTTCTGCAAATGCTGGACGGTGGTGACGAGCAAGAATAGTCACAGTTGAAGCTAAGAAGAGAGGGTTCCCTATACCTTTCCCGATATAATTCCGCTTAATTACATACCTTTGCCCCCGTAAAGGTATAATGAGACTATGAACAACGTATCAGCGACCGTCAAGATGCTGCGCAAGAAGTATGGGTTGACGCAGGAGGAACTGTGCCTGAAGTCGGGCTTGGGCTTGCGTTTCATACGTGATGTTGAGCAAGGAAAAGCCTCGTTGCGCCTCGACAAAGTGAACCAGCTGCTCGACTTGTTCAACTACGAGATGGCACCGACCCCTAAAGCAAAGCCGTGAGACAAGCCAAAGTGTTCTATAAAGACAAGCCAGCAGGCGTGCTGACGGAGGAGGACGGCGGTTATACATTCCGCTATGAAGCCGACTATCTCGCACGCCCCAAGGCTGAGCCCGTGAGCCTTACGCTGCCTTTGAGAGCCAAAAGCTACGCAATGATTGAAGCCTCATTCTTGAGCGACAACCTTAAGCAAGCCTACATTGACTTGCTCGCCGAGCGCCTTGCCATGCTCCAACACCAAGCATAGTTCAGCCCGAAAGTCTGCGGGTTTTAAGGCAAAACTATGCGGGTTTTAAGGCAAAACTCTTAAGAGTTTGAGGCCATTTCCTTAAGAGTTTCGGGCGAAACATAGCGGAGAATTTGCCCAAAGCCCACTGCTTTATTGCACACTTGCCGCCAAATTGAGTAAGTTTTCGTTGGGATAAACGGATTATTATCGGTATCTTTGCGCCCAAATCCGGCAAGAGTTAGAACGTTGGTAACATAATAAAGTATCGTCATGGATAACATAGGTATTGGATTGGAACTGCTTGTTGTGGGCATGTGCACCGTATTCGTGATCCTTATCATAGTGATATGGGGCGGCAAGCTGCTCATTAACATCGTGAACAAGATAGCGCCAGAAGAGGCCGTTGCCCCGAAGAAGGCGCAGAAAGCCGCTCCCCTTGCCGCCATCGACACGACGACGATGGCTGTGCTCGAGGAGGCTGTAAGCAAGATAACCGCAGGGAAGGGACGCATCGCCTCGGTAAGGAAAGTGTGAAGGAAGCGTCGCAGTATAACTAAAGCTCAAGAAAAGGAGGACAAAGGACAATGAAAAGAGAAGTGAAGTTCAGCCTCGTGTTCCGCGACATGTGGCAGAGTGCCGGCAAATACCAGCCGCGCGTTGACCAGCTCGTCAAGGTGGCTCCGGCAATTATAAGGATGGGATGTTTCGACCGTGTGGAGACTAACGGCGGAGGTTTCGAGCAAGTGAACCTCCTCTACGGGGAGAACCCTAACAAGAGCGTGCGAGAGTGGACAAAGCCTTTCCGTGAGGCGGGCATACAGACGCACATGCTCGACCGCGCCTTGAACGGTCTGCGCATGAGCCCCTGCCCGAAAGACCTCAGGAAGCTCTTCTACAAAGTGAAGAAAGCGCAGGGCACAGACATCACCCGCATTTTCTGCGGGCTGAATGACCCACGGAACGTGATACCTTCTATCAAGTACGCCAAGGAAGCCAATATGATAGCGCAGGCGGCTCTCTGCATAACTTACTCGCCAATCCACACTGTCGACTACTACGTGGGGCTTGCGAAGAAGTTCATCGACGCAGGAGCCGACGAGATTTGCCTGAAGGATATGGCGGGCATCGGGCGGCCTGTGTCGCTCGGCAAGATAGTGAAGGGCATCAAGGACTACAAGAAAGACATCATCGTCGAGTATCACTCGCACGCAGGTCCTGGCTTCAACGTTGCTTCTATACTCGAAGTAGCCGAGGCGGGTTGCGACTACGTTGACGTGGGCATAGCGCCTCTGTCGTGGGGCACTGGGCACGCCGACGTGATAACAGTGCAGGAGATGCTCAAGGACGCAGGCTTCAGCGTCAAGGAGATCAACATGGAAGCCTACATGGACGTGCGCTCGCAGATACAGGAGATGTGCGACGACTTCCTCGGCTACTACATCCCCGAGCAGAACCACATCAACAACTCGCTGCTCGTTAAGCCCGGTCTGCCCGGCGGTATGATGGGCTCGCTGATGACCGACCTTGAGGACAACCTTAAGTCGCTCAACAAGTGGAAGAAGAAGAACGGGCAGCCAGAGCTAACCACCGACCAGCTGCTGGTGAAGCTCTTCGACGAGGTGGCTTACGTGTGGCCTAAGGTAGGTTACCCCTGCCTCGTCACGCCCTTCTCGCAGTACGTTAAGAACCTCTCGCTGATGAACGTCATTCAGATGGAGAAGGGCAAGGAACGCTGGTCGATGATTGCCGACAACATCTGGGATATGATACTGGGCAAGAGCGGACAGCTGCCCGGACCCGTGGCGCAGGAGCTTATAGACAAGGCTAACGCCGAGGGGCGCAAGTTCGAGACGGCCGACCCGCAGAGCTATTACCCCGACGACCTTGAGGACTACAAGAAGAAGATGCAGGAGAAGGGCTGGGAGCTTGGCGAGGACGACGAGGAGCTCTTCGAGTACAGTATGCACCCCTCTCAGTACGAAGCCTACAAGAGCGGCAAGGCTAAGGCTGACTTCGAGAAAGACCTCGCCGAGCGCAAGGCTAAGAAGAACGCTCCCGCTGCCCCTGCCGCAATGCCCAAGACGCTCACCATCTCGCTTAACGGGCAGAACTATCAGGTGAACATCGCCTACGACGGCGAGACCCCTGCCCCGACAGCACAGGCTTCAGCCCCTGCACAGAGCGAGCAGACCACCCTTGACGGAGGAGAGGAGATACTCGCCCCATTGGAGGGCAAGTTCTACCGCGTCAAGGACGGGCAGGAGACACCGAAGAACATCGGCGACGAGGTGAAGAAGGGAGACGTGATAGGCTACATAGAGGCGATGAAGACCTACAACGCCATCCGCGCCGACTTCGACGGGGTGCTTACGGCGTTCCTTGTGAACAGCGGTGACAGCGTTGAGGAAGACGACCCGATTATGAGGATAGCAAGAAAGTAGAGAGCCATGGGAAGCGTATTAGGAAACCTGTATGGAATGACGGCCATCTCCAACATTGTGGAGAACCCGCTCATCCTTGTCATGTATCTGCTGGCGTTCGTCCTGCTCTACCTTGGCATAGTGAAGAAGTACGAGCCGCTGCTGCTCGTCCCCATTGCCTTCGGCGTGCTGATAGCCAACTTCCCCGGAGGGCAGATGGGAGTGACGCAGGCCGACCCTAACGGTATGGTGATGGTGAACGGCGTGGCGAGGAACGTCTACGAGATGCCGCTGCACGAGATAGCGCACGACATGGGGCTGATGAACTACCTCTACTACGCCCTCATCAAGAGCGGGCTGCTGCCGCCCATCATCTTTATGGGCGTGGGTGCGCTGACGGACTTCGGTCCGATGCTGCGCAACCTTAAGCTCGCCATCTTCGGCGCAGCGGCACAGATGGGCATCTTCGCAGTGCTCCTAGTGTCTCTACTCTGCGGCTTCACCCCTCAGGAGGCAGCATCGCTGGGCATCATAGGCGGAGCTGACGGACCTACCGCCATCTTCACCACCATCAAGCTTGCGCCGCACCTGCTCGGGCCTATTGCCATCGCTGCCTACAGCTATATGGCTCTCGTGCCCGTCATCATTCCCCTTGTGGTCAAGCTGCTCTGCACCAAGAAGGAGCTCTGCATCAACATGAAGGAGATGGACAAGCTCTACCCCGACAAGACGCAGATAAAGAACATGCGGGTGCTTAAGATAATCTTCCCGATAGCCGTCACCACGATAGTGGCCATCCTTGTGCCGACGGCGGTGAGCCTTGTGGGCATGCTTATGTTCGGCAACCTGCTGAAGGAGATAGGCAGCGACACGTCTCGCCTCTTCGACGCAGCATCGAACGGCATAATGAACGCAGCCACCATCTTCCTCGGGCTCTGCGTGGGAGGCACTATGACTGTGGAGGCCTTCATCAACTGGACGACGCTCGGCATCGTGGCTGGAGGCTTCTGCGCCTTCGCACTGAGCATCGCCTCCGGCATCTGTATGGTGAAGATATGGAACCTCTTCGCCAAGAAGAAGATCAACCCGCTAATCGGGGCGACGGGCCTCAGCGCAGTGCCGATGGCAAGCCGTGTGTGCAACAACATCTCCACCAAGTACGACCCGAAGAACCACGTGCTTAACTACTGCATGTCGAGCAATATCTCAGGCGTCATCGGCTCTGCCGTAGCCGCAGGCGTACTGATAAGCTTCCTCGGGTAACTTCTCCCCTACTCTCTCCATAACGAAGCCCCTAAGCCTCCCGCGAAGCTTAGGGGCTTCCTTTCGTCACGCCTCACGGCTAAGCGTCGGATACATCCTATATAGGATAGGTGGACATATCCTATATAGGATGTGTAGAGATATCCTATATAGGATGTGTGGAGATATCCTATATAGGATGTGTCCGAAGCCCCTTATACAGGCTTCACGAAGGGCCTTATAGAGGAATGACGAAGGGTATTAGCTAAAGGAGACGACGGCTCAGCCTATGGACGGGATACCACACCACAAGCCAGCTCACGACAATCACCGTAAGGAAGATGAGAAGGATGTCCGTGAGGTGGACGCTGACGGGGTAGCTCTCTATGATGAACGTGCCCTCGCTCTCGCCCATCGTAATAAGCCCGTACTGCTGCTGAAGCCAGCAAAGGAGCACGCCAAGCGCTATGCCCACAAGGCAGCCCGAGAGGCTTATGAGCCTGCCCTCGAGCATGAATACCTTGCATATCTGCCCTTCTGTGGCTCCGAGGTTGCGCAGGGTCTCCACGTCCTGCCGCTTGTCTATCATGAGCATGCTCAGCGAGCCCACGATGTTGAAGCTGGCGATGAGCAGGATGAACGTGAGGAAGAGGTAGGCGATGAGCTTCTCCACCTTCATTATGCGGAACACGTCCTCCTGCTGCTCGTAGCGGTCTTGCACAGTGAACCCCGCTCCCGCCATCTCTTGCACACGCTTCTTCACCCTCTCCACGCTTGCCCCTTCCCTTAGCTTAAGCTCGAGCTGCGAGAGCTGCCCCTCTTGGTCAAGCAGGCGCTGGGCGAAGCCGAGGGAGGTGACCACGTAGTTGCCGTCGTACTTCGCCTGCTTCACCATGAAGACGTAGCCGGGCATCTGCAGCTCGTCGCTGTTGAAGCTGCTCATCGGGTTAGCCATGTTCACCCGCTCGCCACGCTTGGGGGCGTAGACCGACAGAGGGTCGGGGAAGTTAGCCGTAAGCCCGAGCTTCGCGGCAAGCTGTATGCCCAGCACTCCGTACTCAAGCTCGGCGGCGTGGAGCACGCACTCCGTCTGCCCCTGCGGGTAGAGTATCTCGCCCACAGCCACTTGCTCCTGCCAGTTGTCAGCCACGCCTTTCACGGTGACCACCATCTGCTTGCCCTCCCTCACCAAGAGAGCCTGCCCCTCGAGGCAGGGGGTTACGACCTCGATGTCCGCGTCCCCTTCGAGCTGCCTGAGCAGGGCGTGAGAGGCGGGGAAGGTCTTTCCCTCGGAGGGGATGACCTTAAGCTCGGGGTCGAACGAGGTGAAGAGGTCAGCCACAAGGTCTTGGAAGCCGTTGAAGACGCTGAGGGTGCAGACGAGGGCGAGCGTGGCAAGAGCCACCCCGCAGGCAGAGATGGCGGAGATGATGTTGATGGCGTGGTGGCTCTTCTTGGAGAAGAGGTAACGCCGTGCTATGAAAAGGGGGAAGTTCACTCTTCGTCGGTTGTCTTGCCCTTGCTTGCTTCCTTGAGAAGATGGTCGATGTGCTCGGCGTAGTCGAGACTGTCGTCCACGAAGAACTTAAGCTCGGGGATGATGCGCAGCTGGAAGCGCACACGCTTGCCAAGCTCGTAGCGCACCTGCCTCTGGTTGGCTGTGATGTTGCCCACCAGCTCCTCTGCCCTCTCGCTGGGGAAGACACTGAGGTAGACACGGCAGACACTCAGGTCGGGGCTTACACGGCAGGCGCTAACGCTCACTATCACTCCGCGCATCCCCTGCGTCTGCAAGCGGAATATCTCGCCCAGCTCCTTCTGTATGAGCCGTGATATCTTGTTCTGCCTTGTCGTCTCCATATCCTTGCTCCCTTATTATATGATACGTATTATCGTCAGTCCGTCCCTCACGGGCAGCATCACCTTCTCCACCCTCTTGTCCCGTGCCACCGCCTCGTTGAAGGCTTTCACGCCGAGCGTCTGCCTGTCGCTCTGCCTCGTCTCTTCCTCAAGCACCTGCCCGTACCACAGCGTGTTGTCCGCAATGATGTAGGAGCCCGGCTCCATCCTCCACATCAGCATGTCGTAGTAGTCCTTGTACTGCCGCTTGTCCCCGTCGATGTAGGCAAGGTCGGGCTGCAAGCCGAGCTGCGGCACGAGCTGGAGAGCGTCACCTATGTGGAAGTGTATCTGCTTCGAGTAGGGCGAGCCTTCGAGCCAGGGGCGGGTGAAGTCCTCCTGCTCGTCGAATATCTCGAAGGTGTGCAGCTCCGCTCCCTGCTCCAGCCCCTCGGCTATGCAGAGGGTGCTGTACCCGCTGAACGTTCCTATCTCCACCACTGTCCTTGGTCTTATCATACGTGTGAGCATCCTCAAGAGCCTGCCTAGCACGTGTCCGCTCGCCATCTGTCCGTAGGGCAGCCTCAGCTGGGTGTCTCGCCAGAGGCGGTGAAGGTACTCGGGCTCCTCGTCGATGTGCCTTCTGATGTACTCGTCCCTATCCAATGCTTGCCTCTCGGAGTGCCTCAACGGCGAGGCGGTAGCTGTCCAGCCCAAAGCCGCATATCACGCCAACGCAAGCGGCAGCTATAAGGCTCTTGTGGCGGAACTCCTCCCTTTGGTGCACGTTGCTTATGTGTATCTCCACGGCTGGGGTCTCCACAGCCTTGAGGGCATCGAGGAGGGCGACGCTGGTGTGTGTGTAAGCCCCTGCGTTAAGCACTATGCCGTCCGCCTTGCCGAAGCCCACCTCGTGTATCTTGTCTATCAGCTCGCCCTCCGAGTTGCTCTGGAAGTAGAGCAGCTCGTCTTGCGGGTAGCGGCGGCGCAGGTTCTCAAGGAAGGAGGGGAAGTCGCCCTTGCCGTATATACTTGGCTCTCGCTTGCCAAGGAGGTTAAGGTTCGGGCCGTTAATGATTTGTATTTTCATCTGAGTGTCTATACCTTTGCGCTGCAAAGATAGGGAAAACATAACAGCAAGGCAATGAGGAACACGTCTTTTTCCAACACTGGCACGGTGCCCCAGCCCCTGCTCAGGCGCTACATGGCTTACCTCAGGCTCGAGAAGTCCTTCTCCCCGAACACGCTCGACGCCTACCGCTCCGACCTTCAGAAGATGCTCAACTACTACAGTGAGGAGGGCATAGACTTCCGCACGGTGAGCCTCGGGCAGCTCGACCACTTCGCAGCCTGGCTCCGTGACCTCGGCGTGGGGCAGAGGAGCGTTGGGCGCATCCTCTCGGGCGTGCGCTCGTTCTACCGCTTCCTCGTGTTGGAGCGTGAGATAGAGACCGACCCCACGGAGCTGCTGGAGTCGCCACGCCTTGGCAAGCACCTGCCCGAGGTGCTCACGGTTGAGGAGATAGACGCTATCGAGGCAGCCATCGACCTCACCCGCCCCGAGGGCGTGAGGGACTACGCCATCGTTGAGGTGCTCTACAGCTGCGGCCTGCGGGTGTCCGAGCTTTGCGGGCTTAAGTTGACCGACCTTTCCCTCGACGAGGGCTTCATACACGTGCACGGCAAAGGCAACAAGGACCGCCTTGTGCCAATCTCCCAGTCCGCTGTCCAGAGGCTCGAGGCTTGGTTCAAGGTCCGTGGCGAGGCGGACATCAAGCGGGGAGAGGAGGACTTCGTGTTCATCTCCCCCTTGCGGGGCAAGCGCCTCAGCCGCGTCACCGTGTTCCACAACATAAAGCAGCTGGCCGCCCTCGCGGGCATACGCAAGAACCTCTCGCCCCACACGTTCCGCCACTCCTTCGCCACGCACCTGCTGCAAGGAGGGGCTAACCTGCGCGCCATACAGGCTATGCTCGGCCACGAGTCGATAGGCACGACGGAGATATACATGCACGTGGACCGCCAGCACCTCAAGGAGGAGATCCTCTCACACCATCCCCGCAACGCCGTTAAGCCCCACGGCTAAGTGTCGTGACGACTGTATAAGAGTCGTCAGGGAACCCCTTGCGAGGGGTTCAACCGAACCCCTTGCGAGGGGTCCAACCGAACCCCTTGCGAGGGGTTGTCTCAAGGGTGTTATATAGGGACCACGAAAGGTATTATATGGGCGTAACGACGACTAAGGGCTAAGTGCGACGGCCGAGAGCTAAAAGCCACCGTTTTCCTTGCTAATTGCCTTGGCATACAGTAACTTTGCAGGCGATAACCATACCATAACACTACAATCATGAAGAAAACCGTTTATTTAGCCATTGCCTCGGCACTGGTTTTGACGACAAGCTGCAAGAAGCTCGGCAACCTGACAGCCGACAACTTCAAGGTAACCCCCACACCCCTGGTGACCGACGCAGGCGAAGTACCCGCCACCATCACGGTGACCTTCCCCGAGAAGTATATGAAGAAGACCGCCTCCATCACCTGCACCCCCGTCTTGACGTACGAGGGAGGCGAGGCCGTGGGCAACAGCACCGCCTACCAGGGCGAGAAGGTGCTGGGCAACGCCACCACTGTTAACTACAAGCTCGGAGGCTCGTTCAGCATGCGCAGCGACTACCGCTACACCGACCCGATGATAAAGAGCGACCTCGTCATGCGCTTCGACGCTAAGCTGGGCAAGAAGGTGAAGAACCTGCCCGAGGTGAAGATAGGCTACGGAGTCATCGCCACAAGCCAGCTGCTCGGGCGCTGCCTCGAGAGCGACAACCTCGCCCTTGCCCCCGACAACTTCCAGCGCGTCATCTCCGAGAAGCAGGAGGCAAGCATCAAGTTCCTCATCTCGCAAAGCAACCTGCGCACAAGCGAGCTCGAGAGCGTCAGCATGAAAGACCTCATCACCGTGCTTCAGGAGATTAACGACGACCAGGAAGGACGGCTGCTCGACGCGATAGAGGTGAACGCCTACGCCTCGCCCGACGGCAGCTACAGCTTCAACGAGAAGCTGGCGGAGCGCCGGCAGAACACCAGCGCCGACTACCTGAAGAACGAGCTGAAGAAGATAAAGATGGACGCAAGCATCAACACACACTACACAGCCGAGGACTGGGACGGCTTCCAGCAGCTCGTGGAGGCAAGCAACCTGCAAGACAAGCAGCTCATACTCTCCGTCCTCTCCATGTACGACGACCCCGAGGAGCGGGAGACGCAGATACGCAACATGAGCGAGGTGTTCACCGACATCAAGGACGGCATACTGCCTGAGCTGCGCCGCGCACGCCTCATCGTCAACTACGAGATAATAGGCAGGAGCGACAGCCAGATACTGGAGCAGTTCCAGGAGGATGCCTCTCAGCTCAGCGTTGAGGAGATGGTCTATGCCGCCAACATCGTCGTTGACGACCCGAGCGTGAAGAAGGCTTGGAACGAGAAGATAATAGAGCTGTACCCCAACGACTACCGCGCCTACAACAACATGGCTCAGCTCTGCTACGCAGAGGGCGACAGCGAGACGGCGATGAACTACCTAATGAAGGCTAAGGGCATTCAGGACAACGCCCCCGAGGTGAACGCTAACCTCGCACTGATGGCTCTGCGCAACGGCGACGTGGAGACCGCTGAGACAAGCCTCGCCAAAGGCACGGGCAGCAGCAACTACAACGAGGTGCTGGGCTGCATAAGCATCGCCAAGGGCAGCTACGCACAGGCGGCAAGCCAGCTCGCAGGCACGAACACTAACACCGAGGCTCTCGCCGAGATACTGAGCGAGAACTACGAGGCGGCTGCCAACACTCTTAAGAACGTTAAGCGCCCCGACGCTACGACGGCTTACCTCGGAGCTGTGCTGGCTGCCCGCACTGGCGACACTAACGCTCTTTCCGCTTGCCTGCAAGCTGTTGCTCAGCAGGACAGCCAGCTGGCAGAGCGCGCCAAGGTCGACCTTGAGTTCGCTGAGTACGCAGGCACGGTAAGCAGCGTGCTTCAGTAGCCTTTGCGACACTTAGCATACACCCTACTTCTTCCCTTGTTGCTCATCTCTTGCGGTGGCAACAAGGGAAGAATTCGTATCGAGGGGGAGTTCCGCAACCTCAACCAGGCGGACTTCCTCGTCTACAGCCCCGACGGCGGCTTCGACGACATCGACACCCTTCACCTGCTTAAGGGGCGCTTCCGCAAAGACCTCAGCGTCGCGGGCGGACCCTTCACCTTCACCATCATCTACCCTAACTTCTACACGCTCTCCTTCGTAGCCTCAGGCGGAGCGAAGGTGCGCATCAACGGGGACGCTCTCGCACTGAAGGACGTGGTGGTCTCGGGGGCTGACTCCGTGATACCGCACCCAACGGAGCTGCCCGACGAGCGGCTGCACGTGGGCATGCGCCTGCCCAAGGTGGACATTATAGAGCAGAGCCGCCAGCCCGGCAAGTACCTGCTCATCGGCTTCTGGGCTAACTGGCGGTCGGGGGCAAGCGTGGTGAACACCGTGATAAAGCGTGCCTTGCAGTCGTACGGCAGCGACAAGCTTTGCGCCCTGAGCTACAGCCTCGACCTCGACCAGCGTATGCGGCGCATCGGCGAGGGGGCGGACAGCCTTGCGTGGCAGAGCTACTGCGACTATCTGGCGTGGGAGAGCCCCGCCGTCGTCAGGCTCGGCATACGCAACATCCCGATGCTTATCCTCCTCGACCCGCAAGGCAAGATAGTAGCCCTCGGCAGCAACTACACCTCGGACATAGAGCCGACCCTAAGGAAGCTGCGCAAGGAGTAGCCC
>JAJPYQ010000079.1 GCA_021204865.1 Prevotellaceae bacterium | reverse complement strand
GCTCGCTTGCTCTTCCGAGCGCAGGGGAGATCGCAGAATGCCAGGGGGGTGGAGAAGCTTCACCGCATTTCCTGGTAAGTCAGCTCGTAGAAGCAGGGGTAGACATTGCCCGTGGCGTCGGCAGTGCCTTGGCTGTGCGGCACGATAAGGCGCACCTTGGCGATGCCCTCGTCGGGGGTGGTCTGCCGGCCTATATTAACGTAGGTGAGCGGCACTATCCATCCGTCGGGCACCACGGTGGAGCTGTAGTTGATGTACATTGCTCCCCCGGCGTTGATGGACGTGTTGAAGCTTGCTGTTATCGTGCCTGAGTTGTTGCTCACGTCGAGTATCTCCGGGTTCGTCTGCCAGTAGGAGGTCATGTCTGTGGTCTGAAGGCTGTCGCCCAGTATGTTGTACTCGTAGTAGCGGCAGATAAGTCTCGTCGTCTGCCCGTCTTGCAGCTTCTCCCCCGGTCCTTTGCGCACGATTTGCATGTAGAGACCCGTGCTGCTGAACAGCACGTACTCGTTCTCGTCAACGTTGGTTGTGGAGTCCTGCGCCTCGAAGACCGTCTCGCTTATCACCTTTATCTTGCTTGTGCTTAGCAGGGTGTCGCCGTAGCCGTCGGTAAGCACGAGCGGGTCGCGGGCGAGGAAAGCGGCTATTGCCTTGCGCTCCTTCTCCTTCTGCTCGGCGTAAGTCTCGTCATCGTCGCAGGAAGCGAGCGCCCATCCTGCGAGCAGGGCGCAGAGGAGCGTGTATACTGTGTATCTTCTCATCCTATTTGTCCTTATATATATTGGCGTATTTCCTTATCGCCTTGCGGGCAAGCTGCACCGCCTCGTCCATGGAAGCCATCAGCGAGCCGCCCGCAGCGTTCTTGTGTCCCCCGCCGTTGAAGAACTCCTCCGCCATCTTGTTGCAGGGGAAGTCGCCCACGCTGCGGGTGGACACCCTTATCTTTCCCCAAACCTCCGTGTCCTGACGGAGGAAGACGCTCAGGCGTATGCCGCTTATCTGCAAGGGCAGGTTCACGAGCCCCTCGGTGTCGCCGTTCTTCACCGCAAAGCGGCGGTACTCCTCGTTGGTCAGGGTTATCATAGCTGCCCCACAGTCCTTCATCACCTCCATCTTCACGTAGAGCAGGTAGCCCGTGAGGCGGAGCTTGCCCTCGGTGCAGGTCTGGAAGATGGCTTGGTAAAGCTCGTCCTTGTCTATGCCTCGCCTTAAGAGCCAGAGCACGCTCTCGTATATCTCAGGGCGGCTGCTGGCGTAGGTGAAGGCGCCCGTGTCGGTCATCATTCCTATGTAAAGGCACTCCGCCTCCTCCCGTGTCATCTCCTCCGCCCAGCCCATCTCCATCTCAAGGCGCAGGAGCACCTCGCACGTGCTGCACATCGAGGGTCGGGATATGGCTATCTGGCAGAAGTCCTCGGGCAGAAGGTGGTGGTCAATCATCACCTTGGGCGCTTCGCTCTGGGCTATCAGCTCGGACAGCACCCCTGCCCTGCCCAAGCCGTTGTAGTCGAGGCAGATGATGAGGTCAGCCTCAGCTACCAGCGCTGCCACCTTGCTGCGGTTGGTGTTCGCTATGATAAGCTCCTGGCTCGAAGGCGTGCGCCTGAGGTTGTCGGGGAAGGCGTTAGGGACAAGCGCGACAGCCTCCGCGCCTAAGCGTCTGACGAGCATAAGGGCGGCGCAAAGGCTGCCTATGGCATCGCCGTCGGGGTTAACGTGGCAGGTGAGAACCACCTTGCGGGAAGTGTCGATGAGTTGTCTTAGGTCTTGCACGTCGCAAAAGTACTCAATTCTCCCGATATATCGCCTAATTACCTTAATTTTGCACCGCTAACACCTACGACTATGAACCATACATTACCAGTATTATTGCTCACAGGCTACCTCGGCAGCGGCAAGACGACGCTGCTCAACCGCATCCTCCGCAACGAGCGGGGCATACGCTTCGCCGTCATCGTCAACGACCTTGGGGAGGTGAACATCGACGCGAGCCTCATCCAGCAGGGCGGCGTGGTGAGCCAGTCGGACGACTCGCTCGTCGCCCTTCAGAACGGCTGTATCTGCTGCACCCTGAAGATGGACTTAGTGGAGCAGCTGCACGACATTACCTCCTCTGGTCGCTTCGACTATATAGTCATCGAGGCGAGCGGCATCTGCGAGCCAGGACCGATAGCCCAGACCATCTGCTCCATCCCCTCGCTCGACGAGAGGTACACCAGCGGCTCGCTGCCCGAGCTTGACTGCATAGCGACCGTCGTCGACGCCCTCAGGCTGCGGGACGAGTTCAAGGGCGGGCTCGACCTGCTGGAGCAGGGCATCGGCGAGGAGGACATCGATGGCCTCGTCATCCAGCAGATAGAGTTCTGCAACATCATCCTGCTTAACAAAGCCTCGGAGGTCTCCAAGGAAGAGCTACAGCGCACCACGGAGGTGCTCCGCACACTGCAGCCGCACGCCGAGATCGTCCCCTGCGACTACTGCGACGTGCCGCTGGAGAAGCTCCTTCACACCCGCCTCTTCGACTTCGAGCAGACCGCCACCTCCGCCACGTGGGTGGAGGAGCTGGAGGGGCACGACCACGACCACGAGGAGGAGGGCGAGGCGGAGGAGTACGGCATCTCAACCTTTGTGTACACGAGCCGCAAGCCCATGAGCCTATCGAGGTTCGACTACTTCGTTGCCCGCCGCTGGCCGCAGGGCGTGATAAGGACGAAGGGCATCTGCTACTTCAAGGGGGAGGAGCAGACGTGCTACCTCTTCGAGCAGGCGGGCAAGCAGGTGTCGCTGAAGAACGCCGGACAGTGGTACGCCACGATGCCCGAGGAGGAGCTCAAGCAGTTCCTCAAGCGCAACCCCTCCGTGGCGCAGGACTGGGACGAGCACTACGGCGACCGCATGCAGAAGATAGTGTTCATCGGGCAGAGCCTCGACAGGCAGCTCATCACAACGGAGCTTAACCGCTGCTTGGAAGAGCAGTAGAGGCCCCTCGGAAAAGGGTTGTAGAGACCCTTCGCGAAATGGGTGTAGACCTCTTCGCCCAAAGGGGTGTAGACCTCTTTACCTGAAGAGGTGTAGACCTCTTTGCCCAAAGGGGTGTAGACCCCTTTTGCGGCAAGCCTCAGGCGAGGAGATAGACCGCAAGCAGGCAGAGGATGGCCGCCACGGTGTATGGCCAGAGGCGAAGGTAGTAGGCAAGCTGCAGGGCGGCCGTCTCGTCCCCCTTCTTCCTCACGCCGTAGACCGTCGGGGCGAGGCACAGTATAGTCATATAGAGCAGCGCCACCTGCGCGGGGCTTAGCCTGATGTCCCTCCACACCGAGAAGGGCAGCGAGGCGACGAGGCGCATCAGCCCGTGCTGGGAGGAGACCAAGGCGGAGACGCAGGAGCACAGGAAGGGCGTGGCGAAGAGCAGCGAGAGCAGGGCGAGGTAGAGGATGAAGGTGGCAAGGAAGATGTAGACGGGGCTGAGCAGGACGGAGTAGAGCGAGTACTGGTGGAAGTAGTAAGCCACAAGGGGCAGGCTGCCTATCTGGGCGGAGACGGAGACGACGAACGCTCCCCAGAGCCAGTTGAGGGTATAGTTGAAGCTGCGCAGCGTACCGTAGAGGGGTTCGTAGAAGAGCAGCAAGCCTGCCACGGAGGTGAAGGAGAGCTGAAGGCTGACGCTGCCGAGGCTCGAGGGGGAGACGAAGAGTATGAGCAGGGCGGCGAGGGCGAGGGTGTGCCAGCTGAAAGAGCCTGAGAGCCGCAGCTGCGACACGAAGAGCAGGGTCATCATCACCGATGCCCTGACGAGGGAGACGGGGAAGCCCACCAGCAGGGCGTACGCCCACATAGCCACGATGCCTACGATAGCTAACGAGCGGCGCAGCAGCACGTACTCCACCCCTTGGAGCAGGCACAGGTAGAGCAAGCCGAAGAGTATGCCGAGGTGCAGCCCTGAGAGGGCGAGCAGATGCCCTGCCCCCGCCTCGGAGTATAGGTGCCTTACGTCTGCCGAGAGCGAGGCTCTCTGGGCGAACATCATAGCGTCGAGCAGGCTCTTCGCCTCGTCGGAGAGCGGGAGGGAGTACAGTCTGCCTCGTGCAAGCTCTCTAAGACGAAGGGCGAAGCCTTCGAGGCACTGCGGCAGCAGGTGCCAGTCGCCCTGCCCTGCCCTCCACAGCCCCACTATCACGAAGGCGAGGAAGGCGAGGCAGAGGAACGCCCGTGACCAGCCCTTAAGGTGAGCCGCCACAAGGCAAGCCACCACGGCTGTTAGGCTTAGGAAGAGGACTAAGGGAGGGAGCGGGCACAGCGGGCTGAGGGCTATGCCCAAGGCGAGGGCAGCGGCGAGAAGGAGGAGGAGGTAACGCCGCACGAGCTCTTCAGAGAGCCTTCAGGCTGGCTACCGCCCCGAGGGGGTCGCTGGAGCCGAAGACGAAGGAGCCCGCCACAAGCACGTCAACGCCCGCATCCGCCAACTGCCTGCTCGTCTCTGCGTTCACGCCCCCGTCCACCTCGATGAGAGCCTTGCTGCCCGTCTCGAGGATAAGCTCCCGCAGGCGACGTGCCTTGCGGAGAGTGTCGGGGATGAAGCGCTGCCCGCCGAAGCCGGGGTGCACGGACATCAGCAGCACAAGGTCAAGCGAGGGGAGCAGGTCCCGGAGGTACTCCACCGAGGTCTCGGGGCGCACCGTTATGCCTGTCATCAAGCCCTTCGCCTTCGCTCTGTCTATCAGCTCCTGCCGGTGGAACGTAGCCTCGTAGTGGAAGTTGAAGTAGCGCACGCCGGGCAGGGCGGCTACCCTATCGAGGTACGTCTCGGGCTGCACCACCATCAGGTGCACGTCGAGCGGTATCTCGCAGAGCCTCGCCACCGCCTGCATCACGGGGAAGCCGAAGGAGATGTTCGGCACGAACACCCCGTCCATCACGTCGAGGTGCAGCAGATCCGCCTCGCTGCGGTTGAACCACGTCATCTCCCTTTCGAGGTTGCCGAAGTCGGCCGCGAGGAGTGAGGGGGAGACTAACATTGCGCTGCCCTCGGCTTGTAGGAGCGGGCGAACTCCCTTAGGAAGCAGAGCGTCGACTCCTTGGGTGAAAGATTGAGGTTGGAGAGTTGGAGTAGAAAGTCGTCCATAGGCGTTGTTGTTTGCCTCTTTAACGACGAATGTAGGGCGAATATTGCCCCGAAGGGCCACTTTTCCCCTTAATTGTTTGGAGGCAACGCCTAAAAGCGTTTACTTTGCCCCCGTAACCTAACAAAACGCATTGCCTATCAGTCAGACTCTACTCCAATAGCTCTTAGTTAAACACTGTATGGAGAAGTTATCTGCGCTCAGCGACGAGCAGTTGGTGAGCTTGTATAGGGAAGGCAACAACGAGGCTTTCGACGCTTTGTTAGCTCACAACCAGAGGCGAGTATTCCAGTATATCTGCTTTATGACAGGCGACCGTGACGTGGCCGACGACGTGTTCCAGGACACCTTCGTCAAGGCTATTATGGCCATTCGCGACGGGCGGTATCAGGAGAACGGGCAGTTCTGCGCATGGCTCCTTCGCATAGCCCGCAACCTCATCCTCGACCGCCAGCGGAGCCTCCGCTCAAGCCGCACAGTCTCGGGCGAGCTCCTCGGCAAGGACGGCGAGGCGAAGGGAGACCTCCTGAGCAACTGCGCCCTCGAGGAGCCTAACGCCGAGGAGGAGATGGTGCTCTCGCAGACGCTGAGCGACGCCCGCCGCATGGTCGACCGCCTGCCGGAGGCGCAGCGGGAGGTTGTCGTCCTGCGCTTCTTCGAGGACATGTCCTTCAAGGAGATAGCCAGCCTCACCAACGTCAGCATCAACACCGCCCTCGGCAGGATGCGCTACGCCATGATTAACCTCAGGCGCATGTACGCAAGCTCCACCGCCCTCTAAACCCTCTTACAAAGCTTCGCGGTCTCTCGTACGACGCATCGCAGAGCCTTCGTCGGACGAGTTGGAAGAGGTCCGTCGGACGAGTTGGAAGAGGTCCGTCGGACG
>JAJPYQ010000001.1 GCA_021204865.1 Prevotellaceae bacterium | reverse complement strand
CACCTCCGTTGAGGTGCTAACAAGCAGGTCAATTGAGGTGCTAACAAGCAGGTGTTCGAAGGGTGTTATAGAGGGATGACGAAGGGTAGCCGTGGGGCTTAACGGCACATAAACGAGAGAGCCACCCGCGTCCCCTTGTGGGTGCGGATGGCTCTAAGGTATTGCTTCGCTAAGCGCTCTGCTTATTCTGCCTGCGGCTCGGCGGTGTCTGCCGTCTCCTCTGCCTTAGGCTCTTCGCTCGTCTCGGCAGCAGTTGGGACCGCCTCAGCCTGCGAGGCCTTCTTGGAGCGGCGTGTGCGGCGGGTCTTCTTGGCGGTCTTCGCCATGTTCTCGTCGAAGTCAACGAGCTCGATGAAGCACATCTTGGCGTTGTCTCCGTGGCGGAAGCCTGTCTTGATTATTCGGGTGTACCCGCCGGGGCGGTCGGCAATCTTCTCGGAGACGATCTGGAAGAGCTCCGTGACGGCGTACTTGTTCCTCAGGTAGCTGAAGACGGTGCGGCGGGAGTGCGTCGTGTCGAGCTTCGACTTGGTGATGAGGGGCTCCACGTACTTCCTCAGAGCCTTCGCCTTTGCCAGCGTGGTGTTGATGCGCTTGTGCATGATGAGGGAGGTCGCCATGTTGCTCAGCATTGCGTGGCGGTGGGAGGCGGTGCGGTTCAGGTGGTTGAACTTATTGTTGTGTCTCATTGCTGTGTTAGTCTTTGTCTAATTTGTACTTGGTTATGTCCGTGCCGAAGGAGAGCTTCATGCTCTCAAGCAGGTCGTCGAGCTCGGTGAGGGACTTCTTGCCGAAGTTGCGGAACTTCAGCAGGTCGCTCTTGTTGAACTGCACAAGGTCCCCCAGCGTGTCCACGTTGGCGGCCTTAAGGCAGTTGAGCGCACGGACGCTAAGGTCGAGGTCAACGAGGCGCGTCTTCAAGAGCTGGCGCATGTGCAGCACCTCCTCGTCGAACTCCTCGTTGGTCTCGGGGCTGACGTTCTGCACGGTGATGTTCTCGTCGGAGAAGAGCATGAAGTGGTGGATGAGTATCCTCGCCGCCTCCTTCAGCGCCTCCTTGGGGTGGATGGAGCCGTCGGTCGTTATCTCTATCACGAGCTTCTCGTAGTCCGTCTTCTGCTCCACACGGAAGTCCTCCACCGTGTACTTCACGTTCCTTATAGGAGTGTAGATGGAGTCGATGGCTATCTGGTTGATGTCCGTGCAGTACTCACGGTTCTCGTCAGCCGGCACGTAGCCCCTGCCCTTGTTGACGGTGATGTCCATCTGCACGGAAGCCTTGGGGTCCATGTTGCAGATGACAAGCTCCGGGTTGAGCACCTCGAAGCCGTTGAGGTACTTGTTGAACTCCCCCGCCTTGAACACCGTCGTGTTCTCCACCGTGAGGCTCACCTTCTCGGGCTCGAAGTCCTCTGCCAAGTGCCTGAAGCGCACCTGCTTCAGGTTCAGTATTATGTTAGTGACATCCTCCTTCACACCGGGTATCGAGGCGAACTCATGCTCAACGCCCTGGATGGTGACGGTGTTGATGGCATACCCCTCTAAAGACGAGAGAAGGATACGGCGCAAAGCATTACCCACGGTAGTACCAAAGCCACCCTCAAGGGGGCGGAACTCGAACTTGCCGTACTTGTCATTCGCCTCCAACATTATGACCTTGTCAGGTCTCTGAAATGCTAATATCGCCATCCTCAAGTCCTTATTTAGAATATAACTCAACTATCAACTGCTCCTTTATTGTCTCGGGTATGTCAGCACGCTCGGGCTTGTGCAGGTACTTGCCTGTCTTCGAGCTGTCGTCCCACTCTATCCAGGGGTACTTGCTGTGGTTGAAGCCCGCCAAAGCGTTCTGCACTACCTCCAGCGACTTGGAGCGCTCCCTCACGCCTACAATCTGCCCCGGGGCTACAGAGTATGAGGGTATGCCCACCACCTTGCCGTCCACTGTGATGTGGCGGTGGTTGACCAGCTGCCTTGCCGCGCGGCGAGTGGGGGCTATCCCCATGCGGAACACCACGTTGTCGAGCCTCGCCTCAAGGTTCTGCAGCAGTATCTCGCCAGTCACGCCAGTGGTGCGGGCTGCCTTCTCGAACATGTTGCGGAACTGCTTCTCCAAGACACCGTAGGTATACTTCGCTTTCTGCTTCTCCGCGAGCATGATGCCATACTCGGAGGTCTTGCGGCGACGGTTGTTGCCGTGCTGCCCAGGAGGGAAGTTCCTGCGGGCGCGCACCTTGTCAGAGCCTAAGATAGTCTCACCGAAACGACGGTCAATTCTTGATTTGGGTCCTATATACCTTGCCATATTTGTGTTGTTTGTTTTGTTTTGAGGCTCGTCGGGGTGGCTTAGCACCTACAGCCGCCTGAGGCAGGCTTGCCCTGCCGCACAGCGCCTGCTCCCCCACGAGGCTTTATTCTTATGGATTACACTCTTCTTCTCTTAGGAGGACGGCAGCCGTTGTGCGGCAGCGGGGTGACGTCAATGATCTCCACCACCTCTATGCCTGCCCCGTGGATGGTGCGGATGGCGGACTCACGCCCGTTGCCCGGGCCCTTGACGTATGCCTTCACCTTTCTCAGCCCGAGGTCGTATGCCACCTTGGCGCAGTCCTGAGCTGCCATCTGAGCGGCGTAGGGGGTGTTCTTCTTAGAGCCGCGGAAGCCCATCTTGCCTGCTGAAGACCAAGAGATCACCTGCCCCTCGCTGTTGGCCAAAGTCACGATAATGTTGTTGAAGGAGCTGTGGACGTGGAGCTGTCCTTGCTGGCCCACCTTCACCACTCTCTTCTTTGCTGCTACGGTTTTCTTTGCCATATCTAATTGTTATTTAGTAGCCTTTTTCTTGTTTGCCACAGTCTTCTTCTTCCCCTTGCGGGTTCTCGCGTTGTTCTTCGTGCTTTGTCCGCGCACTGGCAACCCGTTGCGGTGGCGTATGCCCCTGTAGCAACCTATGTCCATCAGACGCTTGATGTTCATGGTTATCTCCGTGCGAAGGTCACCCTCCACCTTGTAGTCGGCGGCGATGACTTCACGTATCTTTCCCGCTTCGTCATCCGTCCAGTCTACCACTTTCTTGTCACGGTTCACGCCAGCCTTATCCAATATCTTGCCTGCGCTACTGCGACCTAATCCGAAGATGTAGGTCAAAGCGATCTCACCCCTCTTGTTTTGGGGCAAGTCGACACCAACAATTCTTATTGCCATATATTAAATGTTTCTTTCCTGTAACTTGGTCAACCCTGCCGTGTCTTGAACTTGGGGTTGTTCTTATTGATCACATACAGACGCCCCTTGCGGCGAACTATCTTGCAGTCGGGCGTGCGTTTCTTTAGAGAAGCTCTTGTTTTCATTATAGAAGTCTGTTTTATTTGTATCTGAATACTATGCGCCCCTTGGACAGGTCGTAGGGGCTCATCTCAACCCTCACCTTGTCGCCGGGAAGGATCTTGATGTAGTGCATCCTCATCTTGCCTGAGATATGCGCGGTTATCTCGTGTCCGTTCTCCAGCTCAACGTGGAACATCGCGTTGGACAGCGACTCTACGATCACTCCGTCTTGCTCTATAGCCGATTGTTTAGCCATACGATACTATTTCTCTTTCTTTTCGATTCCCTTGAAGGAAGACAGAATGTCCACTTTCCCTTGGTGTATCGCCACTGTGTGCTCGAAGTGAGCGGCCATCTTGTGGTCTTTGGTCTTCACTGTCCAGCGGTCGGGCATAAGCACTATCTGGGGGCTGCCTTGCGTTATCATCGGCTCTATGGCAATGCACAGGCCGCTCTTTATCTGCTTGCCCCCGCCACGGTGGCCATAGTTAGGCACAGCGGGGTCTTCGTGCATCTCCTTCCCGATGCCATGCCCGGTGAACTCACGCACCACGCCATAGCCTTTCGCCTCGCAGTGTCTTTGCACAGCATACCCGATGTCTCCGATGCGCCTGCCCGGTTGTGCCGCCTCAATGCCGATGTAAAGAGCCTCCTTCGTCGTCTCGACAAGTTCCCTCACATCGTCGGCAACCTCGCCCACGCAGAAAGTGTAGCAGGAGTCACCGTTGAAGCCGTTAAGCAGCACCCCGCAGTCCACGGAGATTATGTCCCCGTCCCGCAGCTCCCGCTCTCCGGGAATGCCGTGTATCACCTCGTCGTTCACGGAAGCGCAAATAGAAGCAGGGAACGCACTTCCGTAGGGGTTGGGGAACCCTTTGAACGTTGGTGTGGCTCCGTGATCCATTATGTATTCCTCCGCGATCTTGTCGAGTTGCAATGTCGTCACGCCTGGTTTTATGGCTTTTCCTATCTCTGCCAAAGTCTCGCCCACCAATAGGTTGGCTGCTCTCATCAGTTCTATTTCCTCCTCAGTCTTCAAGAATATCATCATAGCCCGACTAATAGGCGGATACTCCGCCACGGCCGTGTAACCTTCCAGAACTTAGCAGACCGTCGTAGTGGCGCATAAGCAAGTAGCTCTCTATCTGTTGCAGAGTGTCGAGCACAACGCCTACGAGAATCAGCAAGGATGTCCCGCCAAAGAAGTGGGCGAACGCCTGCTGCACGTTCAGCAAGCCCGCGAAGGCTGGCATACATGCGATGATGGCAAGGAAGATTGACCCTGGCAGTGTGATATGAGACATTATGTCGTCCAAATAGTTTGCCGTCTCTTTGCCTGGACGAACGCCCGGGATGAAGCCGTTGTTCCGCTTAATATCCTCAGCCATCTGCACGGGGTTCATCGTGATTGCCGTGTAGAAATACGTGAACGCTATGATAAGGATGGCGAAGAGCAGGTTGTAAGGCAGGCTTGTGTAGTCGGACAGAAGCATCGCAAAGCCTGTGGAGGCTGCTCCGTTGGAGAAGAAGCCCACCAGTGTGGCTGGTATGAACATTATGGCCTGAGCGAAGATGATAGGCATCACGTTAGCCGCGAAGAGCTTCAGCGGGATATACTGGCGGGCACCGCCAATCTGCTGCCCCTTGACCATGCGCTGCGCATACTGGACAGGCACCTTGCGAGTTCCCTGCACCAGAAGAATGGAGGCAAGCACAACGGCGAACAGCAGGATTATCTCGATGAGGAACATCACCAGTCCGCCACCCGTAAGTGCCGTGAAGCGAGACACAAGTTCCTGCCCGAAAGCCTGCGGCAAGCGGGCTATGATACCCAGCATAATGATGAGCGAGACACCGTTGCCTATGCCACGGTCTGTGATGCGCTCACCCAGCCAGAGGACAAACATACTGCCTGCCGCCAAGATGATGGTGGAGGAGATGAGGAACAAAGTCCAGTCTGTCTTGATTGCCCCAGCCGCCTGAGCATGAAGGTTCATCAGGTAGAACGGGCCTTGGAACAGCAAGACGACGATTGTCAAGTAACGGGTGTACTGGTTGATCTTGCGCCTTCCGCTCTCGCCCTCTCTCTGCATCTTCTGGAAGTAAGGCACTGCCACCGCCAGCAGCTGAATGACAATGGAGGCGGAGATGTATGGCATTATTCCCAATGCGAAGATTGAGGCGTTGGAGAATGCGCCTCCAGAGAACATATTCAGCAGCGACATCAAACCCTCGCTCGTCTGCTCGCGCAAGGCGGTCAACCTCTCAGGGTCGATGCCGGGAAGCACGATGAAGGAGCCGAAGCGGTAGATGGCAGCGAAGCCAAGGGTGATGAGGATTCGTGTGCGCAGATCCTCAATCGCCCAGATGTTTCTGATTGTCTTGATGAATTTCTTCATTTAGCACTAAAGTTTTGTCGCACTTCCTCCCGCATTTAGGATGGCTGCCTCGGCTGTGGCGGAGAAAGCGTGAGCGGTGACATCGACCTTCGAGGTCAGCTGCCCCTTGCCCAGAACCTTAACCAACTTGCCACGCCTAACCTTTCCGGCTGCCACCATCTCGTCAACGCCGATGGTGACTATCCCCTGGTCTGCCATCTCCTGAAGGGCGGAGAGGTTCACGGGGGCATAGGAAATGCGGTTAATATTCTTGAACCCGAACTTAGGCAAACGACGCTGCAAGGGCATTTGTCCGCCTTCAAAACCTATCTTTCTCTTGTAACCAGAGCGTGCCTTCGCTCCTTTGTGTCCACGTGTGGAAGTGCCTCCCAAACCCGACCCGGGACCACGGCCTAAGCGGCGGCGTGAGTGTGTTGAACCAGGAGCGGGCTTCAAATTATTCAGTTTCATATCTTCTTGTCGTATTAGCTAATTGATTAGTAACTTAGTCCAGCACTTTCACTAAATGATGAACGGTCTGTATCAAGCCGCGGTTTGAGGGAGTGTCCTCAATCTCGACGATGTGGTTCATCTTCCTCAATCCAAGTGTGTCTAACGTGGCCTTCTGCACATGCGGAGCGTGTATGCGGCTTCTCACTTGCTGTACCTTGATTGTTGCCATATTCTTGTCCTCCTTCTCTTATCCTCTGAACACTTTCTCAATTGTGATACCACGCTGCTGGGCTACCATCTTGGCATCACGCATCTCCATCAAAGCCGCAATAGTGGCCTTCACAAGGTTGTGGGGGTTAGACGAGCCTTTCGACTTGGCAAGCACGTCTCTCACGCCTACGCTGTCCAGAACAGCTCGCATAGCGCCACCAGCCACCACTCCAGTACCTGCCGAAGCCGGCATAATCAGCACCTTGGCTCCACCAAACTTGGCGAACACCTCGTGGGGGACTGTGCCGTTCACTATGGCAACCTTCACGAGGTTCTTCTTCGCCGCCTCGGTGCCTTTGGCTATGGCGGCTGTCACCTCACCAGCCTTGCCTAAGCCCCAGCCGATGATGCCGTTCTCATTGCCCACAACCACTATCGCACTAAATGTGAACGTGCGTCCACCTTTCGTTACCTTGGTGACACGGTTGACAGCAACCAGCCTGTCCTTTAACTCTATATCGCTGTTGATTTTAACTCTATTAATCGCCATAATCCCTTAAAATTTAAGTCCTCCATTGCGAGCTGCGTCTGCCACCTGCTTAACACGCCCGTGATAAAGATAGCCGTTCCTGTCGAAGACAACAGTCGTGATGCCCGACTCAAGTGCCTTCTTCGCAATCAGCTCGCCTACCTTTGCGGCTTGTTCTGTCTTTGGCTTGACATCCATTCCCAGAGAAGACGCCGCCAACAGAGTGACGCCAGTCTCGTCGTTGATCAACTGCACATATATTTGCTTGTTGCTGCGGAACACGCTCATACGCGGGCGCTCAGCAGTGCCTCTTACCTTCTTCCTGATCCTGAACTTAATTCTCGTTCTTCTGTCTATCTTAGTTCTCATGACCTTACATTTTAAAGTTTACTTGGCACTTGCTGACTTACCCGACTTCCTGCGTATCTTCTCGCCCACAAACAGGATACCCTTGCCCTTGTAAGGCTCTGGCTTGCGGAATGAGCGTATCTTCGCGCACACCTGGCCCAGAAGCTGCTTGTCGCAAGACCTGAGGATGATGAGCGGGTTCTGGTTTCTCTCTGACTTTGTCTCGACCTTTATCTCGGGAGGAAGCTGGATGACTATGCTATGCGTATAGCCTAAAGAGAACTCCATGATATTTCCCTGGTTAGACACACGGTAGCCAACGCCCACCAGCTCCATTCTCTTCTCGTAGCCCTCCGACACTCCCACAACCATATTGTGGAGCAGGGAGCGGTAGAGACCGTGGAAAGCCTGCTTCTGCTTAGGGCTGAGGTCGTAAGCCTCGTCAATCTCACAAGTGGCCTTTCCCTCTTCAAGTTTAATCTTTATTGAGGGGTGCACAGCCTGGCTCAACTCGCCTTCCTTGCCCTTTACGCTCACCACATTGTCATCGCTGACCTTGAATGTGACACCGGCAGGGATGGTTATCGGCAATTTTCCTATTCTTGACATACTCCTATCCTCCTTCAATTAATACACGTAGCAAAGAACCTCGCCGCCTATCTTCAGGTCGGCAGCCTCCTTGTTAGTCATTACACCTTTGGACGTGGATAAGATGGCGATACCCAATCCGTTTATCACTCTCGGCATGTCTTTGTAGCCTGTGTACTTGCGCAGTCCCGGCTTGGATATGCGTATCAGTTTCCTGATGGCAGAAGCCTTTGTGGCGGGGTCGTACTTCAGCGCCACCTTGATGGTTCCCTGAGGCCCGTCGTCCAGGAACTTGTAGTTCAGGATGTAGCCCTTCTCGAAGAGGATCTTCGTTATCTCCTTCTTCATGTTAGAGGCAGGGCACTCCACGACCCTGTGCTTCGCCATTATGGCGTTGCGGATGCGGGTCAAATAATCTGCAATTGTATCTGTCATTTTATAAACGTTTTAATTGATCAGGACTCCCCTGACAATATTAAAAAGAAACACTCTTTCTTCCTCACCAGCTCGCTTTCTTCACTCCGGGTATCAGCCCGTTGGAGGCCATCTCGCGGAACTGTATTCTGCTCAGCCCGAACATACGCATATAGCCTCTTGGGCGGCCCGTTATCTTGCAGCGGTTGTGCAGGCGGATGGGGTTCGCGTTCTTAGGTATAGACTGCAGTTTGCGGGCTGCCTCGTATGCCTCTGTGGGGCTGCCTGTCTGCACTATCTTCTTCAGGGCTGCCCGCTTCTCGGCATATTTGGCCACAAGTTTGGCTCTCTTCACTTCGCGAGCCTTCATTGATTCTTTTGCCATATCCTACTAACTAATCTTTTTTGCTGCGTTCTTAAATGGTAGGCCGAACTCTTTGAGGAGGGCGTAACCCTCCTCGTCAGTCTTCGCTGTCGTCACGAAGGTGATGTTCATGCCCAGGATGCGGTCTATTGTGTCGATGTTTATCTCCGGGAAGATGATCTGCTCCTGGATGCCCAGGGTGTAGTTGCCCCTGCCGTCCAGCTTGCTCTCTATTCCCTTGAAGTCGCGGATACGGGGCAGGGCCACTCGTATCAGTTTCTCCAGGAACTCGTACATACGCTCACGGCGCAGTGTCACCATCACGCCGATGGGCATCTTCTTGCGAAGCTTGAAGCTTGCCACATCCTTCTTCGAGACCGTTGCCACAGCCTTCTGCCCGGTGATGGCGCTTATCTCGTTGATGGCCACATCTATTATCTTCTTGTCAGCCGTGGCTATGCCCAAGCCCTGGTTGATGACTATCTTCTTGAGCATTGGTATCTGCATCGGGGAAGTGTATTTGAACTTCTCCTTCAACGCCGGGGCTATGCGCTCCACATACTCTTTCTTTAAGTTTGCCGTGCTTGCCATCACTTGATCTCCTCTCCTGACTTTTTGGAATAGCGGACTCTCTTGCCCTCAGCGTTCAACCTTCTGCCGATGCGGGTCGGCTTCTTTGTCTTCGGGTCCAGCACATTCAGGTTAGAGATGTGCACTGGGGCCTCCATCTCTATGATGCCGCCCTGAGGGAACTTAGCGCTTGGCTTCTGGCACTTCTTCACTTTGTGCACGCCCTCCACTATGGCGCGCTGCTCCTTCACCAGGACTTTCAGCACGGTGCCCGTCATCCCCTTGTCGTTTCCCGAGTTGACGTACACCGTATCGCCTTTCTTAATATGTAACTTGCTCATTGTTTTTCCGTAGATTAATATAATCAAAGAACCTCTGGCGCCAGAGACACAACCTTCATGTTGACCGCGCGAAGCTCACGGGCCACAGGGCCGAAGATACGGCTACCGCGAAGCTCCCCGGCACTGTTCAACAGCACGCAGGCGTTGTCGTCGAAGCGGATGTAAGACCCGTCGGCGCGGCGTATCTCCTTCTTCGTGCGGACTATCAAGGCTCTCGAGACAGAGCCCTTCTTAACATCACTGGTGGGGATTGCGCTCTTCACAGCAACCACAATCACATCACCCACAGAAGCGTAGCGGCGCCTTGTGCCCCCGAGCACTTTGATGCAGAGGCATTCCTTTGCACCGCTGTTGTCTGCGACTACTAATCTTGTCTCACTCTGTATCATGATTACTTAGCTCTTTCAACGACTTGCACAACTCTCCACCTCTTCATCTTGCTCAGAGGACGGGTTTCCATTATCAGCACCTTGTCGCCCCTGTGACAGTCGTTCTTCTCGTCGTGGGCGTAGTACTTCTTCGTCTTGCTGACGAACTTGCCGTAGATCGGGTGCATCTCCTTGAACTGAGTGGCAACCACAATGGTCTTGTCCATCTTGTCGCTGACTACCACGCCAGTTCTCGTCTTTCTTAAATTTCTTTCTTCCATGTGTTCCGGACCATTTTAGTTGTTTAACTCTCTCTGGCGCAAGGCAGTCATCAGGCGTGCGATATTACGGCGCGCGGTCCTTATCTGGGCTGTGTTCTCAAGGGGCGAAACCGCATGGTTAAGCAACATCTGAGTGTAGTTAGCCTTCTCCGTCTTTATGCGTTCCTGCAAGTCGGCAGTCGACATCTGCTTTATTTCAGCTGTTTTCATTATTGTGCGTCTTTATCGTAGTCACGTCTCACAACAAACTTCGTCACGACGGGCAGTTTCTGGGCAGCCAGGCGCAGAGCCTCTTTCGCTGTCTCGTAGGGAACTCCCTCTATCTCGAATATGATGCGCCCTGGGGTGATTGGGAAGACGAACCCCACGGGGTCTCCCTTACCTTTACCCATACGCACGTCGGCAGGCTTCTTGGTGATTGGCTTGTCGGGGAATATGCGTATCCAGCTTTGTCCCTCACGCTGCATGTAACGTGTCATCGCTATACGGGCAGCCTCTATCTGGCGGGCTGTTATCCAGCGTGTGCCGAGCGACTTGATGCCAAAAGAGCCGAAAGCCAGCTGGGTGCCACGGTGGGCATTGCCCTTGCTGCGCCCTTTTTGGGGTCTTCTGTATTTAGTTCTTTTCGGTTGTAACATAGTAGTCTGGTCTTATTAGCGGTTGTTGTTGTTCTTCTTCCGTCGGAAACCTCCTCTGCCTCCGCCATTAAAGTTGCGGCCTGTGTTCTCCTTCTGTTGGGTGAAGTTAGGCGCGAGGTCTTTCTTCCCGTAGATCTCTCCGCGGCATATCCACACCTTTATGCCCAGCAAGCCCACCTTGGTGAGAGCCTCTGTCTGGCAGTAGTCGATGTCAGCCCTGAATGTGTGCAGAGGGGTGCGTCCCTCCTTGTACATCTCGCGGCGGGCGATCTCGGCACCGTTCAGGCGTCCGGAGATCTGCACCTTAATGCCCTCGGCTCCTGCCCTCATAGTGTTGGCAATGGCCATCTTAATGGCTCTGCGGTAAGCTATCTTGCCTTCCACCTGCCTGGCAATGTTGTTGCCCACGATGATGGCGTCGAGCTCAGGCTTGCGCACCTCGAAGATGTTGAGCTGCACCTCCTTGTCAGTGAGCTTCTTCAGCTCCTCCTTCAGCTTGTCCACTTTCTCTCCGCCCTTGCCGATGATCAGACCCGGGCGAGCCGTGCAGACGGTGATGGTCACCTTCTTAAGGGTGCGCTCGATGATTATTCTTGAGAGACTTGCGTCACCGAGGCGAGTGTTAAGGTACTTGCGTATCTTGCTGTCCTCGAGCAGAGTGTCGCCGAAGTCCTTGCCCCCCGACCAATTAGAATCCCAACCGCGTATTATGCCAAGGCGATTGCTTATAGGATTTACTTTCTGTCCCATATTTCTTTATTCTTTTTTTGTGTCAACGAACAAGGTGATGTGGTTCGAGCGCTTGCGTATCCTGTAGCCGCGGCCTTGAGGGGCTGGCCTCATGCGCTTAAGCGTGGGGCCGCAGTCAACAAACACACGTGTCACGAACAGCTCGCCGTCGTCTGCCTTCCTCTCGTTCTTCTGCTCCCAGTTGGCTATGGCGGAGCGCAGCACCTTCTCCACGTCGGCAGAGGCAGCCTTTGAGGAGAACCTCAGTGTGCCCAGGGCTCTGTTTACTTCCATGCCACGTATCAGATCCACCACGTATCTCATTTTACGCGGAGACGAGGGAACATTCCTGAGCCTTGCGAAATATTGGGTCTTTCGCGCAGCCTTAATAGCTTCAGCAGCCAATTTCTTTCTCTTTCCCATTCTTGTGTTTACTCTAATTGTCCTTTAACCAACTGCTTACTTCTTCTTGTTCCCGGCGTGTCCGCCAAACTTGCGTGTCGGGGCGAACTCTCCGAGCTTATGCCCCACCATATTCTCTGTGACGTACACGGGGATGAACTTGTTGCCATTATGCACGGCTATCGTCTGCCCCACGAAGTCGGGTGAAATCATGCAAGCGCGAGCCCAAGTCTTTACCACGGTCTTCTTGCCACTCTCGTTCATGGCAAGTATTTTCTTCTCGAGGTTAACCTCGATATATGGACCTTTCTTTAGTGAACGACTCATATCTATCCTTCTTTAACTTGCTCTGTTACCTTTTCTTAGCTCTCTCAATGATGTACTTGCTCGAAGGCTTCTTCTTCGAACGCGTCTTCAGTCCCTTCGCGTACAAGCCATTACGTGAGCGTGGGTGTCCGCCACTCTGTCGGCCTTCGCCACCGCCCATCGGGTGGTCGTGCGGGTTCATCACGACGCCTCTGTTGTGCGGGCGTCTGCCAAGCCAGCGTGAGCGTCCCGCCTTTCCGGAGCTCTCAAGCGCGTGGTCCGAGTTGCCCACACTGCCTATCGTGGCCTTGCAAGTGCCGAGGATCTTGCGAACCTCACCCGAGGGCAGCTTGATGATGCAATAGTCACCGTCGCGTGAGGTCAGCTGGGCGAAGTTGCCCGCCGAGCGCACGAGCATAGCTCCCTGGCCGGGGCGAAGCTCAATGTTATGTATCACAGTGCCGACAGGGATATTGCGCAGCGGGAGGGCGTTCCCCACCTCGGGAGCTGCATCAGCCCCGCTCACGAGGGTGGTGCCTACCTCCAGCCCGTTAGGAGCTATGATATAGCGTTTCTCTCCGTCCACGTAGAAGAGGAGAGCTATTCTGGCCGAGCGGTTCGGGTCATACTCTATAGTCTTCACAATGGCCGGAACACCATCTTTATCTCTCTTGAAGTCGATGAGGCGGTATTTTCTCTTGTGTCCGCCGCCTCTGTAGCGCACCGTCATGCGGCCGCTGCTGTTGCGGCCTCCAGTCGAGCGCTTGCCGAATGTGAGAGACTTCTCAGGTACTGATGCAGTAATCTCCTCGAACGTACCTATAATCTTGTGCCTCTGCCCTGGTGTTGTGGGCTTGAATTTACGTACTGCCATCTTTCGTTAAATGTTGCTGTAGAAATCTATTGTGTCACCCTCCTTGAGCGTGACAATCGCCTTCTTGAGCGCTCTTGTGCGGCCCTTTATCAGCCCGGCTTTCGTGTAGCGTCTCTTGGTCTTCCCCGCGTAGTTCATGGTGTTGACGGAGAGAACAGTGACGTTGTAGCGCTCCTCTATCTCTTTGCCTATCTCAATCTTGTTGGCACTTGGGCGTACGATAAAGCCGAACTTGTTCTGCTTCTCGGTGATGGAGTTCATTTTCTCCGTGACCAGTGGTTTGATGATATTTGACATAGTAGTCCAGCTCCTTTAATTCTTAATCAGATTACCCTCGATGACGCTGAGGGCACCCTCGGCAATCACCATAACGTCGTTGTCCAGCACCTTGTAGGTGTTAAGCAGAGCGGCGGGCATTATGCGCACCTTCTGCAGGTTACGAGCCGATAAATATACGGTTTTGTCCGAAGCAGGCATGACGAAAAGGCTCTTCTTGCCGTCGATTTTAAGATTGTTTAATATCTCGATGAACGCCTTTGTCTTCGGCTCGGCAAGTGTGAAGTCCTCCACCACGATTATCTCGTTCTCCCTTGCCTTGTAGGTCAGGGCGGACTTGCGGGCCAGGATGCGCTCCTTCTTGTTCAGCTTCTGGCTGTAGTCGCGGGGCTTGGGCCCGAACACTCTGCCACCGCCTCTAAGCAGCGGTGACTTGATGTCGCCACGTCTTGCCCCGCCGCTTCCTTTCTGGCGTATGAGCTTGCGTGTCGACCCTGTTATCTCACTTCTCTCTTTCGACTTTGCTGTGCCTTGGCGGTGATTTGCGAGTATCAGTTTCACGTCAAGGTAAATGGCATGGTCGTTGGGCTCGATGCCATAGATGGCGTCGTTGAGTGTCACCTTTCTGCCGGTGTCCTCTCCCTTGATATTCAATACGCTAACTTCCATCTTACTTCAAAACGCTAACTATTGCACCATTGTAGCCCGGCACGCTGCCTTTAATCATAAGGATGTTGTGCTCGGGTATCACCTTTAACACCTGAAGGTTATGCGTGGTGACCCTCTGGTTTCCCATTTGGCCTGCCATGCGCATTCCCTTGAACACCTTTGCGGGGAAGGAGCAAGCTCCTATAGAACCCGGGTGGCGCAGACGGTCGTCCTGGCCGTGGGTGGCCTGCCCCACGCCACCAAAGCCGTGGCGTTTCACTACACCTTGGAAACCGCGTCCCTTGGAAGTTCCGATCACGTCAACGTAAGCCGCGTCGGCGAAGAGCTCCACTGTGACAGTGTCGCCCAGATTCATTTCCTGGTCAAAACCTGTGAACTCGGCCAAGTGTCTCTTAGGTGTGGTCCCGGCCTTCTTGAAGTGTCCCATCATCGGGGCGGAGGTGTTCTTCTCCTTCGCTTCCTGGAAGCCGAGCTGGACAGCAGCGTAGCCGTCCTTCTCAACAGTCTTTACCTGAGTAACCACACAAGGACCTAATTCGATAACAGTGCATGGCACATTCTTGCCCTCGGCACTGAACACGGAAGTCATTCCGATTTTCTTTCCTAATAATCCTGGCATTTCAGATATAATTGATTAACAACTCTCTCTCTTCTGTCTCTCCGCGCGTCACACCTTAATCTCCACCTCCACGCCGCTGGGCAGCTCCATCTTCATCAGGGCGTCAACAGTCTTGGCGTTGCTGCTGTAGATGTCGATAAGGCGCTTGTAGGTGCACAGCTGGAACTGCTCGCGCGATTTCTTGTTGACGAACGTGGAGCGGTTCACGGTGAAGATGCGCTTGTGTGTGGGCAAGGGTATCGGCCCGCTCACGATGGCGCCCGTTATCTTCACGGTCTTCACGATCTTCTCCGCTGACTTGTCGACCAGGTTGTGGTCGTAAGACTTCAGCTTAATCCTGATTTTCTGACTCATTCTTGTCTCTTTGTTTAGTTTGTCCGTTTCTTCTATCGTTTGTCGGGGGTTGGTTTGCCGCCTAAGAGTCGTTCGCTATGCGGCACCCTTCTCCCGCCTGTCTCTCACACTAAGTCCACCCTTCCGTTCATCTCTGTCAGCACCGCCTGGGCTATCTGCCTGCTCACTGGTGCGTGGTGGTCATACGTCATAGAGCTTGTCGCCCGCCCGGAGGTGATGGTTCTGAGGGCAGTCACATAGCCGAACATCTCTGCGAGCGGCACCATAGCCTTCACCAGACGGGCCCCTGTCCTTGTGGTGTCCATACCCTCTATTTGCCCGCGGCGCTTGTTCAGGTCGCCTATCACGTCGCCCATGTTCTCCTCAGGTGTCACCACCTCCAGCTTCATCATAGGCTCCAGCAAGACGGGCTTAGCCTTAGCGCAGCAAGCCTTGTAGGCTATCTGAGCCGCTATCTCGAAGGAGAGCTGGTCAGAGTCCACAGGGTGATAGCTGCCGTCCAGCAGCTCCACCTTAAGCGTGTCCATGGGGAAGCCCCCCAGCACCCCGTTCTTCATTGCCATCTCGAAGCCCTTCTGCACGGAGGGAATGAACTCCTTGGGGATGTTGCCCCCCGTCACCTTGTTCTCGAACTGCAAGCCAGTACCCTCGAAATCGGCGTCCACGGGGCCCACGTTAACAATAATGTCAGCGAACTTGCCACGGCCGCCCGTCTGCTTCTTGTAAAGCTCACGGTGGTTGACAGTGGTGGTCAGAGCCTCCTTATAGTTCACCTGCGGCTTGCCCTGGTTGCACTCCACCTTGAACTCACGCTTCAGGCGGTCTATGATGATGTCCAAGTGCAGCTCTCCCATCCCCGAGATCACAGTCTGCCCGCTCTGCTCGTCAGTCCTCACGGTGAACGTGGGGTCCTCCTCAGCCAGTTTCTGCAAGCCGATGGAGAGTTTGTCCAGGTCCTTCTGCGTCTTCGGCTCTACGGCAATTCCTATCACCGGGTCGGGGAACTCAATGGACTCCAGTATGATGGGAGCGTCCTCCTCAGTCAGGGTGTCGCCCGTGTGTATGTCCTTGAAGCCCACGGCAGCCCCTATGTCACCCGCCCCGATAACCTCAACAGGGTTCTGGTGGTTGGAGTGCATCTGGAATATCCGGCTTATGCGCTCCTTCTTGCCAGAGCGAACGTTGTAGACATAGCTGCCAGCCTCTATCTTTCCTGAGTAGACACGGAAGAAGGTCAGGCGACCCACATACGGGTCAGTGGCAATCTTGAACGCCAGTGCGGAGGTCTTCTCGTCCTCGTCGGGGTGGCGCTCCTCCTCCTCGCCCGTCTCAGGGTTCACTCCCTTGATGGCAGGAGTGTCGAGAGGGGAAGGGAGGAACATGCAGACGTAGTCGAGCAGCGTCTGCACCCCTTTGTTCTTGAACGAGGAGCCGCAAGTCATGGGCACCAGGTCCAGCTTCAGCGTCCCCTTCCTTATGGCGGCGATAAGCTCCTGCTCGGTGATGGAGGCTGGGTCATCGAAGAACTTCTCCATGAGGGCATCGTCCTGCTCGGCGGCCTGCTCAAGCATCTTCGAGCGCCACTCCTCGCATTCGGCCAGCATGTCAGCCGGTATGTCGTCCACCTCGTACTCGGCCCCCATTGTCTCGTCGTGCCACAGGATAGCCTTCATCTTTATAAGGTCGACTATGCCCTTGAAGTTCTCCTCGGCCCCTATTGGCAGGGCCACCACTATGGGGTTAGCCCCCAGAATGGCCTTCATCTGCCTTACCACCTCGAGGAAGTCCGCCCCCGAGCGGTCCATCTTGTTCACGTAGCCAATCCTCGGCACGCTGTATTTGTCGGCCTGCCTCCACACCGTCTCCGACTGAGGCTCCACGCCCCCCACGGCACAGTATGTGGCTATAGCCCCGTCAAGCACGCGCAACGAGCGTTCCACCTCGGCGGTGAAGTCCACGTGTCCCGGAGTGTCTATGAGGTTCAGCTTATATTTGTCGCCGTTCCAGGTCCAGTAAGCGGTGGTGGCCGCCGATGTGATGGTTATTCCCCTCTCCTGCTCCTGCGCCATCCAGTCCATCGTGGCCGCTCCCTCGTGCACCTCGCCAATCTTGTGGGTCTTGCCCGTGTAGAAGAGTATTCGCTCGGAGGTCGTCGTCTTCCCCGCGTCGATATGCGCCATGATACCGATGTTCCGAGTCAAATGTAAGTCTTGTCTTGCCATACTTTGTCTTTGTGCTAATACCTATTTTCTGCGCTTTCTTGTTCAGAAGCGGAAGTGGGCGAAGGCCCTGTTGGCCTCGGCCATGCGGTGCATATCCTCTTTGCGCTTGTACGCTCCGCCCTGTTCGTTGTAAGCGTCCATTATCTCCGCCGCCAGCTTGTCCGCCATGGTCTTGCCTCCCCTCTTGCGGGCGAAGTTGATCATGTTCTTCATCGAGACGGACTCTTTCCTCTCGGGGCGTATCTCTGTGGGCACCTGGAAGGTTGCTCCTCCTATACGCTTGCTCTTCACCTCCACTTGCGGGGTGATCTTGTCCAGCGCCTCTTTCCAGATGGTCAGGGCGTCTTTCTCCTGGTTTGCCATCTTGCTCTTCACTATTTCCAGGGCGCTGTAGAAGATGGTGTACGATATGGTCTTCTTCCCGGCGTACATCAGGTGGTTCACGAACTTCGACACCTTCACGTCCCCGTAGACGGGGTCGGGCAGTATCACATGCTTTTTAGGCTTTCCTTTACGCATTTCTTTCTTTTGTTTAGTGTTTTAGGCTGTTTCAGTATTGTTCTTCAACTGTCCCGCCGGACGTTTACTCAACCTTTTCCCACTCACAACCAAAACTGTTTCCTGTCTTTTGTCTCTTGTTCTTTTGTCTGTTCACTTACTTCTTTGCTTTCGGGCGCTTGGCTCCGTACTTGCTGCGTCTCTGCGTGCGGCTTGCCACGCCCGCGGTGTCCAGGGTGCCGCGCACTATGTGGTAACGCACGCCGGGCAGGTCCTTCACCCTGCCTCCGCGCACCAGCACTATGCTGTGCTCCTGCAGGTTGTGCCCCTCTCCGGGGATGTAGCTGTTCACCTCCTTGCTGTTGGTGAGGCGGACACGGGCGACTTTCCTCATCGCCGAGTTAGGCTTCTTAGGAGTTGTCGTGTAGACGCGCACGCAGACCCCCCTACGTTGGGGGCAGCTGTCCAGTGCGGGGCTCTTGCTCTTGTCTACCAACTTCTTTCGGCCTTTTCTGACCAATTGTTGAATTGTAGGCATTTGTCTGTTCTTTTATTGTTATATTGTTTTTGTTATATTCCGACATATCTTAATGGGCACGGTGAGCCAATCGAAGTGCAAAGGTAACTAAATTCTCTTTATGAGCAATCCCTTTGCCCCTTTCATTTGGGCCGCCACCCCGCCCTAAAGTGATTTTTATGATTATTTAACAGTTGGGCGGGCGGGTTTTCCCGTTGGAAGGTGTGTCAGCCCATATAGAGCAGCCATCCCTCCTGCACCTCCTGAGGCTTTGCCCTCTGCCCGTTCTCTATGCGCGACATAGCCTCGACGAGCGGGATCATCTGCTCCTGCGAGAGTGGGTTTATGGTGTCGTACTTACCCATTCCCGTCAGAGCCCTTACCCTTGCAAGGTAGAGCTCCGAGTCGTTGCCGTCCGCGTCGGGGGCCCAACGGCTCACGATGTCCACCAGCGTTGTCAGTTTCCATTTCCACACGTAGGTGCGTATGACGACGAAGGCGGCCCTGTATCCCCAGGCCATTGTCTTGAACTGGAAGAACTCCGGGTCCGTCTGCTCCTCTCTGAGCCCCTGCCAGAGGTCGTGCGAGCGTCTCAGGTTCAGAGGGTTGCAGTTGCGCAGCCCCCGTGGCAGTTTTTTCTCTTCTGTATTAGTCATAGTCATCTGTTTCTTTTTCCGGTTAGATAAGAGGGGGGCGAGGCATTGAGCCCCGTCCCCCTCACGTTTCGTTGGTTAGAGCAAGCTCGTCAGAGCCTTTGGACTTGCGGCGGCGCTTGCCGTCAGGGCGGCTATAAGGGCGGAGAGCAGCTGCAAGGCGAACTGCCACCAGGGGTTGCCTCCCCCCTTGTTGAGTGTCATCGAGGCCATTTTTCAGTTCCTCCCTCAGTGTTTAGTCGTCGCCCTGATCTTGGTTGTCGTTTCCGGAGCCGCTCTCAGAGCTGGATTCGCCTCCCGTCAGGGCGTTCAGGTCTGCGTTGCGCTGAGCCTTTATCTCGGCTTGCTGCTCCCTGGTGCCTACGAACTCGAACGATGCGTCCTTCATGAGCTTCGCGCTTGTCATGTCGCTTCCCACGGTGTACCTCACCCGTATGCCCGTTATGTCGGACGCGGTGAAGTTGTCCGCGCTTTCCTGCCCGTTGCTCTGCAGTGAGATCCAGAACGAGCCGAAGTCGTCCAGCTTGATCTTTGTTCCGTCGAGCAGCTTCTCTTTCATGCAGCTGACCATGTCCGTCAGGATGTGCAGGATCAGTCCCTTGGAGAGGGTGCTGTTGTGGTCGTGGATGTGTCCCGCGAACGTGTTCAGGTCCCAGATGGCGGTGGTTTGCGCCTGTGCGAACACCTTGTAGGTGTCAGAGCCCACGGGTGTCTGCCTTGCCACTTTGCTGTAATTAATAGCCATTGTCTTGTGTGTGATTTGGTTTAACAATAGGGTCTTGTCTCTCTTTTTGACGGTGCAAAGTTACTGCTCCGCGAAGGGACGGAGTACCCATTCGTTCCCCATTGCTCCTCAGTTTTCCTGAGTGTTCCTGTTTGTTCCCGAAAGGCTTGCCAGTGTGGGGGATTTTTTGTATATTTGTGTGTTAATTAAAGAGAAGGAGGATAACAGTATGGACTATGTAGTCTCAGGTTGGCTCAGGCGGGGCTGCAGCGTGAAGCTGCTATCGCAGGCCTACAGTCCGCAGGTAGGCCCAAGGGCTGCCCGCCAGACGCTCTGGCGCTGGGTAGCCATGCAGCCGGGGCTCTTGGAGAGGCTCAGGGGGGCGGGATGGCAGAAGGGGCAGCACCTGCTCACGCCCCTTCAGGTGCGTCTCATAGTGGACGCGCTGGGAGAGCCGGGATGAGAAAGAGAGAGGGGGGGGGGCAGTCAGGCCGCTCCCCTCTCTTTGTCTACAGAGTTATAAGATTCGGTTTTGCTTCAGGGCAGCTTATCCCTGTAGTTTTCGGGCAGCTGTATCCCGGTTTTCACCAGCCATTCTATAGCTTGGTCGTAGAGAGCCTTGTCCTCTTCGTGTCTCCTGAATTTTGGGATGATGTTTTTCCTGAAATGCTCTGTCTTATCACCTGCTTGGAACAGATTGGCGCAGAACTTGTTCATCGCCGTGGCGGGGCATTTGGCGGATTCCTTGCAGCCGGCCCATTTCAGCAGCACCGTCAGGATGGCGTAGCGTACTTCGTGTGTCATCTCGTATTTCACGTTCTCTGGCTCGATGGGCTGCTCTGGCTCGGGTGGTGTCACCTCGGAGCGGAAGAGGATGTTAGCCGTGTGGTGAGGCTCCGCGGGGTACAACGCGTCGAGGTAGGTCTCGAACTTGCTCCGCATGTTGTATATCTGCTTCGCGTCGCAGACGGCGTATAGGGCGTCCCTAAAGGCGAGAAGGTACATAATTATATATTGCGCATCTCGATATACCATTCCCACTATGTCATCGTTAATCATCTCAAAGCTGGACATTTTATCCCGGCTCCCTCTCGGATCATTTAATATCTTCCAGGGGTTGTCAAGCAGGCTCTCGTCCTTGACAACAACATCCAGGAACCTCCTTAGGTCCGCATCGTGCCACTGGCATTTGTATCCGAAGATTTGCTTTATCCATGTCTCCGTTTCCTTGGCTGACATTTCTTGGGTGGCATACAGCATTTTTTGGACGATGAACTCAGCGCCAACGCAGTCAACCATCTTATCAATCTTGTGATTGACATCTTTGTCCCACTCTATACCGAAATCGCAATAATCCGGGTCTTCGAGTAACCCGATGGCATTTCCCTTGGCCATTTCGAGATAACTTATACTTTTTACAATGTTTGACAAAGCTTCTGCTTCGCTGGCCGTCATCATCATGGCTGCTGCTGTCTTTTGGTTAGTTGTTGGTACATTAGCATTAGCTGCGAGACGCAGGCGGTCTCGCTCTGGTAGGCTGGGCTGCCGGGCAGCCACCCGTAGGCGGCCATCACAGCCTTGTCGTTCCGCTGGTGGGCGGTGCGCAGGTCGCTAAAGAGAATGAAGTTGTTCTCGTTATACAAGTTCGCGAGTGTGACGTTAGAGTGTCTCTCCCTTGCGTCAAGTATTCCTTGTGCTGTCTCGCTTATGGCGGCCATTTGCTCTTCTGTGGCTTTTGGCCAAGGAAAGTTGTTATATACGATTTCAGCGGAGTATTGGTAATCGCTTTTCATTCTTCCGGCCACAACACGCATCCAAGCGTTGTGTACGTTTGACGAAAGAACCCCGAAATGATAGAGGTTGGCGTTGGGGATAACCAAGGCACTGCCGTTGATTATAATGCCTGGCTTAACATATGAGATGGGGATGTATCTCCTTTCTTTAGAAGAAACCTTGGGGATGACCAAAGCTCCGTTCTCTGGTTGCCGTATCTCCCCAAACAGCTGTGGAGTGTCCGCAGCTTTGTTCGTTTGCGGTCGGGTAGATCCATATAGCCTGAAATTCCGGTTATCAGCGATGCGCCTCATTATGAACTTGGACTTCAAATACAGCTGAGGATCAATATCAACAAGCCAAAGACACCAACGCTTTGTGCCATTAAGGAGTTCATCTCCTCCGACGTACTCACGTATGAACTGGATATTGTCCGCATTCTCTCTAAGGAGTTTTTGAACCGCTTCCTCGTCCAAGATTAAGTTGTTTTTGTCTATTGGCATAGAGCCATAGGACATAGGAGGAACATCACATAGGGGCTTTTTGCGAGTTGTTATTATAACGTTGGGAGCATCGAGAAGATAAAAGTTAATGTTATGTACTGCTTTGGGTACGCCATCGGTATAAATGAACTTGGGATAAGGGGAAGGCGATGTTCTGAAGCCAATGATGACGCAATGCACGTGGGCACGCGAGGAAGCCTCGCTGTCCCAGCGGAAGGTGCGGTGGGCAAAGTGGATGCTTACGTTGTTTTGTGCAAGCTTCTTCGACAGTACAGATGGCTGCTCTCCTTGGGTGATGGAGTTGGTGGAGACGAAAGCCGCTTGAATGTTAGTACCTTGCATATACTCAGCTGCTTTGATGTACCAGCACGTCACATAGTCCATATTGCCGATGCCTGATATCCCTTTGCCGTACAGCGACATTAGGTCGGCTTTCTGTTCTCTCGACTGTTCTTTCTTGCCCGCAAACGGCGGGTTGCCGATGATATAGGTGAGCTTCTCTGGCTGGATCACGTCTCTCCAGTCTATCCTGAGGGCGTTGCCCTCCCGGATGTTGGTGTTCGACTTCAGGGGCAGGAACTCCAGGTCACGTTTCAATATCCTCTCCGTCTCGTGCAGCGTCTGCATCTCGGCTATCCAGAGGGCAGTCTTCGCCACGGAGACGGCGAAGTCGTTTATCTCTATGCCGTGGAACTGGCGGAGGCTCACCCTGACGGGCTGGTAGCCCTCCGTCTGGAAGGTGGTCTGCCCCTCGCCCAGTATGATGCGCAGCGCCTCGTTCTCCAGCCGGCGGAGGGAGATGTAGGTCTCCGTCAGGAAGTTGCCGCTGCCGCAGGCGGGGTCCAGGAAGGTGAGCCGCGAGAGCTTGTCCTGGAACTGGAGCGCCCTTCTCTGCCTGGCTGTCTGTGTGGCTGTGTTCCTTATCTCCCTGAGCTCCGCCCTCAGCTGGCTGAGGAACAAGGGGTCGATGACCTTGTGTATGTTCTCCACGCTGGTGTAGTGCATGCCCCCTGAGCGGCGTGTCTCAGGGTTCAGGGTGCTCTCGAAGAGAGCCCCGAAGATGGTGGGGTTTATCTCGCTCCAGTCGAAGCGGAGGCTCGCGTCCCGGAGGAGCAGCTCCTTTATCGAGGTGTCGAAGGGCGGTATCTCCACGCTCTGGTCCCTGAAGAGGCCGCCGTTCACGTAGGGGAACTCGCCTATGAGGCCCTCCTGACGGAGGTAGGGGTCGCGCTCCCGCTCGGGGGTGTCCAGCACACGGAAGAGGCGCATGAGCGCCCCGCGGCAGTCGTTCACCACCTTGGGGTAAAGGTAGTCGTGGAAGATGTCGCGCCTGCCGAAGATGCCCACGTCGTCCTCCGCCCAGAGGCAGAAGACGAGCCTGACGCAGAGGACGTTGAGGCTGTGCAGCGAGCGGGGGCTGTCGGGCTGGAGGTACTGCTTGTGGAAAGCGTCGTAGATCCGTCCCACCAGCTCGCCCGCCTTCACCGAGACCTCCAGCTGGCGCTCGAGGCTCTCCTTCTCGTTGCTGACGAGGAAGTCCAGGCGGTAGTACTCTCGGGGCAGGTTCTTCAGAAGTATCTTCTCGGGGTCTCCCGCGGGGCGGTTCATGTCGTAGACCCAGAACTCGCGGAAGTTGGAGGTGACGACGTAGCGCGGGTGCTGGTCCACGGGCAGGTCCACGATGTAACGCCTCGCCTGCTGGTAGGGGGTGAGCAGCGAGCCGTCGCTCTGGCGTATGGGCGCGCCGAGGTCTTTGTCTATGCCCTTCTGCTCTATCATGACGCGTGTCTTGGGTATGTAGCCGTCTATGAAGCTGGTGTGGTCTATCTTCGCCACGCCTTTCTCGAACTCGATGTAGCCCGCGGGGTCTTCCACGCCGTACACCCGGCCGAGCAGCTCCAGCCAGAAGGGCTGGCACTGCGCCCTCTCGCTGCCCTGCCCTTGCCATTTGCGGGCGAACTCCTTGGCAGCCTCCTGGCGCGCATCTCTCATAGCCTCAACTCAGATTTAATGTAACTTTGGGGCAAATATACGAAAAAGGGCGGTAAGCGCAAAACGCCCCCGTCGCATTTCCTCTCACGGGGGCTCATCGAGCCGCCTGAGCAGGAAGTCGGCCACGTCGAGCCCACGGTTGCGGTCGTCGTCCGTGGCCCGCGCCTCCAGCACCTGGCTCACCCGCGCGTCCACTCCCCAGCGGCGGAGCTGGGCGGCCCCCTCCTCCCACTGGCTGGTGGCTCCCAGGTCGGGGTAGAGATACACTCTGCGCCCCCTGAGCGGCCGCGATGTCTCGAAGGAGCTCCAGCGGCAGCCGTTCTTGCCTCCCGTGGCGAGCCACAGGCCGCCCTGGAGCATCAGGTGCGCCACCATGGCTGTCTTCTCGCTCTCGCAGATGAACACCGCCTCCCCGGGGCGCGAGGCAAGCAGGTGCGCCCCGAAGTAGGTCTGCTCAAGCCTGACGTTCTGCTGGCCCACGAGGCTCTTTCCCGCGAACCACACCTTCTGCCACTTGCTGTCCTGCACGTACGCCCCCAGCCTCCGGCTCCACCTCAGGGCCGGGTCCTGCTCGTGCAGGCGGTGGCCCGTCAGCGGGTTGTAGCATATCACCTTCATCTGCCTCACCCTTCCCTGCGTGTCTATCTGCGGGAAGACGGTGGCGTAGCCGCCCTGCGAGATCCAGTGGCGGGAGGGGCCCACGTGGTAGAGGCGGAACACCTGCTCAGTCTTCTCAGCGCCGAACTTCTGGAGGAAGAAGCGCTGCAGGTTGTCCCGCCTTTGGTCGGCGAAGAAGAGGGGCGGCAGCAGCCTCTTGTCGATGAAGCCCAGCGGCAGCTCGCTCTCAGGCCTGAAGGGCTTTGCCTCGAGGCGCCGGCGCAGCTCCTCGGGGCTGCTCGTGAAGTCGGGGTGCTCGCGCAGGAAGTCACGCGGGGGCAGGTGGCGGCCGCAGGAGTTCTGGTGGTCGCAGCGGCCCACGGTGGGGTCGAGCGGCTCGCCCGTCAGCTGGTTGATGTAGAGCACGTAGGAGCGGCGCCCGCAGTCGGGGCAGGTGTACTTGCGGCTGGTGCGGTCCAGCCGGTAGAGATACTGTTTATCAGTCACTTGTGTCATAGCTCAATGCTTTTTTTTTCCCGGTTTCTCTTGCTTGTAACGTCGGTTTCCCGTAGCTTTGCCCTTTCCAAGTTCCAAGGGCTGGCGATTTCGCCAGTTTCCGTTTACATGTTTATTTTTAAGGGGCCGCCCGCAGTCCGTGAGGATAGGGCGGTTTTCTGTTTCTTGGGGCAGCAGGGGGGAAAGGCAGAGTTTTGCAGAATTGCAAGCCCCTTTATATAA
>JAJPYQ010000069.1 GCA_021204865.1 Prevotellaceae bacterium | reverse complement strand
CCTAAGGCGAGGCTTCGTGAAGGGTAGCCGCTCCTCTTCGCGACAACCAGCCGCTACCCCCGACGGATCCCATATAAGAGATCCGACGGGGGTTAGCCCTGGATTGTGTAAGTCCTTAGAGGATGGTGCAGCCGGCGCAGGGCTTGAGCTGCTTGAAGAAGTCGTTGCCCTTGTCGTCAACGAGTATAAAGGCGGGGAAGTCCTCCACCTTTATCTTCCAGATGGCCTCCATACCGAGCTCGGGGTACTCCACACACTCTATGGCTCGTATGCTGCTCTGCGAGAGCACGGCCGCAACGCCTCCGATGGTGCCGAGGTAGAAGCCCCCGTGCCGCTGGCAAGCGTCGGTGACCTGCTGCGTGCGGTTGCCCTTGGCAATCATCACGAGGCTCGCCCCGTGGCTCTGGAACTCGTCAACGTACGGGTCCATACGGTTGGCGGTGGTCGGTCCCATAGAGCCGCAGGGGTAGCCCTCGGGGGTCTTGGCTGGACCTGCGTAGAGGATGGGGTGGTCCTTGAAGTACGAGGGCATATCCTCGCCAGCGTCGAGGCGAGCCTTCAGCTTGGCGTGGGCAATGTCTCGTGCCACGATGATCGTTCCCTTGAGGTTGACGCGGGTGCTGACGGGGTACTTCGAGAGCTCCTGACGGACGTGGTCGATGCCCTTGTCGAGGTCTATCGTGATGCCTTGGCTGCCCTCTCCCGCCTTGCAGTACTCTTGGGGGATAAGCTCCGCAGGGCGTTCGTCCATCTGCTCTATCCAGATGCCTTGGGCGTTGATCTTCGCCTTGATGTTGCGGTCGGCGGAGCAGCTCACGCCCATGCCTATGGGGCAGCTTGCCCCGTGGCGGGGCAGGCGGACGACCCTTATGTCGTGGGCGAGGTACTTGCCCCCGAACTGCGCCCCGAGCCCTATCTTGTAGGCTTCCCGAAGGAGCTTGCGCTCGAGGTCAACGTCGCGGAAGGCACGCCCCGTCTCGTCTCCAGTCGTTGGGAGGCTGTCGTAGTACTTGATGGAGGCGAGCTTCACGGTGAGCAGGTTCTTCTCTGCGCTCGTGCCTCCGATGACGAAGGCGATGTGGTAGGGCGGGCAGGCGGCAGTGCCGAGGTGCTTCATCTCCCCGACGAGGAAGGGCAAGAGCGTGCCCTCGTTCTGTATGGTAGCCTTGGTCATCGGGTAGAAGTAGGTCTTGTTGGCAGAGCCTCCGCCCTTGGCTACCATAATGAAGCGGTACTCCATACCCTCTGTCGCCTCGATGTCTATCTGTGCGGGGAGGTTGCACTTGGTGTTCACCTCGTCGTACATAGTGAGGGGGGCGTTCTGCGAGTAGCGCAGGTTGTCCTGGGTGTAGGTGTTGTAGACGCCAAGGCTCAGCGCCTCCTCGTCCTGGAAGCCTGTCCACACCTGCTGCCCCTTCTCGGCGTGTATGATGGCGGTGCCGGTGTCTTGGCAGAAGGGCAGGATGCCCTTGGCCGATGTCTCAGCGTTGCGCAGGAACTGGAGGGCGACGTACTTGTCGTTCTCGCTTGCCTCGGGGTCGCTGAGTATCTTGGCTACCTGCAGGTTATGCTCCCTTCGGAGCAGGAACTCCACGTCGTGGAAGCACTGCTGCGCCACGAGGGTAAGCGCCTCGGGCGTTACCTTGAGCATCTTGTGTCCCTCGAAGTCTCCCACGCTTACTCCCTCCGTGGTGAGGAGGCGGTACTTGGTCTCGTCTTTGCCCAGCTGGAACATGGGCGTGTACTTGAATTCAGCCATAGCTTTATCTGTTTAGGGGTTGTCCTCTTCGTAATGCTGGTAAAGGAAGTCGTTGTAGGGGTACTTCTGCACGTGCAGCTCCCTTACCCTTGCGTAGAGCATCTGCTTAAGCTCCTCTATGTTGGTGCGCTCCTTGGCGGAGACGAAGACGCAGTTGTCGTTAAGCCTTGCCATCCACGTCTGCTTGAGCTGGGAGAGGGGGATGTTCTCCCTTGTGGCGGGGCTTAGGTCGTTGGCAGCCTGAGGCGTCCACGTGTAGGCGTCCACCTTGTTGAACACCATCATCGAGGGCTTGTCGGCGCAGCCAAGCTCCTTGAGCGTCTGCTCCACGACGCTTATCTGGCTCTCGAAGTCGGGGTGCGAGATGTCCACCACGTGGGCAAGCAGGTCAGCCTCCCTTACCTCGTCGAGCGTGCTCTTGAAGGAGTCCACGAGCATTGTGGGCAGCTTGCGTATGAAGCCGACGGTGTCGGTGAGGAGGAAGGGCAGGTTGTCTACCACCACCTTGCGCACCGTCGTGTCGAGCGTGGCGAAGAGCTTGTTCTCGGCGAACACCTCGCTCTTGCTCAGCAGGTTCATCAGCGTGCTCTTGCCCACGTTAGTGTAGCCCACGAGGGCGACACGCACCATGCCCGTGCGGTTGCTCCTCTGCGTCACCTTCTGCTGGTCGATGTCCTGAAGCCTCTGCTTAAGCAGGCTTATGCGCTGAAGGATGATGCGCCTGTCCATCTCGAGCTGCGTCTCACCAGGACCACGCAAGCCCACTCCTCCCTTGCCGCCTCCCCCGCCTTGGCGCTCGAGGTGCGTCCACATCCTTTGCAGGCGGGGCAGCATATACTTGTGCTGCGCCAGCTCCACCTGCGTCTTGGCGCTGGCAGTCTGCGCCCTCATGGCGAAGATGTCGAGGATAAGGCTGGTGCGGTCCAGTATCTTTATCTTCAGCTCCTCCTCTATGTTGCGCAGCTGCTTGGCTGATAGCTCGTCGTCGAAAATAGCCATGTCTATCTCTCGCTCCGCCTCCTCCTCCGCCTCGATGTAGGAGCGTATCTCCTGAAGCTTGCCCTTGCCCACGTAGGTGGCTGAGAGGGGAGCGTCGAGCCTTTGGGTGAAGCGTCGCACCGTCTGCGCCCCGGCAGTCTCGGCAAGGAACTCCAGCTCGTCGAGGTATTCGTTGGTCTTCCTCTCGTCCTGCCTTGGGGTGATGAGGGCGATGAGGATGGCTGTCTCGGGACCTTGGCGAAGCAGGTCGAAGCCCTTGGGCGTGCCGTCCAGCCCTTCCTGCATACGTGAGGCGGAGGTGGCAGACCTCGACATGTTATAAGAGTCTCTTCTGCTCAAAGGGGGCTACTTGACGAGTATGACGAGGAACTTGCTCACGCTCCAGAACTTCTTGTAGTTCGTTATGTTAAGCACGTACTCGCCCTTGGAGTTCTTCCTTAGTGTGTAAGAGCCTTCGGGATGACTGGTGAGCACCTCCGCCTTCTTGCTGTAGAGGTTAATCTCCTTCATCGTGCGGATGTCCACCTGCGTGAAGTAGTTCTTGTTGAAGTCGTCGCTCCTGAGCACGTCTCCCGAGGTGAGGATCTTCTGCTCCTTAAGCTCAGCCTTCGTGCCGAAGACGAACCACGCCGTGTTCAGCTCCTTGTCCTGCGAGGCTACGGTCTCGGTCTTCTGCTTGTTCTCCTCGGTGAGGTTGTTCACGTCGTTGTTCAAGCCTGTTATCTGCTCTTGCTGGGCGAAGATAAGGGAGTCCTTCTCCATGAGCTGCGCCTTAAGCTCCTGAATGCTTGCGTCCTTCTCCTCAAGCTCTTGGCGGAGGTTGTCCAAGGTCTTCTGCAAGGCGCTCACGTTCGAGCCGCTTGCCTTGAGCTTCTGCTCGAGCTGGGCAATCATCTCACGGTTCTTGCTCATAGCCTCCTCGATGTAAGCCATGTTCTCCCTTATGGTCTCACGTGTTGAGCCTGACTCGGGGTTAGCGTCAGCCACGGTGACACGCCCCTCAGCCTCGTTAATCCTCTGGAAACCCTCTTGGATGTCGTTGATGGTGCCTATAAGCTCGTTCAGCTCGTCGTCCTTCTGGGCGATTACCTGAGTGAGGGAGTCACGCTCCTTGTCGGCTTCCTCTGTGCCTTTGCCCAGCTTGTTGCAAGACGCAAGAGCCAGCAGGCAAGCGATGAATAGTAATGTCTTCTTCATTGTTCCTTTATTCTTGTTTGTTCTTGTCTCTCTGTTTAGGCAGCCCGCCGACGACGATGACGAACTCTCCCCTTGGCTCTTCCTCTTGGAAGTGAAGCAGCACCTCCTCAAGCGTCCCTCGCACGCACTCCTCGTGCACCTTCGATATCTCCCTCGCCACGCTCACGGGGCGGTCTTGCCCGAACACCTGGGCAAGCTCCTCGAGGGTGCGGACTACACGGCGGGGGCTCTCGTAGAACACCATCGTGCGCTGCTCCCCTCTCAGCGCCTCAAGCCTCGACTGCCTGCCCTTCTTGGGCGGAAGGAAGCCCTCGAAGCAGAACCTGTCGCAGGGCAGACCGCTGCTGACGAGCGCGGGGACGAAGGCTGTAGCCCCGGGAAGCGCCACCACCTCTACGCCCGCCTTTATAGCCTCTCGGGCAAGCAGGAAGCCGGGGTCGCTTATACCAGGCGTACCTGCGTCGCTGGTCAGAGCCACCGTCTCCCCTGCGAGCAGGCGGGCAACGAGAGCCTTCACCGTCTCGTGCTCGTTGTACTTGTGGTGAGCCTGAAGGTGCCCTTGTATGTCGAAGTGTCGCAGCAGTATGCCCGTGGTGCGTGTGTCCTCAGCCACGATAAGGTCAGCCTCCCTCAGCACCCGCAAGGCTCTTGCGGTAACGTCCTCAAGGTTCCCCACAGGAGTGGGCACTATGAACAGCGTCCCCATGGTCTCTCTCGTCTTAGGCATGCCTTAGGGGCAAAAGTAGGGATAATATGCTTGCGAAGGAAAGGATTAGCCCCTTTATTTGCCCCAGAGGGGGCATTTTAGCCCTTAGGAGTAGGCGCTTTCGCTCATTATCGCTACTTTTGCGCAACCTACTGCCTTAGCCTGATGTTCGACAAGAGGATAACGTTCGACAGCTTCATCCGCCAGCTCACCACCCTCGCCCTCATCGTGGGGGCGGTCTTCCTTGTCAGGTACCTGCGCTCCGTGCTGCTCCCCTTCATGATTGCCTGGATAGTGGCTTATATGCTCTACCCGCTGGTGTGCTTCCTGCAGTACCGCTGCCGCCTGCGCTTCCGTGTGCTAAGCATTGTGGCGGCGCTGGTGCTGGTGCTTGCCGTCGTGGGGGGGATACTCTGGGTGGTCATCCCCCCGACGGTGGACGAGCTGGTGAAGGCGGGCAACTTCCTCGCCTCCTTGGCGAGCCAGTACCTTGGGGACACGCAGATAGCCGACAGGGTGACGGACGTTGTGACAAGATACTTCGAGCAGAACAGCCTGACGGAGCTCATCCAGCACAACGAGGTGCAGCAGGCACTGGGGCTTGCCCTGACGCAGCTGTGGAACTTCGTCTGCCAGACCGTGGGCTTCCTCATGGGGCTGGTGGGGCTGTTCATCATCTTCCTCTACCTCTTCTTCATCCTTATGGACTACGAGAAGATCGCCGACGGGTGGCTCCGTCTTGTGCCTGAGAAGAGGAGGGACTTCTGCCGCCAGCTCTTCTCGGACGTGACGGAGGGCATGAACAAGTACTTCCGCGGGCAGGCGCTCATCGCCCTCTTGGTGGGCATCCTCTTCGCCATAGGCTTCGCCATAGTCGGCCTGCCCATGGGCATCGTGCTGGGGCTCTTCATCGGTCTGCTCAACCTCGTGCCTTACCTGCAGCTCATCGGCTTCGTGCCCACCATCCTCTGCGCCCTGATGAAGCACGTGGAGACGGGGCAGAGCTTCTGGGTGACCTTGCTCTGGTGCCTCGTGGTCTTCGCCGTGGTGCAGACGATACAGGACTTCGTGCTCACGCCCAAGATCATGGGCAAGGCTATGGGCCTGCGCCCTGCGGTCATACTGCTGAGCCTCTCCGTGTGGGGCTCGCTGATGGGAGTGATTGGGCTGATCATCGCCCTGCCCCTGACGACGCTCTGCCTGAGCTACTACAAGCGCTACGTCCTGCACGACGAGGCAGCCCCGCCTCCCGAGGACAAATAAACAGCCCTTCCCTTGCCCCAGCGCAATTCTTTCACTACCTTTGCACCCGCGCTTCCCCCGAGGGGGCATCAGGCACACGGTTGACTCGCTAGCTCAGTTGGTAGAGCACCTCACTTTTAATGAGGGGGTCTTGGGTTCGAGCCCCAAGCGGGTTACACCACACAAGTAGAGCCTTTGGTCTTATGACCTAAGGCTCTCTTCTTTTATTCCTCCTATACCAACGCCGTCACGTCCCTTATATAGGCTTCGTATACCTGCTAACAAGCACCTCCGTTGAGGTGCTAACAAGCAGGTCAATTGAGGTGCT
>JAJPYQ010000004.1:17846-26217 GCA_021204865.1 Prevotellaceae bacterium | reverse complement strand
GGGAAGGGGGGAGGAGATGCTTAACCTTCAATCATACTGAGGAACTCGTCCTCGGAGACGAGTGGGACGCCGAGGCGCTCGGCTTTCTCCCGCTTCGAGGGGCCCATACTCTCGCCCGCGAGGACGAAGGAGGTCTTCTGCGAGATGCTGCCCGTGTTCTTGCCCCCGTGCCGTTCTATGAGGGCCTTGTACTCGTCTCGGCTGTGGCGGGCGAACACGCCGCTTATCACGATGGTCTTGCCCTCGAGGCGGTCGCTGTGGGTGGCAAGCTCCTCCCGGCTCAGCTCAAACTGCACGCCCGAGAGGCGAAGCCGCTCCACGAGGCGCTGGTTCTCCGCCTTCTGGAACCAGCCCCTTACGCTCTCGGCAATCACCTTGCCTATGCCGTTGACCTGGAGCATCTGCTCGACCGACGCCCGGGAGAGCGTGTCGATGCTCTTGAAGCTTCGGGCGAGCGTCTTGGCGGCTATCTCGCCCACGAAGCGTATGCCAAGGGCGAAGAGCACCCGCTCGAAGGGGACACTGCGGCTGTCGGCTATCCCTTTGATGACCCTCTCGGCACTCGTGCGGCGCGACTGCTTGCCGCCCGACACCTGCTCCACGCTCAGGTCGTAGAGGTCAGCCACGTCCCTTATCATCCCCCGCTGGAAGAAGTCGTTCACCGTCTCGGGCCCGAGGGAGGAGATGTCCATAGCCTTGCGGCTGATGTAGTGCTCTATGCGCCCCTTAATCTGCGGGGGGCAGGCGGTGTCGTTGGGGCAGTAGTGCGCCGCCTCGCCCTCGAAGCGCACAAGGGGAGTGCCGCACTCGGGGCAGGCGGTGATGAAGCTGACCTTCTGCCCGAGCCCCTCGCCCCGCGCCTCCTTGTCGACACCGACTATCTTGGGGATTATCTCTCCGCCCTTCTCCACCTCGACGAGGTCGCCCACGTGCAGGTCGAGGGCAAGGATGAAGTCTTCGTTGTTGAGCGTCGCCCTATGCACCATCGTGCCCGAGAGCTGCACGGGGGTCATAAGGGCGACGGGGGTTACCGCTCCCGTGCGCCCCACCTGGAAGGTCACGCCCAGCAGCTCGGTCGCCTGCCGCTCCGCCTTGAACTTGTAGGCTATTGCCCAGCGGGGGCTCTTGGCCGTCAGCCCGAGGCTGCGCTGCTGGCTGAGGGAGTCCACCTTAAGCACTATGCCGTCGGTGGCAACGGGCAGAGCCTTTCGAGCCTCGTCCCAGTAGTCTATGAACGAGAACACCTCCTCGAGGGAGCTGGCAAGCCTCATCTCCCGGCTCACCTTGAAGCCCCACTGGCCCGCGAGCTGGAGGTTGCGGTAGTGGCTGTCCGACGGCAGCTCGTCGGCGAGCACGTAATAGAGGTATGCGTCCAAGCCACGCCTCGCCGCCACCGCCGAGCTCTTGCTCTTGAGGGTGCCGCTTGCGGCGTTGCGTGGGTTGGCGAACAGAGGCTCCTCCATCGCCTCACGCTCTCGGTTGAGGCGCTCGAACGAGAGCCAAGGCATAAGCACCTCGCCCCTCATCTCGAACTCCTGCGGGCAGCCCGAGGGGAGGACAAGGGGGATGGAGCGTATGGTGCGCACGTTGGCTGTGACATCGTCGCCCTGCACCCCGTCGCCCCTCGTGACGGCTCTCACCAGTCGCCCCTGCTCGTAGTGGAGGCTGATGGAGAGACCGTCGAACTTCATCTCGCAGCAGAGGCTGAAGGGCTGCCCCTGAAGCCCGAGGGCGACACGCTCGTAGAACTCCCTCACCTCAGCCTTGCTGTAGGTGTTGGCAAGGGAGAGCATAGGTCTTTGGTGAATGACTTGCTCGAACTCCCCATTGAGGTCGCTGCCCACACGCTGCGAGGGGCTGTTGGGGTCGGCAAGCTCGGGGTGAAGCGCCTCCAAGTCCTGAAGGCGGCGCATAAGGGCGTCGAACTCTTGGTCGGATATTTCGGGCTGGTTGAGGACGTAGTAGTTGTGGTTGTGGCGGTGGAGCTCAGCCCTCAACCGCTCTATCTCCTGCTTCTCGTCCATAAGGTAAGGTGCTAAAGGTTATTGCTCCCTGAGCTTCTCCATGTTCTCCTCAGCCATCTTCACGTAGGTGCTTACGTAGGGGTGGTTCTTGAAGTAAGGCGTGGCCGTGGTTAGTATCTCCTCTATCTGAGGGGTCATGATGGGGTAGGTGTAGTTGCTGGTCATTATCATGAAGATGCCAGGGCCAAGCACGTTGTTGTAGTTGCGCTTGATGAAGCCCGTTATCAGCTCGTCGTTCTGCTTTGAGAGCATAAGGTACTCGGCGTTGAGGCTAGCCACCACCTCGTCGAAGTCCATCCCGTCCATAACCATGCGCCCCTCCTTCTGCGAGAGCTCCGCCATCTGGTTGTCTATCTGCGTCTTCTTCTGTATGAAGCTGTAGAGGCTGTCGTTGAGGGGGCTGCCCGACATCTGCTGGGATATGTCGTCGATGCGCACACGCACCTCGCCGTTCTCCAGCACGACAGGCAGGAGGCTCTGCTCCCCCGCGAAGAGGTTAGCCATGACGGTGGAGTCCATCGTCCCCTTGAACTCGAACTTGCCGTGCGTCACCTTGCAGGAGTCCATCTTCCTGAGGTCGTCCGTGTCGTATACCTTTATATATATGGTCTCGCCCTCCAAGGCGCGGATGTTGGTCGTGCCAAGCAGCTTGTACTGGTCGGCGCACGAGGCGGCAAGCAGGCCAGCGGTCAATATTGCTGCGCTTATGCTAAGCAACCGTGGGTTATTCACCCCACGGCTATCCTTCTTCAACCCCGTTGGGGTTGTATAGGAACTCTCTTTTTTTATCTCCCTCGGTATGCGCCAAGCGGCGTAAAGCTGCACCAGTGCGCCTATGAGCAGAAGCACCACCCAAGCGTTGCCGTGGGCATAGCGGAAAGTGAACGAGCCCCGGTACACGTCCCACGTGAGCATAGCCATCGCCACGGCGGAGAGCAGCATACAGAACAACCCGAACTGCTGCTGCCTTCTCAGTCTCCTAAGGGTGAAGCTGCCCGACTGCGGGGTAATGAGGAACTGCGTGATGACGTAGAGCAAGACCCCTGGCACGTAGACGCAGCAGGCGAACAGCTTCTCCCAAAGGAATGCCAATGCGCCCGCCACCATAAGTAGCGCGCCGAGAATGTAGAGAACGTCTAAGATAGATGACTTGCCGCTCATCTTGTCACGCTATCGCAACCGTGGGTTATTCAACCCACGGCTATCCTTCTTCAACCCCGTTGGGGTTGTATAGGAACTATCGCCTTTCTCCTCGGTGTCGACGAAGAGATAGATGTCCTCGCCAGCCCTTTTCATAAGGTAAACCTCACGAGCCACGTGTTCCGCCTCCTTGGGGTCGCTGACAAGGCGGCTAAGGGCAAGTGAGTCTCTCTCGTAGTTCTGGCGGAAAGTCTGCAAGTTGTCCTTCATCGCGTCAATTTCCCTTTGCCTTTTGTAGTTGGCCCAAAGGCTGTCTTCCCCTCCGAACACTGCGAAGGCTCCAAGCACTACAACAGTGATAAGATACTTGTAACGCCCTATGAAAGTCCAAACAGCAGCCAGCCTTATCATACGGCGGCAAAGATATTAAAAATAAAAAGCTACGATAACCCCGAGCCACTTATTTTTTGTTAAATTTGCAGGCACTAACTGCAACCGCTCGCTTTTCTCTTTTAAGGATATGGAAGACTTCATTGTTTCGGCAAGGAAATACCGCCCCGCTACCTTCGACACCGTCGTCGGGCAGCGTGCCTTGACCACCACTTTGCTCAATGCAATCCGCACGCGCAAACTGGCTCACGCCTACCTTTTCTGCGGTCCACGCGGGGTGGGCAAGACGACTTGCGCCCGCATCTTCGCAAAGACCATCAACTGCCTCTCGCCTCGCCCCGACGGGGAGGCTTGCGACCAGTGCGAGTCGTGCGTCACGTTCAACCAGCAGCGCTCGATGAACATACACGAGCTTGACGCCGCGAGCAACAACTCGGTGGACGACATCCGGCAGCTCATCGAGCAGGTGCGCATACCTCCGCAGGGCGGCCGCTACAAAGTGTTCATCATCGACGAGGTGCACATGCTTTCCAGCCAAGCCTTCAACGCTTTCCTCAAGACGCTTGAGGAGCCGCCCTCGTATGTCATCTTCATTCTCGCCACGACCGAGAAGCACAAGATATTGCCCACCATCCTTAGCCGCTGCCAAGTGTACGATTTCGCCCCGATCTCCGTGCAGAACACCGTGGACCACCTGCAATACGTGGCCAGCAAGGAGGGATACACCGCAGAGCCTCAGGCTCTTAACCTGATTGCCCGCAAGGCGGACGGCGGGATGCGTGACGCTCTGTCCATATTCGACCAGATGGTCAGCTTCACGGGCGGCAACATAACCTACCAGAGTGCGCTGCAAAACCTTAACGTTCTCGACACGGACTATTACTTCCGCCTTGTCGACCTCGCCCTCCAGGGGCAGGTTGAGGCTTCGCTCCTGCTGTTCGACGAGGTGCTGCGCAAGGGTTTCGACGGGGGCAACTTCATAAACGGGCTCGCCTCCCACCTGCGTGACTTGCTCGTTTGCCGCGACCCTCAGACGCTCTGCCTGCTGGAGCAGAGCAAGTCGGTGCAGCAGCAATACAGCGAGCAAGCTCAGCGTTGCCAGCCAGCCTTCTTGCTCGAAGCTCTTAAGCTGTGCAACGCCTGCGACCTTGACTATCGGCAGAGCCGCAACAAGCGCTTGCAGGTGGAGCTTTGCCTGATAGAGATGGCGCAGCTGGTGGGCACTGGGAATGCACCAAAAGGCGAAGACAAGCCGAAGGTTGAGCTTAAGCCTATAGCCTCGCCCTCTGCGAGCAATACCACAAGCGCTCCCGCAAAGACTTCCGCAAGTCCCGCCACCGCAGCTCCCAAGCCTGCCCCAACTGCTCAGGCGTCGCCGCTTAAAGTCGCCACTGAGACAGCCCCGAATAAGCATCTCGTCGCTCTTGACTCCGTGTGCATTCAGCAGAAGGATACTGCCCCGAAGGACGAAGCCCCCACGATGGTGAGCGAGGCCGCCGCCTTCTACGTCACCGACTCGGGGAAGCTAACCGACGGCAACCTGATACAATGCTGGCAGCAGTTCGCCAACGCCCTCAAGCCTACAGACGTGGCAACCGCCAACCGCCTGCTCGGTGTCTCGCCCAGGCGTGTCTCCGAGAGCGAGTTCCAAGTGACCGCGGGCAGCGACAAGATAGAGTCGGAGCTCAGCAAGCGCAGGGCGGACATCGAGCGTTTCGTGGCAAGACATATCGGAATGGACGACGTGAGGATGACCATCGTGCTCGTGAAGCCCGAGCAAGCGCAGCAGGCGTTCAGCAAGCCTTATCTGTTTAATAAGATGAAGGAAGAGAACCCCGCCCTCGCTGATATGGAGAAAGCGCTGGGGCTGGAGATTGTCTGACAGCTCCTTTTCGGCTGAGGCTATTACTTGACGCTTGTTAAAACGAACGCCAGAGGACACCTCTTGCAATTCAGAGAGATTTTTATTATCTTTGCACCGTGTTAGGCGAAGAGCTTAGGCTCGTTAGCTCACTCGCCTAACCAATTTCCACGAAACTTCAGGCACCCGTCCACGCTACATGTAGGAATCGCAAACGCTACATGTAGCATTTGCGATTCCTACATGTAGCGTGAGCGCATTTCCTCAAGGGAATCTGCTCACGACCCTAAGGAAAAATGAAAAAAGCTTCGAGGAATCGACGCGAAACCCACGGTGAATTTGAAAAAAGCTTAGGGCAGTGCGGAGAACGCTTAGGGCTGCAAAGGCACAACCCTAAGCTTGCGGCTTTCCCTTCGACATTAATGGGCGAAAACATAAGAAAGCCCCGACCGTTTCCTTGTGGTCGGGGCTTCCTCCTTGTTATAGGGTAAATGTCAGAGCTTAACCTTTATCGCTTGCTTGCCAAGAATGTTTTTAATCATAGGCATATTCTCCAGCAGCATTTGTAAATGATCGTGCTATGTTATATGCCATACTGCCATCATTCTTTTCGCCGTGAAAATACTCCCAAGTTTTCTTTATAACAACATAAATACCCCTACCATGTGGATCATATTCTTCACCATATTGACTTCTAATACCATTTCTATTGAAAATGTTCGCTAAATCACCGCCACTGATAACGGTATTCGTTTCAGTGAGAAAAGTAGCGAGTTTTGCTATAAGCCCTCTTTTATATTCCATTGATGACTTATCAGTGGGAATATCTTCCTTTGTCGGGAGTGAAGTATATTGCTCTGGCGGTAATTCATTCCAGATATTAAATTCCTTAAATTTGCCAACAATCATTTGTATCTGCTCTTTAAATCCAACTTTCATAGAAAGCCACCTCGGGTGAGCTGTCCAGAAAATATGAGTATTGGAATCTCTTAAATAGTAATATATAAAATGATCGTTTAATTCCTGCTTCAGGACATTCGTTTTATCTTTAAAAGCTGTCAACCATTCTTCCGCTTCAGACCAATTCAAGACAATTATCACTTTAGGATTAACGGAATTAATTATTCGTGACGCGCCATCAAATATTTTGCTGGCTCTTTTGACTTTGTCATATATATCTTCTGAAACCCCTGCTCCTTGAGCAGAGACTGTGTAACGTTCTATAGCGTTTGTGTTGCCCCATACGAAGCTTTGAATTATTTCAGGATGTTGTTTTTCCATTATTTCATTCAAAGGCACATGATAGAAGACGGCAAGAAACTGAAATATGAAATCCCAGAAACTATTATGAGAATTATTTACCCAACCAAGGCATTCTTGGTTGTCAAGTGATGATTGCCCTGATAAAATAGCATCTTCTATACTCTTTTTGGCTTTATTTAAAAAGTCTGGTAAATCTCCCCAACCATAGGTATCTATACCATAGAAAGCTAATTGGTATTTAGCTTCGTAATACGTTTTCCCAACAATTGGTAAATGTGGTTCTGGCATACCCTGGTATATGTCAGGTTGAATACCGTCAGACAACAATTCATCCCTAAATTGTTCTACCGCTCTTTCGTATTCAGAAATAAAGCGATTCTTAAGATTTTCTTTCGATGTCATAACACAAATTCTTTATAGTCAGTAATCTTTTATTAGAGTTCTCTCTTACTTCACAAGCACCTTTTTCGTAGTGCCGTCCGAGTAGCGGATGATGTTCACGCCCTTCTGTGGCGCATTCACTTGCTTGCCGTCCAAGGTATAGAAGGATGATGCCTCCGCTTCCCCTGCGCTGCTCATGCTCTGCACGCCCGTAGCATCGTACTCCTTTATGTTGAGGAACTCATTCCAATACTCCATATGAGTGTATGCCTTAACATATCCCTCTGGCACATACAACGTGCAAGCCTCCTTGTCAACACCGTCGAATGTGGATGACGAAACTCTTGGCCCCGTAGGGTTGGCGGAATAAATAGCCATCAGGTTGCTGCAGAATGCGAATGCACTGCCTCCTATGCTTGTCGCAGAGTTGCCTATCATCACAGATGTAAGGCTGGTGCAATTGTAGAACGCATAGTCTCCTATGCTCGTGACGGAGTTGGGGATGGTCACCTTAGTGAGGCCTGTGCAGTTGAGGAAAAGGTATGCCGGTATCGTCTCTACATTGTCCGCAATGGTCACTTCGGCAAGGCTTGTGCAACCATCGAATAAAGGCTCAGAGGACGATCCTGCCGAGGAGCAGGCTGTGGCTCTATATTCAACTGTCTTAAGGGCGGTGCATTTGTAGAATGTATGTGCTCCTATACTTGCGACGGATTCGCCTATCGTCACGTCTGTGATGCCGCTGCACTGGAAGAACGCATAGTCTCCTATGCTCGTCACGGACTTGCCTATCGTCAGCTGCGTGAGGCTGCTGCACTTGTAAAACGCATAGCTCCCTATGCTCGTGACGGAGTCGGGAATGGTTACCTCTGTGAGGCGGGTGCAATTGTAGAACGCATAGTCTCCTATGCTCTTGACGGAGTTGGGGATGGTTACCTCAGTGAGGCGGGTGCAACCAAAGAACGCACGGTCTCCTATGCTCGTGACGGAGTTGGGGATGGTTACCTCAGTGAGGCTGGTGCAATTGCTGAACGCACTGTTTCCTATGCTCGCGACGGAGTTGCCTATCGTCAAGGAGGCAAGGCTGGTGCAATTGTAGAACGCATTGTTTTCTATGCTCGCGACGGAGTTGCCTATCGTCACGGAGGCAAGGCGGGTGCAATTGTTGAACGTGTAGTCTTCTATTACCGTGACGGAGTTGGGGATGGTCACTGATTTAAGGCTGCTGCAATTGGAGAACGTGCAGTCTTCTATTACCGTGACGGAGTTGGGGATGGTCACCTCAGTGAGACCGCTGCAATCGGAGAACGCA
>JAJPYQ010000004.1:0-17746 GCA_021204865.1 Prevotellaceae bacterium | reverse complement strand
CGTGACGGAGTTGGGGATGGTCACCTCAGTGAGACCGCTGCAATCGGAGAACGCAGAGCTTCCTATGCTCTCTACTGAGTTGCCTATTGTCAGCTGCGTGAGGCTGGTGCATTTGTAGAAAAGATATTCCGGTATGGTCGTCACGTTGTCAGAAATGGTCACTTCGGCAAGGCTCGTGCAACCTGAGAACACGGGAGAATAGGAAGACCCCGCTGACGTGCAGGCTGTGGCTCTATAATCAACCTTCTCAAGGGCGGTGCAACCCTTGAAAGCGTCGCTTACTATGCTCATGACGGAACTGCCTATCGTCACTTCTTTGAGGGCGGAGCAGCCGTAGAACGTCTCGCCTCCTATGCTCGTGACGGAGCTGCCTATCGTCGCCTCAGTTAGGCCAGAGCATTCACGGAACGCACCCTCTCCTATGCTCGTGACAGAGTTGGGAATGGTCACCTCTGTGAGACCGTTGCAACCAAAGAACGCATAGCTTCCTATGCTCGTGACTGAGTTGGGAATGGTCACCTCTGTGAGACCGTTGCAACCATTGAACGCACTGGTTCCTATGCTCGTGACAGAGTTAGGGATGGTCACGTCGGTGAGGCTGGTGCAATTGCAGAACGCTTCGCCCCCTATGCTCGTAACGGACTTGCCTATCGTCAGCTGCGTGAGGCTGCTGCACTTGTAAAACGCATAGCTCCCTATGCTCGTGACGGAGTTGCCTATTGACACCTCTTTGAGACTGCTTCTCTCGTAGAAGAGGTATGCCGGTATCGTCTCGACGTTGTCTGCGATGGTCACTTCGGCAAGGTTCGTGCAACCGTCAAATGCTGCGTAATAATAAGTATATTTATATAAGTACGCCGACGTGCAGGCCGTGGCTCTATAATCAACCTTCTCAAGACTGGTGCAACGGCCGAACGCTTCGCCCCCTATGCTCGTCACCAATTCTGGGATGGTCACCTCAGTGAGGCCCGTGCAGTAATAGAACGCATAGTTTCCTATGTTTGTCACGGAGTTGCCAATTGTCACAGAGGTAAGGCTCCAACAATAGTAGAACGCATAGTCTCCTATGCCCGTGACGGAGTTGGGGATAGACACCTCGATGAGGTCGCTGCAATATTGAAAAGCATAATCTCTTATGCTTGTGACATCATAGGTTTCTCCATCGTATGTAACAGCCTCGGGGATGGTGACACTGCCTTTGTAAGGACTGCTATTGTTATAGTCGTATGTAACCGTGGCAGTCCTTGCAGTGGCGTTGAAGTTGTAGTAGATGCCGTCAATATAGGCATCGTAGGCGTGGAGAGGGGCTGCTGTGAGCAGGAGGGTGAAGAGTAGCGCGGCGGGGCGCATGATCGTGAGTAATGCTTTGGTGTTCATAGTTACGATAGTTTATGGTGACTAAGTTATGAATATATCGTCTTTGTCTTATCGTTCACTTCACAAGCACCTTTTTCGTAGTGCCGTAGGAGTAGCGGATGATGTTCACGCCCTTCTGTGGCGTATTCACTTGTTTACCGTCCAAGGTATATCGGCTCACTTCCTGCTCATCGTCAGTCGCTGACGCTGCGTTCACTCCTAATGACGGGTCTTCCACTATATTATAGAACTCTTTCCACACGTTAGCTACAGAGTACGCATCCTTAGAACCTTCGGGCACGGTGAGTGTGCAGCTACTGGTGTCCACATAACCGAAGGTGTTGGAGGCACAAGTGGGAGGTTCAAGGTTAAGTGAGATCACGGAAGAGAGGTTAGTGCAGAACCAGAACACATAGTCTTCTATTTCAGTTACGGAGCTGCCTATCACGACCGACTCTAAGCTCTCGCAGGTGTCGAAGACGGATGTGCCAATGTTTGTAACAGAACTGCCTATCGTGGCCTCTTTGAGGCTATTGCACCCACTGAATGTATATGTTCCAGAAGTCGAGCTGTTGATTGTGGCTTTCGTAAGTCCAGTGCAATCTCTGAATGCGTAGCTCCCTATACTTGTCACGTCCTCGGGAATTGTTATTGAGGTAAGGCTGCTGCAACCCTCGAATGCACTGTTTCCTATGCTTGTCACACCATCGGGGATAGTCACAGAGGTAAGGCTTCTGCAATTCTGGAATGCATAGTCTTCTATGCTTGTTACGGAGTTAGGGATTGTCACAGAGGTAAGACTGCTGCAGTAATTGAATACACTCTCCCCGATGCTTGTCACGAATTCTGGGATTGTAACGGAGGAAAGGTGGTAGCAATGATAGAATGCGGATTTTCCTATGCTTATCACAGAGTTAGGGATTGTCATAGAGGTAAGGCTGTCGCAATAAGCGAATGTATAACTCTCAATACTTGTCACGGAGTTGGGGATAGTCACAGAGGTAAGGCTACTACACCAATAGAATGCCTGCTCTCCTATGCTCGTCACGGAGCTGGGGATTGTCACCTCAGTTAAACAGTAGCTCTCTTGGAATGCGTATTTTCCTATGCTTGTCACGGACTCTGGGATTGTAACGGAGGTAAGGTCGCTGCAATATGCGAGTGCACTGTTTCCTATGCTTGTCACGACATAGGTTGTGTTGTCATATTTCACTATCGAGGGTATGTCAACACTGCCCTTATATGCAGTGTAATTGTTAACGGTAGATAAGTACGTTACCTCTGCGGTTCTGCTTGCCGTGTTGAGGTTGTAGTAGATGCCATCAACCTCAGCGTCGTAGGCGAAGCACGAGGCTTGCAGGATTAGTGCCGTCAGGCAAAGGAATAAAAACTTCTTCATATTTGATTCGTTGTTAATTGTCAGTGTCTCTTGTTTGGCGGTCCTGAGGGGCGGGCGGGGGACAATAAAAGAACGTGGACCAATAACTTCGTCTACGCTCAGAAGGTATCGCCAAACACCGCACAGCCATATCCAAGTAAAAGCCCACGCTACGTGCGTGAGCATCGGCTTAAACTCTTGGCTATCACGAAGAATATTGGCGATTTTTCTGAGCAAGAACTAAGCTAACGCTTTTTATATTGATGTCCTTTCTCTGCTATGTTACATAGGCGGCTTGGTGTTTTGTTCCAAATGCTTTGCAAATATAAGGGAAATCTCTGTTGCGCGCCGCGAATGGGCGGACAAATTCTTCAGAACAGCCCTCGGAGCGGCACGAGGATGCGCCCGAACATCCTTTGCCCGAGCCTGAAGCGATGCTTGAAGCTTGCGGGGGTCAGCAGCTCGCTGTCCTGAAGGTCTTGGTCGAAGATGGCGTTGAGCTGCTCCGTCATTCGGCGGTCGAAGATGAAGGCGTTTATCTCGTAGTCGAAGAGCATGGAGCGGCCGTCGAGGTTCGCCGTGCCGACGGTGCAGATCTCCCCGTCGACGGTCATTGTCTTGCTGTGGTGAAAGCCGCCCTCGTAGAAGTAGACCTCGCAGCCGCGCTTGGCGAGCCTCTTCATCTCCACGCCTATCAGGTCGGGCGTAACACGCACGTCGCTCGAGGCGGAACACATAATCATCACTCTTACGCCACGCCTCAAGGCTCTGTGGATTGCCTTGCGCACCATTCGCACGTTGGTGGGGTAGGGGCTGACGATGCGCACTTCCGTTTGGGCGGCATCGATGGAGGCAGCGTAAGCCTGGCGCATACGTTTGCTTAAAGCAAGCGGCTCACGGTTAACGACTGTGATGACGCTGCCTCCATCCGCCTTGCCGCTGCCTTGATAGCTCAGAGAGTCAAGCTCTTCGCCCGTTTGTCTGGTCCAAATCTCTTCGAAGACACGCTCGTAAGCCCCCACGACGGAGCCCCGAAGCAGCAGGTGAGCGTCGCGCCATTGCCCCGAACGGCGGGTGCCCGTCAGGTAGTAGTCGGCAACGTTCATACCACCGCTAAACGCCATCTCCCCGTCCACGACAACAATCTTTCGGTGGTCTCGGTGGTACGAGTGGTTAAGCCAAGGGAAGCGGTAAGGGTCGAACATTGCTGCCTCGATGCCTATCGAGTTGAGCGAGTCTATGTCCTTTGCCTTCCACGGACGCTCGCTTTTGCGGTTGGCATAGTCGTCAATCAAGAGCCTAACCTCAACGCCCTCGTCCGCTTTCTGCCTAAGGACGTTTATCAGAGCCTGCCCCACACTGTCGTTGGCAAGCCAGAAGTACTCGAGGTGAACGTAGCGCTTAGCCCTCGTGGCGCAGGCGAAAAGCGAGTCGAACTTCTCCTGAGGCGACCTGAGCAGCACTGCTTCGTTGCCGTTGTACTCAGTGTTGCCAAGCTCCTTGAGCCTAAGCCTCACGCTGTCGGCCGTACTATAATATAAGGTATGGTCGTTGGGTTGTGCGCCAAGGGCAAGGGGGAGAAGCCAGAGCAGCGCGCAGAGGAGCAGCCTCGACATCAAAGCACGCAGCTGAAGTGGTCGGCAATCCCGATGAGATGACGCTCCTTGTCCACCACCAAGACAGCGTGTATCTTGTTCTCCTGCATTATGAGCTGCACCTTGCGTATCTTGGTGTCGGGGCTGACGCACTTAGGGTTCTTGGTCATCGCCTCGGAGAGGGGGACGCTGAGGAACTTGTCCTTGAAGCTTTGCATGGCGCGGCGCAGGTCGCCGTCAGTTATTATGCCCACCACACGCTGCTGCTCGTCGAGCGCCACGCCCAAGCCAAGCCGCCCCGCGCTCACGAGCATTATCGCCTCGCCCAGGGGCAGGGAGGGGGACATCGTGGGCAGGTTGTCGGTGCGCATCACGTCGGAGACCTTGGTGAGCAGCCGCTTGCCGAGCGTGCCCCCGGGGTGGAAGCGGGCGAAGTCGCTGGCGTTGAAGTGCCTGCGCTCTATCAAGGCGCAAGCAAGAGCGTCGCCCATTGCAAGGGTAGCCGTGGTGCTGTTGGTGGGGGCAAGGTTGAGGGGGCAAGCCTCCTCCAAGACGTTAAGCATGATGTGGCAGGTGCAGTAGTGTGCGAGCAGCGAGTCGGCGTTGCTCGTCATGCCGATGATGGGTATCTTCTCTTCTATAAGATAAGGTATGAAGCGCAGCAGGTCGTCAGTGTTGCCGCTGTGAGAGATGGCGACGAGCAGGTCGTCCTTGGTGATTACCCCGAGGTCACCGTGATAGATGTCCAAGGGGTTGACGAAGAAGGCAGGCGTGCCCGTGCTGCTCAGTGTGGCTGCTATCTTCGCCCCCACGTGTCCGCTCTTGCCCACGCCCGTGACGATGACCTTTCCCTTGCACTGAAGGATGAGCTCCACGGCAAGGTCGAACTTGTCGTCGAGGTGCGGGATGAGGTTAAGTATCGTCTGCGCCTCGTCTCTCAGGCAGCGTTCGGCTATCTCTCTTGATGTCATCTTGCTCACTCTCCTCTTATATCAATGTCTTAAGCACCGCCTCGAAGTCGCTCAGCCGAAGCATATTGGGTCCGTCGCTAAGGGCGTTGTCAGGGTCGGGGTGAACCTCGAAGAAGTAGCCGCCTGCTCCGAAAGCCTTAGCCGCCAGAGCCATCGAGGGGACGTACTCACGGTTGCCGCCCGTACTGCCGCCTGCCGCTCCCGGTCGCTGCACACTGTGCGTGCAGTCCATTATGACCAGCGGGGCGAACCCGTTCATCACGGCTATGTTACGGAAGTCTACCACCAGGTTGTTGTAGCCGAACGTGTTGCCTCTCTCCGTCAGCCACACCTCCCTTGCCCCTGCGTCGAGGCACTTCTCGAGGGGGAAGCGCATGTCCTCGCCCGAGAGGAACTGCGCCTTCTTTATGTTCACCGTCTTGCCCGTCTTCGAGGCGGCTACGAGCAGGTCGGTCTGGCGGCACAGGAAGGCTGGTATCTGCAGGCAGTCCGCCACCTCTGAGGCGGGTTCCGCCTGCCAGCTCTCGTGTATGTCGGTGAGGATGGGGAGCTGGTGCTTCGCCTTCACGTCGGCGAGCATCTGCAAGCCTTTCCGCAGCCCCGGGCCTCGGAAGGAGCGGAGGCTGGTGCGGTTAGCCTTGTCGAAGGATGCCTTGAAGTAGAGCCGAAGCCCGTAGAGCAGGCTGAGGCGCTTCAGCTCGCTGGCCACCTCGTCGAGCAACTCTGCCGACTCTATTACGCAAGGACCTGCTATGATTACGGGCTTCATACTGGTTAAGAGCTTCGCTTCAAGCCGCCGCGAAGTTACAATAATGCCCCTCCTTATGCAAATGTACGGGCAAGAAAGCCTAACTTCGCGCTGGTTTCAAAGCAATAAGGACATGGAAAGATTAGTTATCGGCTCGTACGAGGACTTCCAGAAGCACCTCGGCCAGGAGTTAGGAAAGAGCGACTTCATCGAGGTGACGCAGGAGCGCATCAACCTGTTCGCCGACGCAACGCTCGACCACCAGTGGATACACGTTGACGAGGCAAAGGCTAAGGCGGAGAGCCCCTTCGGGCAGACCATCGCCCACGGCTACCTGACGCTCTCGCTGCTGCCCGCGATGTGGGACCAGATAGTTGAGGTGCGCAACCTGGAGAGGATGATGAACTACGGGATGGACAAGATGAGGTTCTCGCAGCCAGTGCTGAGCGGGCAGAGCGTCCGCCTCGTCACGCGGCTGGAGGAGGTGCAGAACCTCAGGGGAGCAATTAAGACGAGCGTCAAGTTCCACATCGAGATAAAGGAGACCGGCAGGAAAGCGCTCGAGGGCATCGCCACCTTTGTCTACTACTTCAAGCGGCAGTAACCATTCGATTGCTGGCATTAGAATTTTCACTATCTTTGCAGTGTGTTTCGGCACAGCGGGCTTTCCGTGTCGAAGCACACCGCCGCGGGGGGTGGTTCACGCCTAATTAGGTACCCGTCCACGCTTAGTTAGGCACTCGTCCGAGCCTAATTAGGCATCCGTCCGAGCCTAATTAGGCGGAGGCTCACACAGCACTCAGTGTAAGCTCACACAGCACTCTGCGAAGGCTCACGAACGCCGCTGCGTAAGGCCATACAGCACGCTGCCTATCCGCACAGCGTGCTGAGTGTGGCGCGGGCAGCGGCGTTAGTCTCATGGCGGAGCAAGCCCCGAAGGGATTGCATTCGCATTTGAACCCCGCTGGGGTTCGCTCCGCCCAACGCCATTGTCACGGGACATTCTCGCCATTGTCTGCGTAGACGATGGCGTGCGACAAGCCAGCGAAGGGCTAACGGATGTGCAGGTCCTTAAGAATGCGTGAGATTTGCTCCATCGTGGTGAGGCGTGTGGGCACGAGGGGAAGGCGCAGCTGGTTCTCTATTAGCCCCATGGCGTGGAGCATCGCCTTTACGCCTGCGGGGTTGCCGTCGACGAAGAGGAGCTTGAACAGCTCGGCGAACTTGTGGTGGATGCTTAGCGCCTGCCCGTACTCTCCCCTGAGGGCGAGCCTGACCATGCGTGAGAACTCGGCCGGCAAGGCGTTGCCTATGACGCTGATAACGCCCACCGCACCGAGGGTGATAAGCGGGAAGGTGATGCCGTCGTCGCCGCTTATAACGTCGAAGTCCTTGGGCTTGTTCTTGATTATGTCGTCCATCTGCGAGATGTTTCCGCTCGCTTCCTTGATGGCCACAATGCTCTCGAAGTCGCGGGCAAGCCGCAGCGTTGTCTCCGCGGTCATATTAACCCCCGTGCGCCCAGGCACGTTGTAGAGGACCACAGGCACGGGGCTTGCCTTGGCTATCGTGGCGAAGTGCTGGTAGAGCCCCTCCTGCGACGGCTTGTTGTACATAGGGCAGACGCTGAGCACCCCGTCTATGCCGCTCCAGTCGCTCGCCTCGAGCTCCTCCACGACGCTCTGCGTGCAGTTGCCGCCGCAGCCCATAAGCAAGGGCACTCTGCCCGAGACCTTCTCAACGAGCAGCTCCTTCAGCTCCCTTCGCTCCGCCCGTGTGAGGCAGGGTGTCTCCGCTGTCGTGCCCATAATGCAGAGGAAGTCAACGCCGCCGGCTATCTGGTATTCAACTAAACGTAGCAGTGCCTCACGGTCGATGCTGCTGTCGCTCTTGAAAGGGGTCACGAGCGCCACGCCGAGACCCTTGAACTTGTTCTTCGCCATCGCTTAGGTTATTGCGGGTGCAAAGGTAGTGCAAGCGAGAGCAATAAGCAAGGGAAAGCGAAGCTTTTAGCCTTGCGATTGCCGAGCGCAGCCTTACCTTCGCTGAACCGACATTAAGCGAGAGACAGAGCAAGCTTGCTTGCTCTTCCGAGCGACTGGGAGGTCGCCGAAGGCCAGGCCAAGGTAGTGATTTAATGATAATCGTTGCTTGCTTTAGCTCTAAAATAGCAAGCACAGGTTCACAGGGCTGCGCACTCGTCGAGCCAAGCCCTCGAGGAAGCGTCGGAGGGCATGCGCCAGTCGCCACGGGGGCTAAGCGAGCACGAGCCCACCTTCGGCCCGTCGGGCAGGCACGAACGCTTGAACTGCTGGGAGAAGAAGCGGCGGAAGAACACCGAGAGCCACTGCTTTATAGTCCCCTCGTCGTGCAGTCCCTCGAAGGCGTTCCGTGCCAGAGCGTATATCTTGCCCGGGCGGAAGCCCCAACGCAACGTATAATAAAGGAAGAAGTCGTGCAGCTCGTAGGGACCCACAAGGTCTTCCGTCTTCTGCGCGATGCTGCCGCTCTCGTCTGCCGGGAGCAGCTCGGGGCTGATGGGAGTGTCGAGTATGTCGGCGAGGGTTGTCTGCGTGTTCTTGTCGTCGAGGCGGTCGGCAACCCACTTGACGAGATGCCTCACCAAGGTCTTCGGCACGGAGGCGTTGACGCCATACATACTTATATGGTCGCCGTTATACGTGGCCCAGCCCAACGCAAGCTCGGAGAGGTCGCCCGTGCCTACCACGAGCCCGTTCATCTGGTTCGCGGCGTCCATCAGTATCTGCGTGCGTTCCCTCGCCTGTGCGTTCTCGTAAGTCACGTCGTGGTTCGAGAGGTCGTGCCCCAAGTCCCTAAGGTGCATCTTGCAAGCCTCGGCTATGCTTATCTCCCTCGTCGTCACCCCAAGCTCCTGCATCAGCTGGATGGCGTTGGTGTACGTCCTGTCTGTCGTGCCGAAGCCCGGCATTGTTATTCCCACAATGCCTCGGCGGCTCTTGCGGAGGCGGTCGAAGGTCTTTGCGCAGACAAGCAGAGCGAGCGTGGAGTCAAGCCCTCCGGAGATGCCCACAACGAGCGTCTCGCAGTTGGTGTGCAGCACTCTCTTCGCCAAGCCTTCGGTCTGGATTGAGAAAATCTCCTCGCAGCGTTCGTCAAGGTCTCTGCCGACGGGGACGAAGGGGTAGGGGTCTATGCGCCGGCTCAGTGTGACGGACTGGGGCATTATGTTGGCGGTGTCCCTCACCGTCATGCTCTCTTCCTTCAGAAGGCTTGCGTTCCCCGCGAAGGAGGTGTTGGTGCGCCTCTCCGTGCGCAGCCTTTCCACGTCAATCTCGCTTACGGTGAGTATCTCGTCAAGCGTGCGCTCTCTCTCACGGGCAAGCAGGATGCCGTTCTCGTATATCATTGTCTTGCCCCCGAAGACAACGTCCTGCGTGCTTTCCCCGAAGCCGCAGCCGCTGAACACGTAGCCTGCTATGCAGCGTGCGCTCTGCTGGCTGACGAGGGAGTTAAGGTAAGAACGCTTGCCGACTATGTCGTTGTCTGCGCTCGGGTTGAAGATAATGTCCGCGCCTTTCAGGGCAAGCTTGCTCGAAGGCGGTATGGGCGCCCACAAGTCCTCACATATCTCTATGCCGAAGGTGCAGCCGGGCGTGCGGAAGAGCTGCCGTGCGGAGAGCGTCACCTGCTGGCCGCATATCTGCACCTGCCCCTCAGGCACGTCAAGACCCGAGGTGAACCAGCGTTTCTCATAGAACTCCTTGTAGTTGGGCAGGTAAGTCTTCGGCACGATGCCCAGCAGCTTTCCTTTCTGAAGCACCACGGCGCAGTTCAGAAGCGCCCCGCCGAAGACCACGGGCATACCTACGATGGCGATGATGTTCAGCGAGCGGGAGAAGTTCATCAGGTTGATCAATGCCATCTCCGCCTCGTCGAGCAGCAGCTGCGAGCCGAAGAGATCGCCGCAGGTGTATGCCGTTATCGAGAGCTCGGGAAAGCAGATTATCTCCACTCCCTGGTTGTTCGCTTGCAGTAAGATTGCCTGTATTTGCTCGGTGTTGTGCTTGCAATCCGCCACTCTCACAGCGGGAACAGCGGCCGCCACCTTAACGAAACCGTAATTCATCCTTAAATCTTATGGCGCTGGTGGAGCGATAGACGGGGCTCGAACCCGCGACCCTTAGCTTGGGAAGCTAATGCTCTACCAACTGAGCTACTATCGCGTTTGACTGGACAAAGGTAGTTAATTAGTTCTAACCCGCAAATATTATGGGCTTGAAATTAGGCTCGAATGAGATTTTAGGCGTACATTTGCACCGTTATCTGGCTGCTAAAGCTTTAGTATTAATTTATTAAAACTGTTTATTATGAAGAAGAAATTTGTTTGTGCAGTGTGTGGTTATGTCTATGAAGGCACGGAAGCTCCGGAGCGTTGCCCGCAGTGCAATGCCCCCGCCAGCAAGTTCACCGAGGTGAAGGAGGACAAGGAACGGGTTTATGTCACCGAGCACGTGATTGGTGTTGCGCAGGGCTGCCCCGATGAGATTATGGAGGGCTTGAAGGCTCACTTCGCGGGAGAATGCACAGAGGTTGGCATGTATCTGGCAATGTCGCGCCAGGCTGACCGCGAGGGCTACCCGGAAATAGCAGAGGCTTTCCGTCGTTATGCCCTTGAGGAGGCTGACCACGCGAGCCGTTTCGCCGAGCTGATTGGCGAGGTTGTGTGGGACACCAAGACGAACCTTGAGAAGCGCGCCGAGGCAGAGTGCGGCGCATGTGCCGGAAAGATGGAGATTGCCAAGGCAGCCAAGGCGGCTAACCTCGACGCTATCCACGACACGGTTCACGAGATGGCTAAGGATGAGGCTCGTCACGGGCGTGGCTTCGAGGGCTTGCTGAAGCGCTATTTCGGCAAATAAGCCTTATTCACTTATCGATCTTATAATAAAGAGTGGCGCACCCAGACGGTGCGCCACTCTTGTTTCTTGCAGATATTGCCCATCGACCGCCGCGACTTTTCAAAAAAGTCGGTGCGACTTTTCGCAAAACAATGCGCGGTCGTTTGCCACCGTTCCGCAGAGCTTTGCGGAAGCTCTATGGGGATGACATAAAAAGGGTAGGGGATGCCCGATAAACAATGGGGCGAACGGGGTTGTTTTACTGCTATTTTGGCTCTGCAGGAGCAGGGCTTGCGGTTGAGGCTTGTGGGGTTGCGGTCTCGCCCGTGGGCTTAGTTTCCTGTTTTTCCTCCTCCTTGTTGCCCGTCTTGTTGATGGCCGCCACGATGGCTTGGCGCACTTCCATGGGCGACTCTATGCAGTGGATGGAGTGTGACGTGCCGCCCGAGCCGACAAGCTCAATGCACCCCGTGCCGATGATGCGCTGGAAGAATGTCTGGTGATAGTTGACCGTCTCCACCTTGAACAGCGGTATCTCCGTCATGCTTATGGAGAAGATGCCGTCCTTCTGTATGAAGCGTGTGGCGGTGACAACGAACTCGCTGCGGGTGCGCACGGTGCAACCAATCAGCCACAGCACTATAGCCACCACCAGAAGACCCAGCGCAATGTAATAGAGCCAGCCTATGCTCTCGTCTCGAAGCAGGTTGTACAAAGCCAATGCCACTGCGGCAAGCGCCAGTATAACACCCCATGCGTTGTAGGAAAACACGTAACTCCAATGAAGCCTGCCGCTGTAAACTATCTGCTCGCCCGGCTCCAAACTCTTCCTTATGAACCTGTTCATGGTACTCCTTATTATATATTATATTGTATGCCAAAGGTAGCTCAAACCAAAGCAACAAGCAAGAAAAGAGCGGGGAAATGCGCGCCCGCGGGGCGCAAATGCCCGATAAGCGGTTGCGGGATAGGGGGAAAAGAGCTAACTTTACCGAGTAAATGGTGTTAAGCGATGAGGGATTCTCAAATTGCAATGGCTTTAACAACCTCTGATATGCGGGAAACGATCTCCGCAAACAACTTTGCCGACGTGATGGGAGTTTCGAAGAGCACTCTGCTGAAATGGGAGAGCAACGGCACTTTCGTGCCTGAGACTGATGGCGAAGGGCGGAAGTTCTTTTATGTCGACAAGCTGTCGGATGTTCCCGAGATACATAAAATGCGAAATTCCCGCTGGGAAGAGGAGCTAAAGACGATGCCGCTCAGACCATACACAGCCGTGGAGTTGTTCGCAGGCGCTGGCGGTCTGGCCCTGGGAATGGAGAAGGCTGGCTTTTCGCACGTGCTGCTGAACGAGATAGACCACGATGCCTGCGTGACTTTGCTGCACAACCGCCCTCAATGGAATGTGGCGGAGCAAGATGTCAGGACTATATCTTTCAAGCAGTTTAACGGCAAGATTGACTTCCTCTCTGGCGGCTTCCCTTGCCAAGCCTTCTCGTACGCAGGCAAGCAAGGCGGCTTTAACGACACCCGCGGCACGCTGTTCTTCGAGCTTGCCCGCACTGTGGATGAGATCAGACCAAAGGTCTTCCTCGCCGAAAACGTCAGGGGGCTTGCCGCGCACGATGGCGGAAGAACACTGCAAACCATAAGAAACGTAATCAAAGAGCTGGGATATACGCTCGTTGAGCCACGTGTCTTGAAAGCGATTCTTTACCAAGTTCCGCAAAAGAGAGAACGGCTGATACTTGTCGCACTGCGGAACGACATCGCAGACAGTGTGCGTTTCAAGTGGCCAGACCCGTATCACAGGATAATGACACTGCGGGATGCTTTCTTCAAAGGCGAGCTTTACGACACTGACGTGCCGCAGTCCGACGGGCAGAAGTATCCTGAGAAAAAGGCAAAAGTAATGAAGCACGTGCCGATGGGCGGCTACTGGCGTGACTTGCCATTGGAGTTGCAAAGGGAATATATGGGGGGCAGCTTTGAGCTTGCAGGCGGAAAGACTGGAATGGCAAGGCGGCTTTCGCTCGACGAGCCAAGTCTGACTCTGACTTGCGCCCCCGCTCAGAAGCAGACAGAACGCTGTCACCCTACCGAGACCCGCCCGTTGACAGTGAGGGAGTACGCTCGTATTCAGACTTTCCCCGACGATTGGAAGTTCGCAGGCACGCTTGCTTCGCAATACAAGCAGATAGGTAATGCTGTTCCTGTAAACCTCGCATACGCCATCGGGCGGTCGCTCATTCGCCTTTTCAATGATATTGAGCGCTTGTCTTGAAGCAGAGATCTATGCAGATGCGGCTTGTGAGTTTGTTCTCTGGTGCGGGCGGCTTGGATAAAGGCTTCCACAACGCAGGGTTCAGGACGGTGGTGGCCAACGAGTTTGACGCTAAGATATGCCCCACGTTCAGGGCGAACTTCCCCGATGTCAGGCTTATCGAGGGCGACATAAGGCATATTCCTTCGTCGGCTTTCCCGCAGAATGTGGCGGGCATCATAGGCGGGCCTCCCTGCCAGTCGTGGAGCGAGGCGGGGGCGTTGCGGGGGATTGAGGACACCAGAGGGCAATTGTTCTACGAGTATATCCGCATTCTTAGGGCGGTGCGGCCGCTGTTCTTCGTGGCGGAGAACGTGTCGGGTATGCTTGCCAAGCGGCATTCTGCGGCTGTCTCCGGCTTTATGCGGCTCTTCAGCGATGCGGGTTACGACGTTAATCTTAAGCTGCTCAACGCCAACGACTACGATGTGCCGGAGGACAGACTGCGCGTCTTCTACATAGGTTTCCGCAAGGATTTGCACGTGGACAACTATAAATATCCCGAACCGCTGCCGCATAAGCCCACGCTTCGTGAGGCGATATGGGACTTGCAGCATACAGCCATTCCCGCAAAGCCAAGGAATCGCACCAACGGGAGCGCCTGCGAGGTGGCAAACAACGAGTATTACATCGGGGCTTTCTCTCCAATCTTCATGTCGAGGAACAGGGTACGCTCGTGGGATGAGCCCGCATTCACTGTGCAGGCGAGCGGCAGGCAATGTCAGCTGCACCCGCAAGCCCCGAAGATGGTTAAGGTGGAGAAGAACCTGCAAGTGTTCAGCGAGGGCTCGGAGAGGCTGTATAGAAGGATGACGGTGCGTGAGGTGGCTCGCATACAAACCTTCGCGGACGACTTCCAGTTCCTGTACGACGACCTCAATCTGGCATACAAGATGATAGGCAACGCCGTGCCTGTTAACCTTGCCTATCACGTTGCCCTGAGCATCCGAAACGCCCTCGAAAGGAACGGCGTACGCTGCGACGAGGAGGCAAAGCCGCTCCGCTCGCCGGGCAAAGGCAGGCAGTCGGAAATTGATTTTCGTCAAGATAGTGCGTTTTAGGCGGCGGCACACATTATTTTTTGTGTGTTGTTGGGTGGAAGTTCTACTATAAATATTCTATATTTGCACTTGTATACGGTGTAGCCCTAAGCGACAATGGAGAAGAACCAAACAGCAGGCAAGCCGAAAGCGCGCATACGTGTGGAATGGCCGAGGAGCTTTCGGGTTGTCTTTTACAACGACGACTTTACGACGATGGACTTTGTCGTGATGGTGTTGCGTGTGGTGTTCTTCAAGAAAGAAGCCGAAGCCCAAAGGCTGATGATGGCGGTTCACAAGCAGGGGAAGGCGACAGTTGGCGTGTATCCCCGTGACATCGCGATGAGCAAGACGGACAAAGCCACGAAGATGGCCAAGGACGCTGGCTACCCTCTCAGGATAACCTGCGAGGAAGAGTGAGGGAACACTGGGATTTGTTTAATTAACATTAGAGAACAAAGAGATGGAACAATCAAAATACTTGCAGGAAGCATTGAGCGACGCGGTTAAGGCTGCCACCCTCAACCGCTCAGAGTTCATCACGCCGGAGCACGTGCTCTCGGCTCTTATGCAGCAGGACGCGTTCAAGCACGCCCTTTGCTACGAGGCGGGAGCCAGCGAGAAGGCTGTGCTCGAGGGCGTGTACAGCTACCTGAGCAAGCTGGAGAGAGTGCCTCGTCAGCAGGAGTACGAGCTGACAATCTCCAACCAGTTGAACCAGTCTATTAAGTGGGCTTACCAGGCGGCCGCAGGGGCTGATGTCGACGTGGTAAGCGTGCCTCACTTCGTGAACGCCATACTTCGTTTGCCCGACAGCTACGCCCACTCCCTGCTTGAGAGCAACATCCAGTGCTCTCCTGCCGAGCTTATGGGCTACCTCGTGAAGATATACGAGCTTGAGGACGAACTCGACGAGGCGATGGACGGCACGGAGGCGGCCGACGACGAGGAGCAGGACGAGGCGGCGCAGCACTGGAAGAGGTACGTCTCCTGCCTTAACGACCGTGTCCACGAGTTCAATCCGCTGATAGGAAGGGAGAAGGAGCTGGAGAGGACGCTGCAAGTGCTTTGCCGCAAGGACAAGAACAACCCCTTGCACGTGGGCGAGAGCGGAGTGGGCAAGACGGCTCTCACCCGTGGCCTCGCCGCATTGCTTAGCAAGGGGAAAGTGCCGAAGAGGCTCGAAGGCTATAAGATATGGGAGCTCGACCTCAACGCTTTGCTCGCAGGCTCGTCGTACAGGGGCGAGTTCGAGAAGCGAATGAAGGGAGTGCTTGACGCTCTTCAGCAGCAGGGCAAGGCGATAGTCTACATCGACGACGTGCATAATATGGTGGGAGCGGGGCAGATGGAGGGCAGCCTCGACGCAAGCCAGATACTCCGCCCTTACATGGAGGAGGGCGAGCTTCGCTTCATAGGCAGCACCACATATGCGGAGATGAACCGCTATATGAGCCGCCAGCCTGCCTTGCTTCGCCGCTTCCAGCAGATTGACGTGGGAGAGCCTTCTGTGGAGGAGACCGTCAGGATACTGAAAGGGGTCAAGAAGAAGTACCAGGACTACCACCACGTCTCCTACGCCAAAGGCACGATAGAGTACGCCGCACTGCTGAGCGACCGCCACATCAAGGGGCGTGCCCTTCCCGACAAGGCGATAGACCTGCTCGACGAGGCGGGGGCGTGGAGGGAGACGCACCCGACTGACAAGGCTCGGCAGGTGGTGGACAAAGACTTGCTGGGCGAGATGGTGGCGAGGATGTGCAACCTCAAGGCGGAGGCGTTAAGGGAGCAGGACAACAACCTCCTGCGCACGCTGGGGCAGCGCATAGGCAGCAAGATATACGGGCAGGACGAGGCGGTGGCGAAGGTTGTGCAGGCGGTGGAGATGGCTAAGGCTGGTCTCACCGACGGGCAGAAGCCTATGGCTTCGATGCTCTTCGTCGGTCCCACGGGAGTGGGCAAGACGGAGGTCTCCCGTGTCCTTGCCCAAGAGCTCGGCGTTGAGCTAATACGCTTCGACATGAGCGAGTACACCGAGAAGCACACCGTAGCCAAGCTCATAGGCTCTCCCGCAGGCTACATTGGCTACGAGGACGGCGGCTTGCTCACCGACGCGATACGCAAGAGCCCCAACTGCGTGCTCTTGCTCGACGAGATAGAGAAGGCACACAGCGACATATACAACATCCTCCTTCAGGTGATGGACTACGGCAAGTTGACCGACAACCGAGGCAACAAGGCGGACTTCAGCCACGTCGTCATCATCATGACCAGCAACGCTGGCGCTCAGCACGCCTCGCAAGCCTCCGTGGGCTTTGCCAGCACACTGACCACAGGCGAGGCGATGCTTAAGGAGGTGAAGAGAATATTCAAGCCCGAATTCCTGAACCGTCTCAGCTCAACCGTTGTGTTCCGCGATATGGACAGACCCATGGCGGAACTGATACTCGACAAGAAGCTGGGAGAACTCAAATCCAAACTCACTACCCGCAACGTCAACCTCACGCTTGCGCCCGCGGCTCGCGACCTCCTCCTTGAGCGAGGCTACTCGAGGCAGTACGGGGCAAGGGAGATGGACCGTACCATTGAAAGCATGCTTGTCCCGCTGCTCACGAGGGAGATACTCTACGGCAAGCTCCGCCGGGGCGGCGACATTGTTGTCGAAGCTAATGATCTACTTGCTCGATGAGAGAATAGCCTTCCCAAACCCACGCAACGGCGAGAGCAACGGCCTGCTGGCAGTAGGCGGTGACCTCAGTGTAGAGAGGCTCATTCTGGCTTACGGGCACGGCATCTTCCCTTGGTACGACTTCCGTGAGGGCACGATAGCGTGGTGGTGTCCTATGCGCCGCTTCGTCATCTTCCCCGACGAGATACACATCTCGCACTCCATGCGCAGCCTCTTGCGCAAGGGCACGATGACCGTCTCCTTCAACAAGGCGTTCCATCAGGTCATCGCCCAGTGCAGCCAGCTCCGCATCAACGAGACGGGGGCGTGGCTCGGGGAGGACATGATAGAGGCTTACACGCGCCTGCACGCCCTCGGGCTGGCCAAGAGCGTTGAGGTGTGGCAGGACGGAGAGCTTGTGGGCGGACTCTATGGCGTGCTGTCGGGCAGGTGCTTCTGCGGGGAGAGCATGTTCTCCCTCGTGCCCTCGGCGAGCAAGGTAGCCCTGATAGCCCTCGCCCGCCACCTGCCCAAGACGGGGCGCGAGCTTATAGACTGCCAACTGCGCACGCCTCACCTCGCATCCATGGGCGGGCGATACATATCCTACGACGAGTATATGTCGCACCTTCGCTTCAGCTAACCCTTTGATAAATCCGTTCCCCTAACGTCCCGCACCGACCATGCGGGACGTTTCTTTGTGCCTTACCCTTAGGTGTCGCAGAGACTCCGACGGACCCTCTGTGGAGACTCCGACGGACCCTCTGTGGAGACTCCGACGGAC
>JAJPYQ010000007.1 GCA_021204865.1 Prevotellaceae bacterium | reverse complement strand
AAACCCACGGCTACTCGTATTGAACCCCCTCTGGGGGTTCGCCTTAACCGCACTATCTTTTTCTCCCGCCCTCGCTATCTTTTTCTCTCGACCGCACGAGGCGAATCAATCGACAGCCCGGAACGATGGTTATGGACACGGACGTTAACCCCGAAGGGGTTGCATTTGCGTAGCCGCCATAAACGCGGAGCGTTTCCCAAGAGAAACGGATTGCTCGCGTTAGCGAGCGAAGCGACACCCCCGGTATGGGGCAGCGCCCAATTTTTGTGCCGAAGGTACAACCCATAAGTAAGGGGCTTAAGCAGGAATGTCCATGGCGAATATGTGCAGTACCTTCGGCGCTATTAAGGCTACCGCGTTATCCGCAGGTGTCGCTACGCTCGACCCCTGGTTACCAAGTTATGCCCCTTCGGGGCATCGATAGCGAGAAGATGTCAGAGACATAGCGAGACGTTACCAAAAACATAGCGACGAGTTGCCAAAAACTTAGCGAGGCGTTGGCAAAAACATAGCGAGACGTTGCCCCTCGTCCGCGCAGTCTTTTTCTCTCGTCCGCCCGAGGCGATGCGCATTGACTGGCGGGATGCTGCTGAATGTCCGTGAAAACATCGGCGGCAGACAATGAATGTCTGCCGCCGATGTTTAATATGTCAAGCGAGGTAGCCACAAAAAGAGCCACACTCCCGTGCAGCTCTTAATCAGTTTACTTGTTCGTCTGTAGATGCTTATTCAGCAGCTGGCTCAGCCTCAACTGGAGCTTCCTCGGCGGGAACAGAGTCACAAACAGTTGTGTCACAGGGCTCTTCGTCAACAGCCTCCACCTCGGTGGAATCTACAGCCTCTTCACTCTGCTGAGTGCCATTACCGCAAGATGCGAAAGAGATAGCTGCAACAGCTACGAACAAAAATGCAAGTTTCTTCATTTTTTAAGTTTTTAAAATCTGTAAAACACTCAATTACTTTCTAAAACACTGCAAAGTTATGTGCTTTTTCGTTAGGTTGTCTCGCTCCACCCGCTTTTTTTTCGTCAGGTTGCGTGTTTTTTCCTCAAAATGACCGCAGAAGCCCGATTATGGTTGCACAAATGATGTCGCTTTTTGCAATTATAAGATTTGCCCCGAGCCACTCTCTCGCTCGAGTTTTTATGCATATTGTTGTTTTTTTGTAACTTTGCGCTTATGGATGAGCATGTATCATTGCGGGGAAAGAAGGCGGCTTACCTCACCTTGGGCTGCAAGCTGAACTTCGCCGAGACAGCAAGTCTGGCGGAGCGTCTGCGGGGTGAGGGGGTGCAAACAGCGGGCAAGGGCGAGGTTGCCGACCTGTGCATAGTGAACACGTGCAGCGTCACCGAGGTGGCGGATGCCAAGAGCCGGCAGGCAATCCGCCGTATGGTCCGCCTTCACCCCGGGGCTTGTGTGGTGGTGACGGGCTGCTATGCTCAGCTGAAGCCTAAGGAAATCGCCATGATCGAGGGCGTAAGTCTCGTGGTCGGCACGGAGCGGAAGGCGCAAATCGTAGAGCTTATCGAGGAGTGTCTGTCTAAGAACAAACCTGAGGACAAGATGAAAACCATGCTTGAGACCACACAGCCAGCGGAAATACGTTCCTTCGTCCCTTCGTGCGCCTGTGGCAACCGCACCCGATATTTCCTTAAGGTTCAGGACGGCTGCGACTACTTTTGCACATATTGCACCATTCCTTTTGCGCGAGGCCGCAGCAGAAACGGCTCCGTCTCGTCGCTCGTCAGGCAAGCGCAGGCGATGGCGAGCTGCGGAGCCAAGGAGATTGTGCTGACAGGCGTGAATATTGGGGACTTCGGCAAGACGACGGGCGAGCGGTTTGTCGACCTCGTGAGGCAGTTGGACACGGTGGAGGGGATAGCCCGTTATCGCATAAGCAGCATAGAGCCCGACCTGCTCACCGACGAGATCGTGCAAGTCTGTGCCGCAAGTTGCAGCTTCATGCCGCACTTTCACCTGCCGCTTCAGAGCGGAGCGGACGAAGTGTTGCGCCTGATGCGCCGCCACTACGATGCTGATCTCTTCCGCTCGAAGGTAAATCTCATAAGAGAATTGATGCCCGACGCGTTTGTCGGGGTCGATGTCATAGTGGGAACAAGGGGCGAGACCAGCGCGCTTTTCGAGCAATCTCTTAAGGTTATGGAGGAACTGCCCGTAAGTCAATTCCACGTGTTCAGCTACAGCGAGCGCCCCGGCACGGCGGCTCTTCGCATCCCCCATAGGGTGTCTGCCCAGGAGAAGCATGAGAGAAGTCAGCGTGTGCTTGCGCTTAGCGAGCAAAAGACAAGGGCTTTCTACGAAAAGTATATAGGAACTGTGCGACCTGTCCTGCTGGAACACGGCCCCAGGCGCAATGTCCGCACGGGGTTCACCGACAATTATATTAAGGTGGAGGTGCGGTCCGAGCTTGACAACGAGATAGTCAGTGTGCGGCTCGACGGCTGGAACGAGCAGAAGACAATGCTGAGGGGGACGGTGGTATGAAGCTGGCGATAGTGATTCTCAACTGGAACGGGGTGGGGATGATGCGCCGCTTCCTCGGGGGAGTGGTGCGGCACAGTCAGGCGGCACGGGTGATAGTGGCTGACAACGGCAGTACAGATGCCTCGCTTGACTGGCTGGAGGAGGAGATGCCCGCGGTGAGAGTTATCCCGCTCGACCGCAACTATGGCTTTGCGGAAGGCTATAACCAGGCGTTGCGACAAGTGGAGGCGGAGTATTATCTCTTGCTGAACAGCGACGTTGAGGTGCGGCAAGGCTGGTTCCAGCCTATGCTGTCGTACATGGAGTCGCACCCTGAGGTGGCGGCTTGTCAGCCTAAGTTGTTGAGCCAAAGCCACACGGACTGCTTCGAGTATGCGGGCGCTTGTGGCGGATTTCTCGACGGTCTTGGCTATCCTTATTGCCGTGGCAGGGTGTTCGGCACGGTGGAAAGGGACGAACACCAGTATGACAAGCCGCTGCTTTGCCACTGGGCGACGGGCGCTTGCCTGATGGTCCGAAGTCGGGACTACTGGGATGCGGGCGGACTTGACGCTCGCTTTTTCGCCCATCAGGAAGAGATAGACCTCTGTTGGCGCTTGAGGGCGAGGGGCAGGCAGGTGGTTTGCGTGCCTGAGAGCGTGGCTTATCACGTGGGAGGCGGCACGTTGCCGGCTGAGAACCCGTTTAAGACCTTCCTTAACTTCCGCAACAACCTGCTGCTTGTCTACAAGAATATGCCCTCGTCTCGCCTGCCGAGGGTGATGGCGTTGCGGCTTCTTCTCGACGCGGCTGCCTCTCTCAGGTTCCTTTTCGCCGGGGAATGGCGCTCTTCTCTTGCTGTCCCGCGGGCATGGTGGGCATTCTTGCGGATGAGGTCCCGCTTTGCGAAGGACAGAAGAGAGAACCTTCGGCGCACCGTCTGCGATATGATTGGCGATAACGCAGGCAGCATCGTCTGGCAATACTACGTGAGGGGACGCAAAACGTGGGCTGAGATAGCGGGAAAAGCTTAAACTATACCTTTATTATATATACGCGCGCGCGAGGGAGACTGCTTGGTCAAGATGGGCTTACAGCCACACTTCTTCCGTGGGCTTGCGGTGCTTGGTGGTCACAGTGTCCGCGGCATATCCCAGAGGAATGAGGGCTGCCGGTTCGAAACCAGCGGGGAGAGCCACCGTTTTCTTAAGCTTCTCGACGTTGAAGTTGCATATCCAGCACGAGCCAAGCCCCTGTTCGGCGGCGGCAAGGCATAAGTGTTCGGTGGCAATAGCCACGTCGATGTCGGCGTGGTTCTTGCCGTCTGCCTCGCGGGTCCAAGCCTCTTCTCGGTTCTCCATACAGATGACGATGGCGGGGGCGGTGCGGAGCCAGTCGAGGGCGTAGCAGGCGCAGACCTTATCCAATGTGGGCTTGTCGGTCACAAGCTTGAACTTCCAGGGCTGGATGTTCTTTGCGCTCGGGGCAAGGCGGGCGCACTCTTTGATGTATTCAAGCTTCTCTTGCTCCAGGGGAGCGCTGGTGTAGTGGCGGCAGCTGTAACGTGCCTCGCATAATTCTTTCAGTGTCATAGTCCTTTTTCCGTTAGATCCTTGGTTATTCTCTGGGCAAAGTTATGCGATTATTTCTTTGTTGTCGCCCCTCGGCCGCCTTGTTTTCGCCCCATTGTCAGAAAAATCAGCATTCGATTGCGCTTTATCATTTAGTTTTGTACCTTTGCGAGGAATGTTGCGCTTACACGCCTCAAAACGACAATAAAGAACAAACAAAACAATAGACTTCCATGGGAAACGGCTTCAAACGGATATGTGCGGTTGTGCTGGCCGCTATGTTATCCACGGGCTTCGCACTTGCCAAAGATAAGTATGTGGCTTACTTGTTCACCTACTTCACGGGCAACTCTATCGAGCAAGAGCAGATATGTTACGCCACGAGCGTGGACGGGTGGAACTACAAGCCGCTGAACAACGGGCATCCCGTCATAGCGAGCGACACGATAGCTCACAAGAAAGCCGTGCGCGACCCGCATATATTAAGAGGAGAAGACGGCTGGTTCTACCAGGTGGCAACAGACATGGCGTGCAGCCAAGGCTGGTCGTCGAACCGCGGACTGGTGCTTATGCGCTCGCGCAACCTTATCAACTGGGAGCATCACGCCATTAACTTCCCCTCAAGATATAAGGGAACGATGTTCCAGCACGTTACGAGAGTGTGGGCTCCTCAGACCATCTACGACAAGGAGAAAGGCAAGTACATGGTCTACTTCAGCGTGATGACCAACGACGGCAACTGTCCCTACGACAGGGTTTACTACGTGTACGCCAACGAAGACTTCAGTGACTTCGAGGGCGAGCCGCAGGTTCTCTTCGACATCGGTGACGCTTGCATCGACACGGACATAGTGATGGACGACGACGGGCTGTACCACATATTCTTCAAGACCGAGGGGCAGAAGAAAAAGGGCATAAGGCAGTTCGTGGCAAAGTCGCTGCTAAACAGCGAGGAGTGGACGCTGCTCGACGGCTATTGCCAGGACACGAAGGAGCAGGTTGAGGGCAGCGGAGTGTTCCGTCTCTTCGACGGGACGTGGGTGCTTATGTACGACTGCTACATGAACCACCACTACCAGTTCTGCGAAAGCACCGACCTCAAGACCTTCAAGCAGGTGACTAACACCAAGACGAGCGGCAGGTTTACCCCAAGGCACGGCACGGTGATAACCATCACGCAGCCTGAGCTTGACCTGCTGCGGGCATGGGAGCGCATCCTCGCCTACGAGAAAGATCTCCGCGAGCGCGCCATACCAACCCTCAGCCTCTACCAGATACAGAACCGAAAGGAGATGCTCGAGGAGATACACGAGACGCTGAAGCGGGACGCTTCGCTTAAGGCTTACGCCGCACTTGAGCAGAAGATAAAGCTCTTCCTTAGCAAGTAACCAAGACCAACCCACTTATAACACCTATAAACCATGAAAAGATTACTCGCATTCCTGCCTGCCCTGCTCCTTGCGGCAGGCGTTATGGCGGACAATAGCACCGCCACCGTCACTCAGGTGACCGACGGCGTTGACGTGACGGGCGACGTGGACTATGTGATAACCAGCGCAGAACCCTTCGCAACGGCGGGCAGCGTGAACATCATCGACACGGAGCACGCCGTGGTCATCCTCTCGCACGTGAAGCCGAGCAAGGTGATAAGCAGCTACCTCGACCATATATATATTAACGGTGAGCAGGCGGTCGTGGACGAGAACTGCCAGGTGAGGCTCTTCGGAGCGGGCGCTATCGTCTATCCCTACGGCACAGACTTCAAGCCCCTGACCTGCTACACGGAGGAAGACTACGGGGGAGACTCCTACAACGGCTACGGCACGGGCAACACGGGCGGCTATATGAACACCCTCACCACGCTTACGCTTAACAACAACATACGCTCCTTCAAGCTGAAGCGTGGCTATATGGTCACCTTCGCCACTGGCACGAGTGGCTGGGGATACAGCCGCTGCTTCATCGCCGATAAGGCAGACCTCGAGGTGTCCTCCGTGCCCGCGCCCCTCAACGGCAAGATATCGAGCTACCGTGTCTTCAAGTGGTATAACTCGCAGAAGAAGGGCTTGGGTAACGACACGGGCGCAGACATCTGCGACGCACTGAACGTGACGAGCTGCTACAGCTTCGGTCTCGGCGAGAGCCGCCTGCCCGACCAGGAGTGCGTGCCTCACCACATCTACGAGGACTGGCCGTCGTCGTCGGCTTGCGGAGGCGTGACTTACAGCCCCCACCTTAAGACCAACAACGAGCCAGGCAACAGCGGGGACGACCAACCGCAGGACGTGGAGACAGTGCTTAACAACTGGCAGAACCTTATGCGCACTGGCATGCGCCTTTGCTCCGAGAGCAGCCACGACGGCAGCATGCCCCACCTTAAAGCCTTCATGGACAGCATAGACGCAAGGGGTTGGCGTTGCGACATCCTTGACCTGCACTGCTACTGGACATCAGGGCAATTCACGGAGAGCAACCTCAATTACTACAGCAGCTACTACGGCAACGGTCGCCCCATCTGGATAAGCGAGTGGGTGTGGGGAGCGTCGTGGAACACGAACGGCATATTCAGCTATGTGTCAAAGGACAGTGAGGGCCATTACTCAAGCGAATACACAGACGCATTACAGCAGACGTGCCTCAACGGCACCACGCCTATCCTCACTACCCTTAACAACAGCTCGATAGTGGAGCGCTACTACTACTGGAACAGCGAGATTAACGCTTCCAAGGCATACGTATATGGCTATGGCTTGACGAAGCTCGGGCAGTACTACGCCGACATGGAGACCGACCTCGCCTACAACGCAGCGAACGAGTACGTCCCCAAGATAGTGTACAAGGCTCCCAGCGAGCTCACGGGCACATACACGAAGAAGGACAACACCTATAAGCTCGACTGGACAGACCCCAACGGCGACATGATAGACAGCCTCGAGGTGCAGTGCAAGCTGCCCGGGGCATCGAAGTACGTCACCATCGCCACCCTCTCGCCCAAGGACAAGAGCAGCTCGAGCGACGTGTCGTACACCTACACCGACACCATCACAGAGGCGGGCATCTACTACTACCAAGTGGTGGAGTACTACACCAACACCAGCGGCAAGAGCGCCAAGATGACCACCAACGAGGTGACCGTCACCGTGGCGGCAGCCCAGAGCGTGGGTGCGGTGCAGTTCGGGCAGCTTAAGCTGGCGAGCGACGAGACCGTGTCCACCGACATCGAGGAGCAGGACGTAGCGCCCTACGTGGTGATGGGCATGGTGAGCAACAAGAACAGCTCCAACGGCATAACCAACCAGATAGTGAACTTGGCGAAGAGCAGCTTCAAGTTCCGCCTCTACCCGTGGCAGCTCGCTACCCCCGTTGAGATAAGCAGCGCCGAGACGGTGGACTACCTCGTGCTGCCGCCCGACACCATCTGGCACCTCTCGGACGAGATGACCCTCATCTCGCAGAAGATAGGCAACGTGAGCAGCGACGAGGTGCAGGTAGTCTTCCCCGAGGCGTTCCCCGAAGGCGTTACGCCCGTGGTGGTGGCACAGCAGAACACTGCCGTCTCCAGCTATGTCCCCGTCACCGTGAAGGTGTACGACATCACCAACGAGGGCTTCAGCGCGAAGCTCGTCGGGCAGGAGGCAGCCTCCTCGGTGAAGAAGGAGAACGTCAACTACTTCGCCTGCACGCCCGGGCAGATAGCCATCGGGCAGGGCAAGCTCCTCACCGTGGGCAGGGACGCCGACACTCCCTGCGGAGGCACGGCGAGGCAGACCGTCTACTTCAAGAACGAGGCGGGCGACACGCTCCACCTCGTCAACCCCTACATCATAGCCGCCCCGCAGACCAACAACTACGGCGCAGCCAGCGTCTTCCGCCAGCACAGCACCACGAGCGACGACAACGGGGCAGTCATCTGCGCCTCCATACGCCGTCAGGTGGACGGCACCAGCTCCGTCACCGGCAACAGGGCAAGCACTAACGGCGACTACGTGGGCTGGTTCATCATCAGCGACGACACAGAGGACACCGCCAGCCTCGACCCGCTTATCGTGCCCACCTCGATAGAGAGCCCCGGCGGCAAGGCCTTCAGCGTCTACAGCTCCGACGGATGCCTCTGGACAGACGACAGCTCGCTCAGGGCCTTCAGCACGTCGGGCGTAGAGGTGCAGTTCGGCACACGGCTACCCGCCGGCGTCTACATAGTCAGCGACGGCGCGCACACACGCAAGATAGTGCTCAAGAACTAAGCGCACATCGACTTAAGCCTAAGGAGGGCGTACTCGCAAGGGTACGCCCTCTTTCGTTGCCCCCTGCGGCTACCCTTCGTGGTCCCTATATAACACCCGCCAGACAACCCCTCGCGAGGGGTTCCGTTGAACCCCTCGCAATGGGTTCCGTTGAACCCCTCGCAATGGGTTGTCCGGCGACTCACAGTGAGGCTTCACGGTCCCTCACAGTGAGTCGTGACGGAGCCTCACAGTGAGTCGCCGCGGTCCCTCACAGTGAGTCGTCGCGGAGCCTCACGGTGAGTCGTGACGGAGCCTCACAGTGAGTCGCCGCGGTCCCTCAAAGTGAGTCGTCGCGGAGACTTCAGTGAGGACTAAACCGCCCCTCTTAGCTCCCCGCCACCCCCAGTAAAGGCACTTAAACGCGAAAAAGTGCCGCCCGAGATAACAAAAACACGCCCAAAGCCTTGGGCGTATCGAAATAAACCTTAAATTTGCCTAATAAGTATAGTTAACCCATAACAAACGAGAACATAACAATCAAAACCAACGTGTATGAAAAACCGTCTAAGCAAACTAAGCGGGAAGGTATCCTGGGTGCTCGTCCTGCTGGCAGCCTGCGGTGTCACGTCGTCCTGCAAGGACGAGTACACACTCGATGACGAGAAGCCCTCGTGGCTCAACTCGAGCATCTACGCAAGCCTCGAGGCGAGCGGTGACTACACCAACTACCTCAGGCTCCTGGCAGACCCCGACGTGAACAACTCGGAGGACGCAGACAACAACCGCGGGCTGGTGGACATCCTCTCGAAGACAGGCTCGAAGACCGTCTTCGTGGCCAACGACGACGCGTGGGCAGACTTCTTCGCCCAGAACGCACAGCTCCCCGAGGACGACCCGTGGCACACAGCCGTCGACTACGAGAGCCTCAGCGCCTCGCAGAAGAAGCTGCTCATCCACACCAGCATGCTCAACAACGCCATCGTGATGGAGAACCTCGCCAGCAGCGAGGGCACCAACGTGGTCCGAGGAGAGTACATGCGGCGCTACACCGACGTTGAGGCTACCGACTCCATCACCCACCTCGACGGCAACTCCATCCCCGTCAACTACAACGAGGGCAACGAGGAGGCAGACTACTGGAGCCGCTTCCGCGCGGAGAAGGGAGGAAACGGGCTCTACCTCGTGGCAGACAGCTCGCTCTCGATGATGATACACTTCACCAGCGAGTACCTCACCCGCAACAACATCACCGACGACGACTTCGCCGTCTTCATGGGGCAGGAGCGAGTGACAAGCGACGTGCACATCTACGACGCAAAGGTGCTCTCCAAGGACGAGGTCTGCGAGAACGGCTACGTCAACGTCACCGAGAAGGTGCTTAAGCCACTGCCCAACATGGCTGAGCTGCTGCGCACCAACGGGCAGACACGCATCTTCAGCCACATGCTCGACCGCTGGAGCGCACCCTTCTACAACGCAGGCGTGACCCAAGCCTACAAGAACGTGATGGCAGCCCAAGGCATAGACTGGACCGACTCCATCTTCTCCAAGCGATACTTCTCCGACCTGAGCTGGGGGCACTCGGCACTGCTCAACGGCCCGCAGGGAGAGCAGTTCCGCGACGCCGCCTCGACGGAGGTCTCCCTGAAGTACGACCCGGGATGGAACGCCTACTACGACGAGAAGTCGGGACCGCAGTACGACATGGCCGCGATGTACGTGCCCACCGACGAGGTGCTTTGGACTTACTTCACCACAGGCGGCGGCGGATGGCAGCTGATACAGACCTACTGCGACCCCTCCGTCCAGTACAGCGCCTCCCACTCCGACGAGGACTACGAGAAGCTCTTCCGCAACATCGACCAGATACCCATCTCGACGCTGCGCTCCCTCATCAACGTGATAATGTTCACCAGCTTCGTCTCCAGCGTGCCAAGCAAGATGACCAAGCTGCGCGACGACGCACAGGAGCAGATATTCTACGCTGACGACCTTCAGCACATCGTGGGTAGCCTCTTGGCCTGCAACGGCATCATCTACCTGACGGACAAGGTCTACGGTCCCGCCGACTACACTTCGGTAGCCGCCCCCGCATACATAAGCACCGAGAACCTGGTGATGCGCTGGGCTATCTACAACGGCTCGACTGGCAGCACCGACTACATGGGACTTAACTACTACGCTTACCTGAAGGCTATGCAGAGCCGCTTCGTCTTCTTCCTGCCGAGCGACGCTGCCCTCAACTACCTCTACGACCCCGTCAGCTTCAAGAGCAAGAAGCCACGTGTGATGCACCTCTTCATGAAGGCTAACTCGAGCACGGGCTTCCCGATAGACAACGAACTGTACGCCTACGAGCCCACGACGGGCGAGATAGGAAGGCAGTACAGCTCACTGGTGGAGAGCGTGAACCAGTCGGAGATAACGAACCGCCTTAAGGACATACTCGAGAGCCACACCATAGTGATAGAGGACGGCTCGGACGAGATTAACAGCGCCCAAGACGAGTACTACGTCACGAAGAACGGCAGCGGCGTGCGCGTCATACGCGAGGGGGGCAAGGTAGTGAAGGTGCAAGGCGGCTTTCAGGCAGAGAACGAGGCAGCGGGGCTGAGCAACATTAACCCGGGCGTGACGCTGAACCAAGTGACCGACGAGCAGGACATGTCGAACGGCACCACTTACATACTCGACAGCCCGATAGTGCCCTCGGCAAGGAGCGTCTTCAACATCCTCACTCACGACCAGGCTTACGACGACGACAACTACGAGCGCTTCTACGAGCTCTGCGAGGCTAACGAGGACATCATCCGCGCCTGCGGCTTGGTGGACGAGCAGAGCCTCACGACAAGCCAACAGAAGACGGAGCTGAAGAAGTACCAGATATTCGTTGACGAGAGCGGACCTGACTACAGCGTCGAGTTCTTCAATAACTACCGCTACACCATCTTCGTTCCTACCAAGGACGCCATCAACGCCGCTGTAGCCGCTGGGCTTCCCTCTTGGGACGACATTGAGGCTGACTTCAACAGCTGCATGAACGAGGACGAGCGTCCCGCAACCTATGAGGACAGCCTTCGCCTGCAGACCAAGATAACGTACCTGACGAACTTCCTTCGCTACCACTTCATCGACAACAGCGTGTTCGTGGACAAGAGCGACATCGAAGAGACAGAGTACGTGACGGCAAGCTACGACAACGACAAAGGCCTCTTCTGCAAGGTTATACTGAAGCGTCAGGGCGGCACGCTGTATGTTGAGGACAACTACGGCGGCAGCTGGCACCAGGCAATGGGAGAGGTGAACGTCATGGCTCGTGACATGACCTGCAACAAAACCCCTAATAACGCGACCAGTATGGCAGGCATCACCATCGACGGCTCAAGCTTCGCCGTGTTGCACCAGATTGACGGTGTTCTAAACCACACCACCTTAGAGGGTGGCAGATACGACAGCACATGGGCAGACGAGTCGAGTTGCAAGAGGTACTTAGAGAAATTCGCTATCCACTAACAAATACTGCTATGAATAAATATATAAAGTCTATTATGCTGCTGGTGCTTGTCCTCGTGGCAATGCCAGTGAGCGCACAGATCAGCCGTATCAGTGGTACTGTGTCTGATGAATTCGGCGGTATACCTGGAGTACAGGTTAAGGAGGTGGACTCTAACAACCGTATCGTAAGCAGTGCCATTACTGACGCTAACGGTAACTTCACCATGAGCGTGAAGAGCCAGAAGAACAAGCTGGTGTTCCACGGTATGGGCTACACCGACAAGGTGATGCAAATCACCAAGAATGTATATAAGGTGAATATGAGCGAGGCGACCAAGCAGATGACCGAGGTGATTGTGACGGGAAAGAAGAAAGCCCCGACAACGGGGCTTGACATCCCCGCACGTGAGTATGCGGGAGCGGTCTCCTCGATGCAGATGGACGACTTGGAAGGTCTGGCGTTCGAGTCTGTTGACCAAGCCCTTCAGGGACAGATAGCGGGTCTCGACATTGTCGCCAACTCTGGTAACCTCGGCTCGGGCACGACGATGCGTCTGCGTGGTACTACTACCATCAACGGTAACGCAGAGCCTCTGATTGTCGTTAACGACCACATCTTCGAGCTTCCCGACGACGCTCAGACAGTGAACTTCGAGGATATGGACAACGAGGAGCAGTTCTCCACCTTGCTGAACGTGAACACAGAGGATATTGAGAGCATCACAGTGCTTAAGGACGCTGCCTCAGCAGCCAAATGGGGTGTGCGTGGTGCCAACGGTGTAATCGAGATTAAGCTGCGCCGTGGTAAGAGAGGTCCCACGCAGGTTAACTTCTCCTACAAGTTCAACGGCACTTGGCAGCCCGACGGCTATAAGATGCTTGACGGCGACGGCTACACGATGATGCTGAAGGAAGCCTACTTCAACCCCTATATGCAGTCGACTTACACTGACCAGATAGCTGAGTTGAACTACAACCAGTCGATGCCTTACATCTATAACCACTTCAACCACAACACGGATTGGGTTAACGCAGTAGAGCAGTTCGGTAAGGAGAACCGTTACTACATCACTCTAAGCGGTGGTGGTGAGAAGGCACAGTTCCGTATCGGTGCAGGTTATAACAAGAGCACTGGTTCTATCATAGGGCAGAAGATGGATCAGTTCACAGAGTCGACCACGTTGGACTATCAGGTCAGCGACCGCATACAGTTCCGTACGACGGTGAACATGACTTTCACCAGCAACCATAAGAACTACGGTAACGACATTCTGGCACGTGCCTATAAGGCTATGCCTAATATGAGTATCTATGAGTATGATGCGCAGGGCAACCTTACGGGTAACTACTTCAATATGTTCCCCTTAGCTGCTAATCTCAGCACCTCGTCAACCACTCAGATAGACCAGACTGACGGCATGACGAGCTACTATCTGAAGGATATGTTCGTCAACGGCAACCCCGTAGCCCGCGCCAACAAGGCATGGTGGTTGCAGAAACAGTATAATCTGACCCCGCAGTTCGATGTGACTTATAAGCTTTGGGGCAAGGACGGCGACCAGCACCAGTTGAACTACAAGGGCGACGTGCAGCTGAACATATACAACACCAGCAACGATGAGTATTGCCCCAGTGAGCTGAAGAACATGGAGTGGGTGTACGGTGGCGACAATGCGGCTGCCCTGACTGACAACGAGCGCAATTTGGTGACCAACTCCGAGTACAAGAGCCTTGAGTTTACCACACGTCACGAGTTGCAGTACTACAGTGCGTTTAAGAACACTGACCACAGCCTGTCTGGTCTGTTCCGCTTTGAGATGACTTCAGGAAGCAGCTCCACCCAGAGCCTTGGCTTGTGGAACGTGCCTGATGGCATCAGCGACCCGACCGTCGTGGCTTTGCTTAGCAGTGCCAGCGCAAGCAACAGTGAATGGCGCAGCCACAGCTTCTTCGAGCAGTTGCACTATTCCTATAAGAGCAAGTACTCCCTCGATGTCAGTGTCCGTACTGATGGTTCTACTGCCTTTGGTCGTGGACATAAATATGGTACTTTCCCCTCGTTTGGCGCACGCTGGAACATCTCCGACGAGAAGTTTATGGCTAAGACGAGCAAGGTAATCAGTATGTTGGCTTTCCGCCCGACGTGGGGTGTCACTGGTAATACGAGCAGCGCAAGTGGCAACCAGTATAATAAGTATAGCTCTAACGGCTATTACAACGGGCACTCCGTTGTAACGCCCGACAACCTTTCTCTTACTAACCTTAAGTGGGAGAAGACAGCGCAGTGGAACTTAGGTTTCAACTTGGGTCTGCTTAACGATTTGTTGAACTTCGAGTTCGAGGTCTACAACAAGAAGACCACAGACCTTCTTATGCAGAACAAGCGTATCTCCAGTGCGAACGGCTTCAGCTATCTCAACTGGGTTAACGCAGGAACGATGCGTAACAAAGGCTGGGAGTTGAACTTCAGCACATCCAAGTTCGCCAAGGTGGGCAAGTTCTCGATGAAGTTGCGTGGCAACGTCTCGCAGAACTTCAACACAGTGGAGGAGATGGATGCCTTGATACTTGAGGACTTGAACGGCTCAGAGACATGGAACCCGACTAACCTTTCGTACAACCAGCGAGTTCAGGTGGGCAATGCCTTAGGCTCCATCTACGGCCTGAAGTATAAGGGCGTGTTCCGCTACGACTACGACCACAATGGTTACACCACAGCCTCTTTCAAGAGCTATGGCTACGCAGAGGTGGATGCTGATGGCAATGTCTGCACCAGCGCAGAATATGCCGAGGCATACGGTACTGGCTACGACGCTGCCGGCAACGCCATCAACACAGCAGCCGCAGCCGCGCGTCGTGGTGAGAACTACACTTGCCCGATAGCTTACGATGCCAACGGCAATATGCTGACAGACGCAAAGGGCAACCCTCTGCCTCTGTATTATTGCTACAGCGAGTCGAGCCGCTACCAGTTCCAAGGTGGTGACGCCATTTATGAGGACATAAACCACGATGGTTCAATAGATCGTTACGATATGGTCTACCTCGGCAACTCCAACCCCAAGTGCTATGGAGGCTTCGGCATCAACCTCTATTACGGCAACTTTGAGATTAACGCATCTTTCAACTTCCGTATGGGCAACCAGATTGTGAACCTTGCCCGTGGTGAGTATGAGAGTATGACGGCTAACACGAACCAAAGTTACGCCACCACTTGGCGCTGGCGCAAGAACGGTGACATCACGGAGATTCCTCGTGCCCTTAGCACAGTCTATGGATACTCGAGCTACAACTCTCTGCCCAGCGACCGCTATGTTGAGAACGGCGACTACCTTCGTCTGCAATACATCCAGATGAAGTATAACTTCGATGTCAAGAAGCTGAAGAAGTATGGCATACGAAGTCTGTATTTGTCTGCCACCATCAACAATCTCTTCTGCTGGACGAAGTATACGGGCGTTGACCCAGAGGTCAGCATTGGCGGCTATGCGGTTGCTACCGACAGCAGCAAGACCCCGCGTGCCAAGTCTTTCACTTGCAGTATAAACCTTGGTTTCTAACGAAGAGGAAAAATGGATAAGACAATGAAAAGAATAAAGATAGTAAGTGCGCTGATCGTTGTGACGTTAGCCGCTTCCTCGTGCCAAGACTGGCTCACCATCTATCCTCAAACACAGGTTGTGGAGGAGGATTTCTGGGAGGACAAGAACGACTTGGAGGGTGTTCGCTACGCAGCTTACCAGCAGATGTGCAGCACTTTGGAGCAGATAGTGCTTTGGGGCGACCTCCGTTCCGATTCCTATACTCTTAGCACTGCCGACGAAAGCACCACCACCCAGCAGCTATACAAGGAGATACGTGAGGGTCGCCTCGACAAGGACTCAGCCGAGTCGTACTTCGACTGGGGCGGTTTCTACACCACCATCAACTATTGCAATAAGGTGTTGCAGCACGGGCCGGAGGTCTTGGAGAACGATAAGCAGTTCACATCATCGGAGTGGTCACAGATGAAAGCAGAGATAACAGGCTTGCGTGCCCTCAACTATTTCTATCTAATCCGCGCCTTCAAGGATGTTCCCTACAGCACAAAGGTGATTAACAACGACACAGAAGTTGAAGCCTTTGCGGCGACGAATCAGCTTGCAGTATTGGACTCCATTATAGTTGACGTTGAGAGTGTGAAAGGCAGGGCAAGAAACCGATTCACATCAACGTCCGACTCCAAGGGGCTTATCACCAACGCTGCCCTCTATGCGATGCTTAGCGACATGTATTTGTGGCGTGCTTCCCTCCACGAGGGTAGGGGACTGACCACAGACACGGTCACTATCAACAACCTTGCAGGTGTTGAAGACTCTCTTGTGGCTCACACTGTAACGGGCGACTACCAGCTTTGTGTCGACTATGCCGACCTGGCACTCAGCGCTCTTGCCACGCAGCTTGAGAACAGCAACACTGGCTTCGGCAGCAGCCGCAACTCGACTAAGTCCTACGGGCTCACCGATGTGAATCTCATTGAAAACACTTTCGAGAACTTCATCAGCGGCCAGACCCCACAGCTGACAGCCTACAGCCAAATATTCTCTACGGGAAACAGCGACGAGAGCATCTTCGAGTTGCAGTTCAACACCAGTGACTCGCGTAAGAACTCTGTCGTGACAGACCAGTGGGGCTACAGCACAGATGTGCATCTTGCAGTGAGTGACGGGGCTCTCGGTGCGATATATAGCTCTACGGAGCGCAACCGCGACAGCCGTATGTGGTTCTCGGCATGGAGCAAGGCTTCGAGCGTGAGCGGAACCTCTTACAGCAGCACTCTTCCTGGCTATTATTGCTTCAAGTGGAGGGACATCAGTCTGGAGATGCCTAACAGTGCCTCTCCTGAGTGTGCCGACCTTAGTATAAGCGCAAGCGGCTCGTCGGCTGATTCGTATCGCAATTGGATAATCTACCGCCTGAGTGATGTTATGTTGCAGAAGGCTGAAGCACTGGCTTGTATGGGCGAAAGCGTTGAGGCTATGAAATATGTCGACGCCATCCACCGTCGCTGGTATTGCAACGATAGTCAAAGTAGCTCCCTGCAACCGAGCGATGACGTTACGAGCCTGACCAGTTCCACCGTCTTCAGCGGAAGCACAAGCGCAACCTTGGGCAACCTGCCTGAGCCTTCAGCCAACACCACTTCCGAAAAGTATGAGATTGCTGTTCTCAACGAGCGGCAGGTAGAGTTTCTCGGTGAGGGCAAGCGTTGGTTCGATCTTGTCCGTTACGCTGAGCGACATGCCGGCGGGCAGGACGGAACGCAAGACCCCCGTGAGTGGACAGAAGAGCTGCCCATAGGCAACGGAATGACAGGTGTGGAGGCAATGATTGAGCAGTTTCTCAAGAACGAGTTCAGCAGCAACTACACCACTCTTAAGAACCGCTTCAAGAACCGTTATGGTCTTTACAACATCATATATTATATGGAGATTAAGGCGAGCGACGGTATGCTTGAGCAGAATCCAGTCTGGAACAAGAACACATTCGAACAGTAATCAATGGAGAGGTATATTATGAGCAAGATAATGAAGTATACATTCTGCCTGTTGGCAATACTTTCCCTTTGCGTACTGCAAAGCTGTAAGGAAGACATCGATATGTCCGATCGCTACACTTTCACTGAGAACACCGTAGCCAGCTATCTGGAGGCGCACGAGGACTACAGCGAGTACTATCGCCTTCTTGGTGTTGTGCCAATCAGCACACGCAGCGAGTCCACAGTGCTGCAGCTTATGTCTGCCCGCGGCAACTACACTGTGTTCGCCCCGGACAACGAGGCCATACAGAATTATCTCGACACCTTGTACGCGAAGGAAATAATCAGCGCTCCCTCTTGGGAAGGCTTCGACGATGATGAGGTTCTCGACTCCATACAGAAGATAATCGTCTACAACAGCATTATCGACGGAGGCGACGACACCGAAGCTTACCAGACAGGCAGCTTCCCCGACGACACTGAGGAGTTTCTCATTGCCAATATGAACGACCGTAAGCTCACAGTGAACTATGGCAACAATCCTGATTCCATCTATATTAACGGCACCAAGGACGATGACGGCAACGTGCTCGACGGCAGTCTCATCGACCTCAACAACCGTGATATAGTGGCAATCAACGGTTATATCCACGAGGTGCATTCTGTGGTGGCCCCCAGCAACGAGACACTTGGCGATATGCTTAAGGGCTTCATCGACTCGAACTCTGGCGACTACATCCTGATGTCAAAGCTGGTCACTGCCTGCGGCCTTATCGATACGTTGAGCAAGATCAAGGACGAGACATACGAGGAGCTTTATCTCACGGAGTCTCTCTCTGATCTGCCCACGCACCCCAGTTACGGTAAGACTGGCTACCTGCCAGAGCATCGCAAGTATGGTTTCACCATTTTTGCGGAGAAGGATGACTTCTGGCAGCAGAAGTTGGGCAAGTCCATCAGCGACATCACTGTTGATGACATTAAGAATTGGGTAGTGGCTCAGGGCTTGTATCCAGATGCCACCGACGATGACAACTATGCCAGCGAGGACAACGTGCTCAACCAGTTTGTCACCTACCACATCCTGCCTATGCGCATTCCTGTGGACAAGCTGGTCATCCACTACAACGAGAAGGGGTATTACTATTCCACCTCCACACGTTATTCCGTTGCCACTTGGGAGCTTTACACCACTATGGGTGAGCGCAGGCTCTTCAAGCTGTATCAGTGCAGTGATATAGACAACGACCCCATCTTCATCAACCGCTTCCCCAACCTCGACAATGGACGTAGCGGCACATACCACGAGCTGAGTTGCGATGACGACAAGTGTGGTTTCACTGTCGTCACCTCGGAGGCGCAGAGTGTAGTCAACGGCTACATCTATCCCATTGAGCCAGCTGGCGGCGGCGGTCCTGTGACGCTATCATACGCAGAGGAGACGCGTGAGAATTTCCAGAAGCAGCGCTTGCGCTTCGATGTGGCAGGTCTGTTCCCTGAGTTTATGAGCAACGATATCCGTGCCAACCGTGTCAGCACAAACCGCAACCTTTGTGTTGGCATACCCACCGATCAGGAGTATTCTTATCTTGACAATGTTACCATCGAGGACGGGACGGTATTTTATTATCTGCTCGGTCTGGCTTGTGGGTGGCAGAACTATCAGGGAGACGAGTTCAACGTTACAGGTCGCTATGAGATGACCTTCGTTGTTCCGCCAGTGCCGCTTAAGGGAACTTACGAGATACGCTATGCTGTGCAGAACAACTCATCGCTGCGTGGTATGTGTCAGGTCTACTTTGGCAGCGACACCGACAACCTGTACGCTATGGGCATTCCTCTTGACCTGCGTATTGGTGGCACGAGCGACTTGCTTGGCTGGCAGGCAGATGTTTCTGGCGACGATGATACCAACGCAGAGGTCGACAAGAAGATGCGCAACAACGGCTTTATGAAAGGTCCAGAGCACTATCACGCTGGCACTGGGAGCGCCGGAACTGCCCGAGCCTCACAGTACACCACTCGTCGTATCATCGTGCGGCAGGAGATGGAGCCAGGCAAGACCTACTATCTGAAGTTCAAGTCGGTGTTGGAGGATGAGTCGAAGGAGTTCTATATGGACTACATCGAGCTCTGTGCCAAGGAGGTATACGACAACCCGCAGACGCCAGAGGATATTTGGTAATCATACGAAAATCAAAACAATATGAGAAGAAAATATAATTATATTGGAGCGGTGCTGTGCGGAGTCGTCGCTTTGGCTCTGCCCTCTTGCACAGACACGTGGAACGACCACTACGACAATCCTGAGAGTACAGCCGCCACGCAGTCGTTGTGGGAACTCATCAGCGAGAACTCCAACCTCAGCAACTTTGCCGAGATAGCTGAGAAGGTGCATTACTATCGCGACCAGACCCACCCGCAAGCCGACTACACGTACAAGGATATGCTCGACGGCACGCAGCTGCTCACCGTCTGGGCTCCGGAGAACGATGCACTCACAGCCTCCGAGTGGCAGCGCTGGAACGACCTGACTGATTCTAACCCTTACACGGTGCAGCAGCAGTTCCTCGCAAACAGCATTTCCCTTTGGCGGCAGGTTGCCACTGCGGGGGGAGTCGACACACTCACGATGCTTAACGGCAAGAAGCAGGTCTTCGACAAGGGCAACTTCACAATGGCAGGCTATCCGCTCATAGAGAAGAACGTGGCAGCCAGCAACGGCACACTTCACACTGTCGGCACGCCAGTCCCCTTCAACTACAACATATACGAGTTTCTGAAGGACGACGCTAACGCCAGTGATAACAACATCATGACGTTCCACGACCTTATTGTCGACAGCGACACCACATACTTCAGTGAGGATAACAGCATTGAGGGTGCGCCTGACGCAAATGGCAACCCCACCTATGTCGACAGCGTCTATTTCACCACCAACACTATGTTCACTGCGACTAAGCAGTTCCCCTCCAACAGCAACACCGACCAGTATCTCACCTATGATGAGAGCTTCGGCGCTAACATCGAGAGCGAGGACTCAACGTTCATAATGCTCCTTCCAACCGACAATGCTTGGGAGCAGGCTTACCAGATGCTGGAGCCATACTACAACTACGCTTCCATTTATGTCGACAACGAAAAGGCTAACAGTGGGACCTCGGGGGTCTATCGTGAGGTAAGCGATGTGGATTCGCTCAAAGAGAAATGCATCAATATGGACATTCTCTCGCCTCTCTGCTTCAACCTCAACCTCCAGCCCGATGGCGCTGGCAACATAGGGCGCTGGCAGATTGAAGACTTTATGCAGAACTACTCGAGGGCGCAGTATCTCGTCAACACCTTTGGAGACACGCTTCGTACAGACGACACGTGGGCAAAGGAGAGCGTCTTTGCCGGCACGCCGATACTTATGAGCAACGGCTACGGCATCGTCGCCGACACTTGGAATATTCCTTCTAAGGTCTACTGCCCCGACCTCACCATTGAGGTGGGAACAGCCAGCTTCTTCAACTTCTCCAACAAGTCGGGCACTGCCACTCCCTACAGCTTCTCCAACTCTGTTGCCGAGGCGTGGGTGGACACCGTGGGCAGGGTGTCTTACGACAACTTCTACGGCTTTAGCCCCGACTCCCCTACTGGCAACCCGACCATCGACTTCAAGCTTATTGGAACGGATGGTGAGAATGCCGAGTCGGAGGTTATGAGCGGCAAGTACGATATCTATGTGGTTATGGTGCCTGCCTTCTATGTCACCAGCACGGACACCATCGAGGGCGACACCATCAAGAATAAGATCCGCGCCACTATCAGTTACTGCAACGGCGCTGCCAATGGCAGAGACGCAAGCGTGCAGACCGACCAGATAGACTACAACGGAGAGAAGGTAGATACACTCTTACTCTTCGAGGACTTCGAGTTCCCCTACAGCTATAAGAACATGAGGCAGTGCTACCCGACGCTCAGCTTGACGACCAGAACTTCGTCAACCGACCGTAAGGAAGGCTACAGCAACACTATTTACGTAGACCGTATCATCCTAAAGAGAAAAGACTAAAGCTATGAAGAAGACAATCGACCAAAAGCGAGAGCAGAGCGGAAAGCTTGCTTTCCAGCTATGCCGAGCGCAGGAGAGATCGCCAAAGGCCAGTTATAACTTTCTGCGCAGTGCCTTCCTGTTGAAAGGCGTGTGCCTCCTGATGCTCACTGGCATGGGCATCACCACTGCGGTCGCTCAGGATGAGGTAGACGAGCAAGAGGCTCAGGCAGTCTACAACAAACGTAAAGCCGCTTCGGAGAAGGCTGAGAAGCAGTATGAGATGAAGACTGTGACTGGTGTCGTTACCGATGACGCTACGGGAGCTCCTCTTGGTGGTGTACGCATTCAGGCTCTGGGATATGAGAAGTATTCTGTCCTCACAGAGGAAGACGGAACATACACCATCGATGTTCCTGTGTTCGTCAAGAGCCTATATCTCACAGTGCCGGGCTGCACCTCCTTGCAGGCTGCTATCACCAAGGATAACGTTGTTGACGTGGCTATGATTAGCGACGCCTTCAACTCTTATTATACTGACGGCACGTCCATCACCAGCACAGCTGGCATCATCCTCGACGAGACCAGCAGCATCACAGTGGAGACTGACATAGAGAATCGCCTGAACGGTGCGGTTCGCAGTGTCAGCCGCAGCGGCATCCCTGGACAGGGAGCTTATCTAACCATTCGTGGTGTCAACTCCCTCAACGCCAACGCCCAGCCACTCATCGTGCTCGATGGTAACATCATCGACCCTGAGTATGAGCGCACCTCGCTTCACGAGGGCTACTACAACAACATCCTTGCGGGTCTCGACCCCGAGAATGTGGAGAGCATCGAGGTGCTGAAGAACGGCACGGCTCTCTACGGAGCTAAGGGTGGCAATGGTGTCATCATCATCAACACCAAGCGTGGTCGCAGTATGGCCACCAAGATTAACGTGCGTATCTACGGAGGCACTGAGCTGACCCCGAAGAAACTTAGCGTGCTTTCGGGTAATGACTACCGCACCTATCTTGGCGACCTCACCAGCACCATCAAGGATGTCACCTACAGCAACACCGACAATGTGCCTTTCCTGAACGACAATCCCAGCAACTACTACTATAAGGTGTTCCACAACAACACCGACTGGCAGAAGGATATGTACGAGAACACCTTCGTTCAGAACTACAAGATCAACGTGCAGGGCGGTGATGAGGTCGGTATGTACAGTCTCTCCCTCGGCTACACCAAGGCTGAGGCTACGCAGGTAGGCACAGACATGAGCCGCCTTAACCTGCGCTTCAACACCGACATCAAGATTGCCAGCAAGCTGACCACTGGGCTTGACATAGCTTACAACCAGACCAGCTACAACATTCTCGACAGTGGATGGAGTGAGGACTACGATATGCAGAACATAGGCAGCACCAACGTGCTGGGGCTTATCTCCAGCCCTATGCTCAGCCAGTATGCCTACTACCACGACGAAGACCTTGGCTCCTTGCAGCTCTCCAACGAGTATGCCGGCAAGTATGCCAGCAACACCGACGCCACTTGGATACAGAACCCCTTCAAGTTCCCCAAGACGCTTGGCATCAACGAGTCGCTGCGCAATCCTTATTGGGTCATCAAGAACGGGGACGGCAAGAACAAGAACTACGCCGAGATGACGCAGATTAACATCAACGTCAGCCCGAGGCTACAGATAACGAAGCAGTTCGCCATCAGCGACAGGTTCAACTACCAGCTCAACCGCAACAATGAGAAGTACTTCCTCCCCATTGCCGGCACGACCTCGTACACGTTGACCGACCTTGGCGACATTACCTCCGTCCTGAAGTCGCAGTTCACCAAGGAGACGACCATCAACAACGACTTCCGTATCGAGTGGAAGAACACTTACGGGGCGCACACCGTGGGAGTGTTCGGAGGATGGCGCTACAACAACTATTCCTACTCCTATAGTTATATGCGAGGCTACAACAACGAGAATGATAAGCTGCCTAACCTGTCCAAGAACATGCAGTACATCAACTATGGCGGAACGAAGGACAACTGGATAGACATGACTTATTACCTCGACGCCCAGTACAACTACGCCAACAAGTACTTCGCCGACTTCACCATAAGCTCGCAGAGCAGCAGTAAGTTCGGCGACAACACCAAGAGCGGCTTCCAGCTTGCGGGTGTAAGCTGGGGCGTGTTCCCAAGCCTGCAACTCGGCTGGGTTATCTCCAACGAGGGATGGTTCAAGAACGTCAAGGGCGTCAACTACCTTAAGCTTACCGCAGGCTTCGACCAGAGCGGTAACGACGACCTCGACTACTATGCAGCCCGCACCTATTGGGAGAGCCAGCAGGTCACCGAGAACACCGTGGGGCTCTACCTTAAGAACATCGAGAACAGCACCATCCAGTGGGAGACAACCACTAAGTGGAACGTCGCCCTCGAAGGCTCTTTCCTGAAGAACCGCCTGCAAGCTGGGCTTGACCTCTTCTGGCACAAGACCAGCAACCTGCTCACCATCAAGGAGCTGCAATACGTCTCAGGTATGACGCAGTACTGGACCAACGAGGGTGAGATGACCAACCGAGGCTTCGAGTTCAATGTCAACGCAGCTGTGGTCAACAAGCGAGACTGGAAGTGGGAAGTGGGAGCTACCCTCGCTCACTACAACAACAAGATAACCTCCCTGCCCAACGGAGACTACACCACCAGCGTCTATGGCGACGAGAACGTGCTCACAGCCGTGGGCTATGCGGCAGGCAGCTTCTACGGCTGGCAGACCAACGGTGTGCTTGCGAGCGACGCTGAGGCTTCCACAGCCGGGGCGCTTGGCTACCTTAAGTACCCCACCGGGCTGGCTGAAGACCCCTACCGCAACTTCCAGGCGGGAGACATACGCTTCGTGGACCAGAACGGGGACGGTGTTATAGACGACAACGACAAGGTGGTCATCGGCAACCCGAACCCCGACATCTACGGTAACCTCTACACCAGCGTCACGTGGAAGAACCTGCGCCTCGATGTCAACTTCAAGTACTCCCTTGGCAACGACATCTACAACTACCAGCGCAGCATACTCGAGGGGCTGAACACCACCTACAACCAGACCACAGCCGCCCTCAACCGCTGGACCTACGAGGGGCAGCAGACCAGTATGCCTAAGGCTTGCTACATCGACAGCGACGACTGGCGCAACAACGAGCGTATGAGCGACCGTTGGATAGAGGACGGCTCGTACCTCAAGCTGAAGAACCTGCGCCTCACCTACACCATCCCCTACACCAGCAGCTGGCTGCAAGGGCTGAAGGTATGGGCTGAGGGCAACAACCTCTGGACTATCACTAAGTACCTTGGCACCGACCCGGAGATGTCGAGCACGAACAGTGTCCTCTATCAGGGCATCGACACGGGTCTCATCCCCTACGGCCGCAGCTTCAACATTGGCATATCCATCAACCTGTAAGATTATGAAAAAGAAATCTGTTATATACATCCTTTTAGTGGCTTGCCTCAGTGTAAGCATCGCATCTTGCGAGGATATGCTCACCCCGTCCAGCGACCGCCACAGCTACGAGGTGGGGCAGGACACGCTCTACAGCTATTGGGGCATACTGCGCTCCTTGCAGAACGTGGCGGAGCGTTACGTGGTGCTTGGCGAGTGCCGTGGAGAACTGGTGAGCGGCACGGCTTACCTTAGCGACACCATTCAGGCTATTCTTAACTTCGACATGGAGAACGCCACCGACGGCAGCTGCCGCTACCTCAAGGCGTCGGACTACTACCACGTCATCAACTCCTGCAACGCATACCTTGCCATGTACGACAGCACCCTCGTCACTGGCACTAAGGAGCCCTACATGGAGAAAGAGGCGGCACAGGTGCAAGCCATAAGGGCTTGGGTCTACCTGCAGCTCGTCGAGGTGTACGGGCGCGTGCCCTTCTACACCGAGCCACTGCTCTCGACGGACGCTATCGACAACTTCTGGAACAACGGGGACTGCCAGACGGTGACCGTTGACGACCTTGCCGACAAGCTCGTTGACCAGCTCGAGGCTGCCGCCACGGTGGAGATGACGTACGGCTACCCGCAGTACCAGAGCTACGGCTACACCGCCACCGTCTGCCACAGCACCAAGGCTATGATACCCCTTAACGTCATCCTCGGCGACCTCTACCTTGCCAAGGGCGACGCGGCGAGCTGCGAGCGCGCGGCACAGTACTACTACAACTACCTCAGCGGCAACCAGGGCTTGAGCAACGTCGCAGCCGGAGGGGCGCTGCCCAGCGGCTACTATGCTTACGGCTACCGCCCCGAGGGAGCGACGCAGACCACCTACAAGAACAGCGGCACGCCCTGGACCGAGACGGGAGAGCAGAGCAAGAGCAACGAGAGCATCACAGCCATCCCCTCAAGCACCAACAAGCTGTGGGGAACGGTGCTCAGGGGCGTTAACGAGCTCTACGGCTACGACGCGGAGATAAGCGTCAGCACCTCGCAGGAGGACACCGTCACCACCGCCTCAGTCTCCCTCACCCCGCAGTACAACAAGAAGCAGCTCATGGCAAGCGACGCTTACTACGACCTCTGCGACCAGCAGCAGTTCGAGATGTACATCGGCGCTGACTACACCACAGCCACCCTTCAGGTGGACCCCAACGTGGGCGACGCAAGGCAGTACTGGGTGCAGGACGTGAGCCAGACCTACAGCAACGGCTTGCGCTCCACGGAGAAGTTCATCACCAAGCAGAACCCCAACGGGCAGTTCACCACCGTCTTCCCGATGATATACCGCAAGAGCCAAGTGTGGCTGCGCTACGCCGAGGCTCTCTGCGGCGCCGGCTACCCGAGCTACGCCTTCGCCGTGCTTAAGGACGGCCTCTGCAACAACAGCGGCTGGCTGCCCACCCCCGGCACGAGCGACTACGAGGTGAAGGAGTGGCAGTTCACCTACGACGACGGTGAGCAGGTCATCACCTCCTCCGTCAGCAGCGACGAGATTGTGCAGAAGGTGATGGCGGGAATGACCTTCGAGGACGAGGACGAGCAGGCAGAGGCTCTCGCACAGGTCAGGGCAGCCATCGACTCCACAGCGGTAAGCTACCAGAACTGGCCCTCGGAGAACAGCAACGTCGTGCTCAAGTACATCGACCAGCGTGAGGCGGAGCGAGCAGGAAGCTTCCTCAACTTCAACATCACCGCCCTCGACGGGCAGATGTCGGCGGTGAACATCCTCATCCGCACCAGCCTCTCCGACAGCGAGGCGGGCTCGACCAGCACCAGCGGCTACGAGAACAACGACCAGAACCTGACCGACGGCATACACTCCCGCGGCTGCGGCTACGTGAAGACCTCGGACCGCTCGCTCAGAGCCTACAACTACGTGGACATGGTGGCGAAGAAGGCGAAGGAGAACTACGGGGTGACCCTCACAAAGGAGGACATCTACAGCGGAGACTACGACGACACGGTGCAGAAGTGCGTAGAGGACCTCATCGTGGACGAGGAGGCACTGGAGCTCGCATTCGAGGGCACGCGCTTCTTCGACCTTATGCGAGTGGCTCACCGCAGGGGAGACCCGTCGTACCTGGCCAATAAGCTGGGGCAGCGCAACTCCTCGCTCGCGACGAAGCTCCTCGACGAGAACAACTGGTACTTCCCGCTGCCTACTTACTAAGCCCCTCAACTTACCCTTCAGGCAACCCCTATATAGGTCTCCACTGGACCCCTATGTAGGGGTTGTCGCGTAGGTATTATACCCTTTAGACATCCCTATGCAAGGGGTTCTACAACCCCTTCGCGAAAGGGGTCTACACCTCTTCATGCAAAGGGGTGTAGACCTCTTCATGCAAAGGGGTGTAGACCTCTT